>JBBCGO010000001.1:600000-964444 GCA_037200925.1 Candidatus Doudnabacteria bacterium
ATGACAAAGGTTCCCCTGGGCGTCATCAATGGAAAATCACCCAAGTAAACATCTTGGGTCTTTGTCTTCCCGGTCACTTTATTCACCAATTTCACGGAAACATAGAGCGGCGCTTCGTAAGTGGTATTGCGCTCTTTGGCGGTTTTTTCGTCGTATTTCGGTTTATCCAAATAGTGTTCGCCAAAAAACAATTCGAGATTCTTGCCTGTAAAATCTTTGATGGAATTAATCTCTTCCAAAAGTTCTTTCAAACCCTTTTCCCAAAACCACTTATAGGACCGGATCTGCGCTTCGATCAAATTTGGCATTTCTAAGACCTCGTGGAAGGGTGTGAAGAACTTCCGGAGGCCCTGCTGCCGGGTCGGACCTGTTAAATTAAGGCTTAAGTTAGCCATTTTTTTAAATTTAGGGACTAAAATAATTTCTCTTTTTGCAAACGCAAAAAGAGCCGCTGGTTGGCTAGACTTTTATTAAATTAGATATCACTAACTTATTTTAACCATTTTTAGGAACTTGTCAAATGGCTAGGCCGGATAGATAATCCGAAGATCAGCAGCAGCACACCCAAGCCCCCCACGATCAGGCTTAAACTGATCCTATCAGCAAGCAAACCAATAATGATCGTAGGCATAGTTGCGGCCACCTGAAGCAGTACATATAAGGTTCCGTAGATCCGGCCGCGGATGTGCGCTAAAGCGTAAGTTTGGATCAATGAATGGCTCGGGGCAAAAATATGGGCATTAGAAAACCCGATGATCAGCGCTATGGCGGAGTAATAAAAATATTTATAGGTAATAAAATTTATAAAAGATAAAGCGAATATCATAACGCCCATTCCCAGAAATCCGGCAAATATCAGGTCTTTTTTGCGGAAACGCCGTTCTTCTAGCCCTAGGAATAACGCGCCGATCAGGATTCCCAAGCCCAATGGGGCCACAACCAACAACGATCCTTCGTTCAGGTTTATCCCGATCGCCTGTTGTATAAAGACCGGCGCTATGGTGACCATCATACCCGTCACAATTTGAATGGCGATAAGGCTTAACAACGGGAAGTGGAGCTGTTTGTTCTCCCAAAGATGTACAACGCCTTCTTTAAATTCATGCCAGACGCGGTCCAATGAATAAGGATTGTTCACTTTTTTCGCCGGCGGCAATGATGGCAGAGATAATGTCGACAAACCCGCCAGCAGCAGCAATAAAACTGCCGTCAAATATGGCGCGCTGGGGCCGAAGATCACAGTGATGGGGCCTGCTGCGGCAAAGCCCAGGATCAAAGCCGCGCTTCCGGTGAAAGCAAAGTAGCTGTTTGCGATCAAAAGCTGGTTTTTGGGGACTAAAATCGGAATGGAAGGAGCTTCGGCCGGAAGATAGAACTGGTTCAATGATGCGTATAAAAAAGTGACAATCACCAATCCCCATAAACTGCCCCCGACCACAAAATATAAAGCCACGCTGCCGGCCTGCAAAAAATTTATCAGGGTCAAAAGCCATTTCCGGTCAAACCGGTCCGCATACACTCCGGCAACGCCGCCGAAAAAAACCGTACCAAGGCCAAACGCAATAATGATCGATGAAACTGCGGCGGACGAATTGGTCAGTTGGAAAACTTTGATCAGAATGGCAAAACTCAAAAGATAATTGGTCAACTGGGACGCCGCCTGGGAGATCCAAAGCTTAGTAAAATCGATATTCTTCAGCACATCAAGATAAGATTTGAACGTCATGATCTTTTTTTCGGCAAAGTAATATTCGGCTCCCGGCCGTATTGCGGCTGTGTCATTCTTTTGCCCTTCTGTTTTGCAAGCTGCTGCCAATCGATCTTAAGGCCTGCAGAAATACTAACCACCGGGATACCCAAGCCGTAAGCCAAGGCATTCGCGGCCGCTACTGCTGTGCGGATCTTGGAAAAATGACCGGGACCTGTTACCACAGCGATCTTGTCCAGGTCAGCAAATTTTATTTTTTGTTTCTTTAAGAAAGTTTGGATCTGCCCGATCAATACTTCTGATAAATTATGGCTGACTTTAAAAATGTGATCTATTGTTTTGCTGTTCGAGATCAAAGTTAATTTCGCAGAATCTTGATCAGTAGTATCTATAAATAGCAGCATTAGAAATTAGAAATTTTTTTAAGATGCTTCCTTCCATTTCATGCTCTTTTGTTTGTCGTTGACGCGGATCAGCTTGATGACCTTATCCACCAGGCGCTTCGGATCATCATCGAACACGATCCGCCTCCGGCCGCGCTCGGCCAGTTTCAAGATCCGGTCAATATCCTGTTCAATCCCCCCGGTTTTGGTCAAAACCCCGACCACCCGCTTGTCTTCAAACGCGGTGGTGAATTCATTAAGAGTGCCGATACGGCCGCAAACCACTATCACGCCGTCGGCGGATCGCGTCATCAGCATGTTGCGCCCCGAATAATCAAACCCCGTATAAATGATAAGATCCATATACCGGGTCGGCAGATGATAGGTGTGAATGTGGGCCTGCTTGGAAACGGCGGGCGACAGTCCGATAGAAATTCCGCCTACGGATTTCGCACCTCGGGTTGCCCATTCCGGTACGCCGACCGTGGCGCCCGTAACCAAAACGCAGCCGTGGAGCGCGACTTGCCGGCCGATCTCATAAGATTTTTTATACGCGCCTCTTGTGCAATTGTTAGTGGCAGAACCTGAAACAGCTATTTTATAATGCATGAACTAAAAAATTTCTTTAGAAATTAGGATTTAGTACTTAGGATTTTTTTAAGTGTTCGTCCCTGCTTATATACATTATACCAGATGGGGGAAAAAATAAGATCAAAACTGCCGGGATACTTAACTTCAAATCCGCCAAAGCCTTTTTTGAACCGGCTGATCCCGGCCCAGGCATGACTCTCTTCTTTTGCAGGCGCCACGCCGCCAAAATCATAGTGTTTGAATCCCAAATTCCGCGCGAGCCTGATCGCTTCCCAATGCAGTAAGTGCGGGGCCATGGCTTCTTTCATTTTTTGTGAAGTTCCTCCGTGCAAAAAAGTCGCGGTATCGCCAAATAAACTCAAAAGTAAGCCGGCAAGAGGCTGGCCCTTATATTCAGCGATCAGAATCTTTAAATATTTTGGCGCCAGATGGTCCCACATCTGAAAGTAATAACTTTGCGGATGCAATCTAATTTTATTGCGGTTCGCAGTTTCCAAAAGCAGCTGCCAGACCGTGATCAGATCAGCTTGAGTTCCTTCCCGCACGACCACACCTTTGCGCTGGGACAAGTTGATGTTGTAGCGGGTTTTGGGTTTCATGCCGATCAGCAATTCTTCCTCGGTTTTTTCCAGATCCAGGACCCAGTCAATTGCCGGTTGCGTATCTTTGACAGCGCGCGGCAATTTTACAGATTGCAACGGTTCAATGCGCGAAAAAATAATTGAATGGTCCTCGTCCAGTTTTTTTAGATCAACTAAAGCCGGATCAATATTGCCCAAAGGGCCTCTGGGACAATAGGCGTATTTTTTACCAAACGGCAAAGCTGTTTCAATAGCCAAGCAAGCAAAATCCTCGCCCGAAAACCTGTGGATTTTTTGTCCCAGCGATTCCTGAAATTCCCCCCATACCCAGCTTTGCAAAATCGAGCCTCCAAGCTCGATGACTTTTTCATCCCAAGCGTCTTGTGATAGCGGGGTTATCATTTTTGCAGAGCTTTCAGAGCCATTTTAACTTTTACTTGCAGATTTGCAACGTCCTTAGGAACATTTTTCAGCGCATCGCGCGCTTCCTGCTGACTGTAACCTAGAGCAACAAGGGCATCCATGGCATCGGAGTGTTCGCGCGCCACCGGCATGGCAGATTTTTCGTCTTTGAGTTTTTCTTTCAACTCCACGATCACACGTTCTGCGGTTTTGCGGCCGATACCGGAAACTTTGGTGAACACGGAAGGGTCTTCTGAAACAATGGCAGATTTAAGCATATCAATGCTGGCCAAAGACATGATCGCCAATGCTGATTTGGGGCCTACTCCCGAAACTGTGAGCAGCATTTCAAAAAATTCCAATTCCGAAAAAGTTTGAAAGCCGTATAAAGTGATCTGATCTTCCCTCACATACGTATGAATGACCAGACTCAGTTCCTGGTTCAGCTTAAATGGCACCAGCAGCACGGGCGGAACAAAAACTTTATATCCCACACCCGCGGTTTCGAGGATAATATAGTTTGCTGATTTATGAGTAATTTTACCTTTGAGTGAACCGATCATGTCTTGATTATATCGTATATGTTAGCATTGACAAAGTTCCGAAAAGTAAGTTAATTTACAACTGAAGATCCAGAAGTTTATGGAGGAAGTTATGTTGGATTGGCATACTTCGGACCAAAACCGGCTTTTCTACACGCTCTATACGCTTGTATGTTTAGCAAGCACTTTACTGATCAAATCCGGAGGGCCGGGTGGAAAATCCAGGAGTTCAGACGACTGGTGGGGAATCATTTGCGGCCTGATTTACACTACAGGATGGTTGGCGATGCCGGCCATCATGAATATCAAAGGAGTAGGAGAATTTCTGGCTGGTTTGTTTTTGGTATCGTGCGCATTAGTTCTGCCTGGCCTATTATTTATAGCACTCAGCTTCACTCTTCTTGCTTTTTGGATCTGTCCATTCGCTGTCGTTTATAATCTCCTTCGAAAACCGGAGCAATGGCACTGCAATCCATTCGATTGGGTTATATAGAACCCTGACCTGCCGTGCCACTGGCGCTGCCGGTTTTTTTTTGCCAAAAAAAAGAAGCCGAACTGCGAAGTTCGACTCATTTGGTTTTCCGCCTCGGGGTTATAGACAATCCGATCATATCGACCTGCGTCTGGATTTCCGGCATCCAGACCTTGATAATATTGACGTGGGCTCTGCCTGGAATTTTGAAATAGGGAATTTCAAAATCAAACAGCCTGATCGCAAACCCCCAATCATATCCGATCGTGATGATTTGCTTCCCGTCCCAGTTGGGTACTCTAACTGCGAGGACTCCCGGGAAAGCGTACATCTGCCACCTGCCATGTATATCAATCGTCATGTGAAGCCCTGCCAAGCCATAGGCTCTGGGGCTGGGCTGGGCTTGCATGTTTGTTCCAAGACCGGCCACGTGAAGGTGCTCGTAGAGAACGGTCTTGACCGTTCGCTCGTTTTGAATGCTGGTTGCCGACATCTGCCGCCGGATCCGCTGGACGACATACCCGTCTTTCCAGTCAGAGAAAAGTTTGCAGGCTTCAGCGAGCAGATCATCAGCGGCCAGCAATCCCTCCGACTCGACGCATGCTGACTCTAGCCAGTCAGGAGGCAAAGGCTCGATCCGACGAGGCGATTTGTAGCTGAACAAATCCGGCTCATCTTTCCAAAATGGATACGGAAACGGATACAACACCCACTGGGGTCTATCGAGCCATTCCGCAGCCCACTTCTGCCAGGCTTTGTACTCCTTAATCCAGGGCTGCGGATCAGGCAATGGCGGCGCTGGAATGTCCAGTCTTAGGTCCTGGGGCAGGATCGACCGGGATGGCAATAAATCATCCGAGCCTTGCGCCAGCAATATGGCACTTTTGAGCAGTAAACAGGCCAAAACAAGCGTTACGAGGCGCATAGGTCCACCTTTTCCTTTGACGTATCTTAAACCCTATACAGGTTATTGCCAAGTCTGCTAAAATGAAGATTGCTATGAAATTCCAGCTTCAATCCGAATTCAAACCGGCTGGCGATCAGCCGCAGGCAATAGAAAAACTGATCAAAGGCCTGGAAAAAAAATACCGCTACCAAACCCTGCTTGGCGTCACCGGCTCAGGCAAGACTTTTACCATGGCCAATGTCATCCAAAAGATCCAGAAACCGACTCTGATCATTTCCCATAATAAAACTTTGGCAGCGCAACTGGCGAGCGAGTTCCAGGATTTCTTTCCGGAAAACGCCGTGCATTACTTTGTCTCTTACTATGATTACTACCAGCCGGAAGCTTACATCCCCCGCTCTGATACTTACATTGAAAAGGAGACCGAGATCAATGAAGAAATAGATAAATTGAGAAACGCGGCCACGCAAAGTCTGTTGTCGCGCAAAGACGTGCTCATCGTCGCGTCCGTATCTTGCATTTACGGCTTGGGCAATCCGGCCAATTATCTGGAGCTGTCCATGCCCATCAAAACCGGGGAAACTTTTAAGCGCGATAAGTTCCTGCGGCGCCTGACGGACCTGCAATTCATGCGCAACGACGTCAACCTGACCCGCGGCACGTTCCGCGTCCGCGGCGATGTGGTGGAACTCATCCCGGCTTCCGCGGACAAGATCCTGCGCCTGAATTTCAATGGCGACGAGATAGAAAAGATCTCGGAGCATGATCCACTCACCGGCCAGGATTTCGGGGTTCATGAGGAAATAACTATTTTCCCAGCCAAGCATTTCGTCACGCCCAAAGAAAAATTATTCGCAGCCATCGGCAACATTCGCAATGAACTGGCCGATCAGGTCAAATTTTTCAAATCCCAGGATAAACTTGTTGAAGCCCAGAGAATTGAACAGCGCACCAATTTTGACATTGAAATGATGCTTGAAACGGGCTTTGTGGCAGGCATTGAAAACTACTCCAGGCAACTGGATTTCCGCAAACCCGGCGAGCCGCCGTCCACGCTGCTGGATTATTTCCCGGATGATTTTTTGCTGTTCATTGACGAGTCGCATATTACCGTTCCCCAGATCGGCAGCATGTACCTCGGGGATCAGTCGCGGAAAAAAAACCCTCATCGATTACGGCTTCCGTCTGCCGTCTGCCGCTGATAACAGGCCTTTGCAATTTGAAGAGTTTGAGAAAAGGATCGGCCAGACCATCTTTGTTTCCGCAACACCGAACAAAGAGCGGGAATTGGCTGTTTCCAAGCAAGTGGCCGAGCAGCTCATCCGGCCGACCGGACTTTTGGACCCGGAAATAGAGATCCGCCCGACGAAAAACCAGATCGACGACCTTATGGAAGAGATCCAAAAAAGAGTTAAACAAAAACAGCGCGTACTGGTAACGACATTGACCAAAAATATGGCGGAAGAACTGTCCAACTATTTGGTTGAATACGGCATCCGCGGACAATATCTGCATGCGGACATTGAAACCCTGGAGCGGCTGGAGATCCTGCGCGACCTGCGCTTGGGAGTTTATGATGTGGTCGTGGGCATCAATCTTTTGCGTGAAGGATTGGACCTGCCGGAAGTTTCCCTGGTCGCCATCCTGGATGCGGACAAGGAAGGCTACTTGCGTTCAGAAACTTCGCTCATCCAAACCATGGGCCGGGCCGCCAGGCACGTGGATGGCCACGTCATTATGTATGCGGACAAGATCACCGGCTCCATGCAGCGCGCCATGGATGAAGTAACCCGCCGCCGGAAGATCCAGCAAGACTACAATAAAGAACACGGCATCACTCCTGCCGGGATCATCAAAGGCATCAAAGAAACGCGCCTGGCCGGCATGAAAGTCGCGGAAGAAAAAACAGTCGGACGAGATGGATCTGAGCAAAATGAGCAAGCAGGATATCGCCTATGCCATTGAAGAACTGCGGGACCAGATGGACTTGGCTGCGCGCAACCTGGATTTTGAAAAAGCCGCGTCTCTTCGCGACCGCATCACCGCCATCCGCGCCAAAACGCGGATGAAAAAACATAAATTCAAATAACCCGCCTTATTGGAGGCGTCCATGGCAAAAAAGAAATGCACTGATCCGGAAGCTGCTAAACTTTTGGGAGCTTATTTGCTAGAAGACAATGTGCTGACAAAACGGCAACTCGCGAAATTCGAAAAGCATGTACTCGAATGTGAAGCTTGTTGGGCAAAAATCAAACGGCATCAGCAAAGGGAGGATCGAACGCCGAAAGACAAAGATCAGCCTTGATGCGCATCAAGGCTCTTTTTATTGTCTTGAACAAACTCCAATTACCTGCTATTATCCAAAAGCTTATTACTAATCCCACCTCGTATGCCCAACACTAAATCAGCGATCAAAGCCGCCAGACAGAATATAAAACGCCGCATCAATAACCTCAAATCCTTGGAAGTCGTCCGGAAAACGGGCAAGGCGGTCAAGAAATTTGTAGCGGCTGCCGATAAATCCGAAGCCCATAAAGCTTTATCCGCCGCCTTTGCCGCCCTGGACAAAGCTGCCAAGAAAAACATCATTCACAAGAACAACGCCAACCGGCATAAATCAAGGTTATCGGCCATGGTGGCGAAAATGAAATAGTACCCAAGCATGCTCAGTAGCAAGAACCGCCTCGTCGGCGGTTTTTTTATACTTCCCTTAGATCAAACTTTTCAAAGCCGGTGTTGTCATCATTGAAATAAAATTCTCCTTCCAGTTTTTGGCCTGCCAAAACCTTTGGCAGCCAATATTTATCGTCCGGCCACATTTGATCATATGGTATTTCCTTGAACTTGAACCATTGCGGTTTCATTTCCTCGGTTTCAACAGGCTCGCTAGTCCATTTCCTAGCAACAAAGATGCTGACTTCCTGGTCCCATTCTTTCTTGGTCTTAAAATAAAACTCCAGACAAGCAACTTTTGTCAGATCAGCAGATTCTACTGTCACGCCGATCTCTTCCTGCATTTCGCGCAGCGCGGTTTGTTCGATATTTTCACCATCCAAAGGCTTGCCCCCGTAACCATTCCACTTACCCGCCCCAAATCCGCGCTTTTTCATGGCCAAGAGAATTTCATCATCTCTAACCAATAAACAAAGCGTGGACTGCCGCATGCTAGATCTTTATCTTCTCCATCTCCGACCAGTTGTCGCCGGATTTGGCATGGACCTCGATCGGGACTTTGAGCTTATAGACATTCTCCATGATATTTTTGATATATTTGGCCTGCTGTTCAGCTTTATTTTTCTCGGTCTCAAACACCAATTCATCGTGAACTGATAATAGCATTTGCGCATCCGGGTGTTTTTTATCAATTTCTATCATGGCCATTTTGATTATGTCCGCGGCCAGGGATTGCAGAGGCATATTGAAAGCCTGCCGCTCTGCGGCTCCCCGCACCGCAAAGTTTGAGGCGTTGATCTCCGGCAAATACCTGATACGGCCCAGAGAATTTGTAATAAATCCCTGCTTGCGGGTTTTTTCGATCGTGCCGTCAATATATTTTTTGAGTTTTTTGAAAACTTCAAAGTATTGTTTAATGTGCTCGCCGGCTTCAGCGCGGCTCATGTCGGATCGTGACGAAAGTCCGAATGCTGATACTCCGTACAAGACACTAAAGTTAATGGTTTTCGCATCGCGGCGCTGATTAGGCGTTACCTTGTCTTCCGGAACATTAAAAATTCTGGCTGCGGTGGCGGTGTGAAAATCCCCGCCTGATTTGAAGATCTTGATCATCTCCGGATCTTCGGAAAGAGAGGCTGCAATGCGCAATTCGATCTGCGAATAATCCAGCGACAGCAACACTTTTCCTTTTTCCGCGATAAAAGCTTTCCGCACTTCGTTCCCCAGATCCGTACGGATAGGGATGTTCTGCAAATTAGGATTAATTGAAGACAATCTCCCGGTCGCGGCAATGGTCTGGCTGTAAGTTGTATGGATGCGGCCGTCTGCTTTGGATACAAGCAATGGCAACGCATCGACGTAAGTGGATTTTAATTTTGTCAGTTCGCGGTATTCAAAGATCAGCTCAATGATCGGATGAAGCTTGCGCATTTTTTCCAGCTCGTTGGCGGCCGTGGACATGCCGCCGGATTTTTTGTTCTTCTTGATGTTTTCCGTCGGGATCTGCAATGTTTCAAATAATACTTCCTGCAATTGCTTGGGAGAAGAAATATTGAACTCGCCTCCGGCGTGCTTATGAATTTCTTTTTCTAGCTGTTTAATGCGTTTATCAAGCTGCTTGGATAGATCCGAAAGCCAGACCAGATCTATTTTAATGCCCCGCTTCTGCATATTTTTAAGCACAGATATCAGAGGCACTTCAATATCCTGGAAAATTTTCAGGACATTTTTTTCTTTTAACTCGGTCGCCAAATCAGCCCAATCACCAACTTCATAACTGCGCTGGCCCGGATTACACAAATATGCGGCGATCAAGGCTTCTTCAGCCGTTTTGATCACAGCATTTGGTTTGCCCGGAATAACCGGAGCTGCGACCAATTCTGCCTGCGAACCTTTGGAAACTTTGGGCAGGCGGGCATTCAAAGCCTTGATTCCGAGACTGTTCAAAAGCCGGACGACTTTCGTTTGATCGTAATCGCCAAGCTTGGTTTTCTCAAAATCAAAATTCAGCTCGCCTTTTTGGTCTATGAAAGCCAGTTTATACGACAAGTACGCTTTAGCCTTGCCGTCGATCAATTTTTGCAGAGTCCCGGCTTTGATCTTTTTTGCTTTGTTTTTCCACGGCTTCGTACACGCCATCCAAACTGCCAAATTGCTTGATGAGTTCTAACGCTCCTTTCTCTCCGATCCCCGGCACTCCCGGAATATTGTCGGAGGTATCTCCACGAATAGCTTTGTAATCCACCCATTGCGACGGATGCAGGCCCGTGACCTCAACCATCTTATCAATATCAAAGATCTGAATATCTGAAAATCCGGTTTTGAACCGGTAAACTTGAGTATGATTATCTATCAGCTGCAGCAGGTCCATGTCTCCGGTGACAATGATATTCAGAACATCTTTCGGGGTTTTATGAGCAATGATCCCTAGCAGGTCGTCAGCTTCAAATCCCTCTTTTTCATAAATAGGAATATCCAAAGCCGTCAAAATCTCTTTGATCTTCGGCAATTGCACCAACAACTCATCAGGTGCGGCTTTCCGCGTGGCTTTATAATCGGTTGTGAGTTTGTCGCGGAAAGTCGGCCCCTTCACGTCAAAAGTAACCAGAGTATGAGATGGTTTAATATCTTCCAATGCTTTAAAGAACATGGAAAAAAATCCGAAAATGGCGCCGGTGGAAATCCGTCCTTGTTCGACATCGCCGGCAGAGCGTGGAAGGCGCGATGAAACAGCGCATGCCCGTCGATCAATAAAAGTTTTCGTTTGGATTCAGCCATAAAAGTATGGTAATCATACCAAAAAACCGCCTTCCTGTCCGACGCTTATTTTTTAGACGTTATAATTATACTAAGATGCAAATTTGATTTGTTTGCAGGAGGAATAATGCCAAGGACAAAGAAACCTGCTGATTTGCCCATGCTCGAACCTGAGGATGCGGCAATTGTCGTGGGCTATGATCTGGATGAGATGGTGCGCCAGCGCTACTGCGAATGGTGCCTGTTCTGGGATTTTAACCAAGCTTTGGAAACCAGCATCTTTCCAGAGTCCGCAAGATTAGTGCTGATCAACGCTGCGCTGGGTTCGTCAGGCGAGAAGCTGAAGAACATTTTCGAACAGAAGGGTCTTAAGGTACAGGTCGTATCAAGCGGAGTGCCCGCCATCCAATCCCTCATGGAAAAATTATTCGGGCCAAACATCAGTAAGGGCAACCGTGGGCCATTTATGCGACGAGTTATTGCTGAACCCGAACCTGATGCGGAGCTCGTACCCATAGAAGCGATGAAACGCGAACCTACCAGGCCTGCTCCAGATATTAAGAATTCTGGACAGGGCCTGCCCGTCAAGTCAAAAGACAATGCTGGCGACCTCGAAACGGTAACTCACTCGGATGAGGAATGGCAAGAGCGGCTCGGAGATGCTTTGACAGCACAAAAAAATGTTGAAAAAACATCTGACCAAGATAAGTAATTTGTCTTGGTTTTTTTATGCTCGGCGTTTTCCGCTCTGTTCCCGCCTGCGGGTTTCGTCATCCCGGCGCTTTTGGTCAGCATCCCTTCTGGCCTTGTCTTCTTCCTGTCTTTTGCGGCTTTGCAGATCCGCGATCTTTCTTTTATCCTGTACGATTTTCGGTTCTAGCCTGCGGACATCGTCTTGCGCACGCTTAAGATCTGTTTCGTCTTTTCGAAGCTCATCCTCCTGCCAGCGGAGCTCGCTGTTGGTATCCATAAATTTATTATTATTTATTCTTCAGTTACGCGGAAAACTTCCTCGACATCGGTGATGCCCTGCAAAGCTTTCAAGATCCCATCCTGCGCCATGGTGATCATGCCGTCCGCGACAGCCTGATTCTTGATCTCCGTGGTGGTCGCGCCGCTGGTGATCAATTTTTCTATCTCATCATTGATCGTAAAAACCTCATAAACCCCCAACCGGCCCTTATACCCCAAGCCTTTGCATTTTTCACAGCCCGGGCTGTGAAAAAAAACCAGTTTTTTCGGGACTTCAACTTTTGAATTTTCGGAACCGTTTTCAGGATCATCTCCACGCGGGACTGCAGGTTATCGGCCAATTTATATTCTATTTTACAAAACGGACAGATCTTGCGGATCAAACGCTGGCCGATGATCGCATTAATGGCCGGAGCCAGAGTATACGGCCTGATCCCCAGGTCCAAAAGCCTCGGGACTGCGGCGGGTGCGTTGTTTGTGTGAAGGGTGGAAAGCACGATATGGCCGGTCAGGGCCGCCTGGCAGGCGGTTTCCGCGGTCTCCAGATCGCGCATTTCGCCGATCATGACAATATCCGGGTCCTGGCGCAAAATAGCCCGAAGGCCTGAGGCAAAAGTCATGCCGGCCCGCACGTCGATCGGAGTTTGTGTAATGCCGGCTATCCTATATTCCACCGGATCTTCCAGAGTGATGATCTTCAATCCCGGTTCGTTAAGTTTATTTAAGATCGCATAGAGCGTGGTCGTTTTACCGCTGCCGGTCGGGCCTGTGGCCAGGATCATGCCGTTGGGCTTGTCCATTTCATGCCTTAATCTTTCTAATGCGATGCCTGTGAATCCCAGATCCTCAAACTTCAGGCTGCCCTTATCTTGCCGCAGGATTCGCAAGACGATCGATTCGCCGAAAGCCGAAGGAATTATGGAAACGCGAATGTCGATGGGCGCGTCATCATAGGTAAAACTAAAGCTGCCGTCCTGCGGAGTGGCAGTCACATTCAGCTTGAGCTTGGAAAGAATTTTAATGCGCGAGATGATCTGGTGATGCAGATCCAAATGCAGAGAAGCGGCATCCTGCAACACCCCGTCAATGCGGAAACGCACCTTCACGTCGCCTGCTTCCGGTTCCACGTGGACGTCGGATGCCTCCAAGTGCAGAGCCGCGCCTAAAATTTGCTCGATGATCTCTGTTGCTGAAACTTCGGAAAATTTAGTAGCCAGTTCCTTCAAAGAACTGACCTGGTAATCGCTGCTTGCAAGCTTAATTGAGCCGGATTTATGGATCGTTTTTACGACCTTTCTATACTCATCAAGAATGCGCTTAAAACTCGAAAGCGAGATCAGATAACTCTCGACAAAATAACCCTGTTCTGTAAGCTGCTTGACCAGAGGCTGGATCGGCAGCGGAGAGCCCACAACCCCGATCTTGAGGTTGCGGCCTTCCATATAAAATACTGCGGCATGCAGATCCGCAGCCTGCTCGCGGCTGATCATATTCAAAGCCTGAGTATCAACCGGAAATCCGTAAAGATTGATGTACCCGATATTTTGTTCTGCTGCTAATTTTTCGGTTTCTTGCTCTTCGAATTTGCGGTCAAGTTCAGAATAAACCTGCTTGACATGCATCGCCTTATCCGAGGTATAAAGCATAGATTTGGCTTTAATTCTATGCTTAGTATAACACAATTCGCTTATTGATTTATATTCCTAAATTGTGCTTTTGAACTTCGTCACTTCCTTGCCAAGGAGGGCCAAAATCTGTTTTTCAGTATTAACCGCCGAATCCGGGACCGTAAATTTCACGGCCTGCGCAGTTACCTCATCGGAGTGAAATTGGCTGAACAAACCGGTCAAATTCAGGGGGATCAAGGTATGGCAAAACACTGTCGTGCTGGTTGCCGATTCTTCCTTCAAGAACAAAAAGATCTTGGCAAAGGAGAGCTGCGAAACCATTTCCTTAATGATCCCCTTCGCGTCCTCTTCAGAAGCGCCGGCCTTAACCAAGTCCGATTGGTTAACCACGGAATAAACAAGCAGATTATCAAAATCTTGTTTGAGCCTGGCCAAAACCCTCCCCCATAACTTCAACAGGCCCAAACTCTTGCTCTTATACAAATGCCCGACGATCTCCTGCTGATTGGCGCCCAAAGACACAAGCTGGGAAGCCTTGAGGAATGTCTGGGGAGTTGTCCTAATATGCTGGAAGCTGTTGGTCTCAGTAATAATTCCGGTCAGCAGCTGTGTAGCGATGTTCTCATCGAGCAGGCTGCTTTCAAATTTATTGATCAGATCCAAAATAATTTCCGATGCCGAGGTCGCGGTCAGGTCCACGAAATTCAATTGGCCGTAATTCTCGTTGCTGCCCCTAAAATCAATGTTCAGGATCGGGGTTTGGAAGAACAATTGTGCGTTCTGGCTGTAAAATTCGCCTAGCTGTTCCAGACTTGAAATGCCGATCAGGGCCACCAGCTCAAATGGAAAAGCGGAAGTGTCAAAAGAAATGTCATCAGTGCTAAATTCTCCTTTTTTTGGCTTGATATAGATAGAGAGCTGGTCCGAATTTTTCTTATAGCTCAATTCCGACATCTGGGTTCTGTTCGTGGCAACATTTATGACCAAGCTTTTGGTAAGATCGATCCGGGTTATCACTTCGGAATAATCGGGCAAAAAATCAAACCGGGAAGATACTTCCGTAAAGCTTAACAGAGTGACTTCTTTTTCCAATTTTTTCAGAAACGCCCGCAAAGCCAAAGAAGCCGATAAACCATCGCCGCTTGAGCCTGCGGCAATGATCAGAATGTTTTTGGCCTGGGAAATTTTGGCAATAATTTGCTGGGGTAGATCCATATATTTATCAAATCATAATACTATATCAGATTCGGCAAACTTGGTCAACCGCCTATCTGCCCGCTGGCCTTACTCTCGACCGATTTTTGGCTTAAATGCTAGAATAGCTTATGACTGCGTACAAGAATCTAGATTTGAACCAGGTAAAAAAACTGGCAAGAGAACTGGCACGACAATTGCGCGGACGGCCCCGCATTGGTTGGTTTAACCGGTCCACTGGGCAGCGGCAAAACCACGTTCATCAAAGCCTTTGCCAAAAGCCTCGGCGTCAAACATGTGACCAGCCCGACGTTTGTGGTCACGCACGAATATCCAGTTGCGCAAGGTATTTTTTATCATATAGACTTTTATCGGCTGAAAAAACAAACCGAACTGCACCCGCTGGGGCTTTCCGATATGATCAAAAACAAAAATTTGGTATTGATCGAATGGGCGGACCGTTTCCCGCAAATATACAGGCAATGTGATATACTGATTAACTTAAAAGTTAAAAAAGACAACAAACGTGATGTCAGCATTAAAATCGGCTAAATTAATTTTCATAAGCCTGCTGCTGTTTTTGCCGGCGGTTTTAGCGCATGCCAAAACGTTGACGTTTCAAGATAAACACTGGGAAGTGCCGGCGGATCAAGCTCAATTAGTGAACCAGGGTTTTGTCCGCAATGACTTTGATCTGCCGGATGTGGCCCAAGCCGCACTCTTCGGTAATGCCGTAAAACAATCGACCCGATTACTGGATGAAACTTCCGTCAACGATATTGAGCAGATAGAACAAGAAGTTGACCAGCAGGCGCATCAGGCGGTGCTTGAAATTACAGATAGTGTAGCTACTAAGTTTGATCCGGGCCAGAACGGGCAGGTCATAGATCTATATGCTTTGCGCGCCCTTTTGACATCAGATATGATCTTGATCGACCTGCCGGTTGTGGAAACTTCCGGAAAGGGCTCCCTGGCTGACACCAATGATCTGGGGATCAAGGAGCTGGTCGCAACGGGTGAGTCAAACTTTGCAGGCTCTCCAAGCAATCGCATCCACAACATTAAAGTGGGTGCCGATAAGTTCAACGGTCTGATAATCTCGCCCGGGCAGGAATTTTCCTTCGATAAATATCTTGGAGATGTGGATGACGTCCACGGTTTTTTGCCGGAGCTGGTGATCAAGCCTGAAGGCGTGCTCCCCGAATTTGGCGGCGGCTTGTGCCAGGTTTCGACTACAACTTTTCGGGCTGCCATGAATGCGGGTCTGCCGGTCACTGCACGCAGAAACCATTCATTTGCCGTGCAGTACTATGCGCCGCAGGGAACAGATGCCACAATTTATCCCGGCTCAGCTGACCTGAAATTCGTGAACAACCTGCCCAGTTCCCTGCTGATCCGGACCCGAGTGGAGGGGAAAAAATTATACTTTGATTTTTTTGGCACGAAAGACGACCGGGTAGTGGCTTTTGACGGCCCAACCGTATACGATAAAAAACCGGATGGGTCCATGAAAGCCGATTGGACCAGGCATGTCACTCTAAATGGCCAGACCACGAATCAGACTTTCAAAAGCACTTATTTGCCGCCTGCGCTTTTCACCATGATTCTGTCGTTGCTCCCGCAACGCCAAATCCGCAAGTAGCAGGTCAACAATTAACCCACTAATAACTATGTATCTACCTAGCAAAACAATACTTGACCGTTATGCCAAAGTGCTGGTCCGCTTCGCGCTCGGTAGCGGCAAGGGGATAAAAAAAGGAGAGGTCGTCAGGGTCAGCGCCAACGAATCGGCAAAGCCGCTGTTTTTGGCAGTCTGCAACGCGGTCGTGGATGCTGGAGGCCACGTCATCTCTCATTATTCCCCGGATGACGAGCAGGGCGACAAACGACGTAATGAGAGTTTTACCCGCTATTTTTACGAACAAGCGGAACAACACCAATTGGATTTTTTTCCCGACAAATATCTGAAAGGCCTGGTCAACCAGATGGATCATTCCATATTTCTTCTGTCTACGATTGATCCTCACGCCTTAAGAGGCGTTGATCCCAAAAAAAATCATGCGCCGGGGAGAGGCGCTGAAGCCTTTCATGGATTGGCGGCATGAAAAAGAGTGGAAAGGAATTTTCACCTGGACAATTGCCCTTTACGGAACAAAAGCCATGGCTGCTGAAGCCGGTCTTTCGGAAAAAGCTTATTGGGACCAGATCATCAAGGCCTGCTTTCTGGATCAATCAGATCCCATCGCAAAATGGAAACAGGTTTACAGGGATTTGGAGAGTTACCGTTCCAAGCTTAACAAATTAGCGCCCAAAACCGACCGTTTGCATGCGGTGGGTCCTGACATGGACCTTTGGAATCAAGCTTGGAGAAAAGCGCAACTGGCTCGGGGGCAGCGGCCGCAACATTCCGAGCTTCGAACTGTTCACTTCCCCTGATTGGCGCGGAACAAACGGCTGGATCCGCTTTAATCAGCCGCTCTACCGCTACAGTAATAAGATCACGGGGATTCAGCTTTGGTTCAAAAACGGCAGGGTGGTTAAAAGCAGTGCTTCGTCGAACGAAAAATTACTGAAACAAATGATCGCAACAAAGGGCGCCGACAAAATCGGAGAATACTCGCTGACCGACAAGCGCTTCTCGCGCATCACCAAATTCATGGCAGAAACGCTGTTTGACGAGAACATGGGCGGCCCAAATGGCAACACACACTTAGCTCTCGGCATGTCCTATCGCGACACTTTCTCAGGCGATGTATCTAAACTTAATAAAAAACAGGCGGCAGCATTGGGATTCAACGACTCATCCGTGCATACGGACATCATTTCCACCACCCCGCGGACCGTGACCGCACATCTGAAAAACGGACAGGAAAAAATCATCTACACACAAGGTAAATTCGTGATTTGATGCCGGTTTCAGGGTAGCCTATACTACCATTATGGCGATTGAAACCAATGACATTGAAATAGACATCATCAGCCCGGCTCCCGTTTCTGAAGAAACGCTGTTTGAGGCAACTCTCCGTCCCCAAAAACTGTCGGACTACGTCGGTCAGGAAAAGATCAAAGAAAATTTGAAGATTTTGGTTGATGCAGCATCCGCCCGCAACGAAACATTGGAGCACATTCTGCTTTACGGACCTCCCGGCCTCGGCAAAACCACGCTCGCCCATATCATCGCCCGCGAGATCGGCTCCAACATCAAGATCACTTCAGGTCCGGCCATTGAAAAAGCCGGAGACCTCGCTTCTCTGCTGACCAATCTGACCGAGAACGACGTATTGTTCATTGATGAGATCCATCGCCTGAATAAAACCGTGGAAGAAATTCTTTACCCGGCGATGGAAGATTATTGCCTGGACATCGTGCTCGGCAAAGGAGCCGGGGCCAAAGCGCTGCGTCTGGATCTGCCGAAGTTCACGCTGATCGGCGCCACCACCAGGATCGGCCTTTTGACCGCACCCTTCCGCGACCGGTTCGGCATGACTTACCGGCTGGACTATTATGAAGAGCCGGAGATCGGACAGATCATTGAGCGGGCGGCCAAAATTCTGAATATCAAGATCGATGAGATGGGCAAACAGGAAATTGCCAAGCGCGCCCGGCGAACTCCCAGGGTGGCTAACCGCCTGCTCAAACGCGTCCCGCGATTTTGCCCAAGTCAAAGCCGGTGGTAAAATTAATCAGTCAGTGGCGCAGCAGGCGCTGGCCCAGCTGGAGGTTGACGATCTGGGCCTCGACGGCAACGACCGCAGGATCCTCCTGGCGCTGATCGAAAAATTTGCCGGCGGCCCGGTCGGCATCTCCTCTATTGCCGCCGCCACTTCTGAAGACGCAGGCACGATAGAAGAAATTTATGAGCCGTATCTGCTGCGGCTCGGATTGATCGCGAGAACCCCCAAGGGCCGGGTGGCCACGCCTGCCGCATATGACCATCTTAAGAAACCTTTGAAAAAAACAGAGATACAAACACTGTTGTAAAAATTCTTATGACCGCTTACCAACCAACCTCGCTGGGGCGCCACAATTTTAGCCTTAGTATTTTATCTGCTCATGGCCGGGTTTGCGTTATACAGTCTTTTGGCCGTTTATGCGCTTATCCGCTTCGGCCAGTCGAAGGTTCTGGCATTCATTGTTTCATTCCTATATTTGCTAATTTCGGCCAGCTTATACGCTGCCGCGGTCATCAATCTCAATGCCATTAGATTTTAAACACAGGATCTTATTTCCGGGCCAGCAGGAAAACGAAGAGATCTGTCTGGTCGTGCGCGAACACTGGATGGTCTTCTTTTTTCGTCTCTTCGCGTGGCTGTTATTTGCAGCTATTCTGCTGCTGTCGAGTTGGGCGATCAATAGTTTTGCTCCGGTGTTAAATACCATGCCTTATCTCGGATATGTCAATTTAATTAAAAGCGTCTATTTCATGTTTCTGATGCTGGGCCTTCTGATGATCTGGATAATTTATTATTTAAATGTGCAGATCATAACCGATGAACGCGTAGTGGATATTGTCCAGGAATCTTTGATCAGACGAACAGTTTCCGAGCTTCACTTAAGCAGAGTGGAAGACGTTACCCTCCGATGTATCGGGAATTTTCGGCACTTTTCTTGATTATGGCAACGTATACATTCAAACTGCTGGCCAAACGGAACGGTTCACTTTCTCGCGCGTGCCCAATCCCGCCCGTATTGAAAAATTGATCCTGGATCTGTACGAACAGCTGCCGGATACGGAAAAAATCAACAAAGGACCGTTGAAAAAATAGACTTATAAAATGCGGAGTTGCTTTATATGACATTTTCCGGTGTATCTGCTATAATTTAATTCCAAGGTGATTTGAAATATGAGCGAGTTCGTAAAAATGGATCTTTTCTTCTTTATAACAAGTTTGGTCACGGTCGTTTTGGGTATCCTGCTCGTGATTTTGCTGGTTTATCTGATTCGAATTCTAAGCGACGTAAAACACATATCGAATCAGGCTAAAACAGTAAGCGATGACCTTAAACAGGATATCGATGATCTGAGGCAAAATGTGCGCACCGAAGGGATCAGATTCGGGCATGTAATAAATTTTTTAAAAATATCTTTAAAAAAAGTAAGAAAGGAAAATAATGGCAACTAAGAACAAGCATTTGGTTCTCAAGACCGGTCTGGGCCTGGCGGCAGTTGCAACAGCGGCCGCAACTTATTATTTTTTCGGCAAAGACGGGGCGAAACACCGCAAATCCGCAGCAGCCTGGATGAATAAAGCCAAACGGGAAGTTGTGGCAGAGATCAGAAAATTAAAAGAGATCAACGAAAAGAATTACAACCTGGCGGCCCAGAAAGTAATGAAAAAGTACCAGAAATTCCAGAAAGAAAACCCTGAAGCCTATGCCATGCTTGCCAAAGAACTCAAGGCCAATTGGTCGAAGATCAAGAAACACTTGCCGAAGAAGGTCAATAAATTGATCGCGAGCAAAACTTCAGCCAAACGAAAATAGTAGAAAGCTTTAAAAAAAGCCGCTCTGCGGCTTTTTTTATTTTATTTCATTATTTTCAACTTTCAGCATCAGAGCGCTTTTGGCGATTTGGGGCAAATGGTGTTCCTCGGTCGATGTGATGAAAATCTGGTGGCCGGAAAGATTTTCCAAAAGCCTGCCCCGGCGGATCTCATCAAGCTCGGAAAATACGTCGTCGAGCAGTATGATCGGTTTTCTTCCGCTTCCGGACAAATATTCGGCCTGCAGGAGCTTTAGGGCCAACACTTGTGCGCGCAACTCGCCCCGGGAAGAGTTATAAATATTAAGCTGGCTGTCTTTTTGCAATTCAAAATCATCGCGGTGCGGCCCGATCAGGTTTTTTCCGCTTCTGACTTCCGCTTCACCATGCGCTTTGAGGCTGGCAAGCAATTCCTCCTCTGTATTAGCAAACATCCTTTTATATTCAAGCCGGGCTTGATTGTTAAATCCGGTCAATTGGCTGATCCGGCCTGATAATTTTTGATTAATAAAATCAACCAATTCCTGCCGCTTTTTAGTGATCCTTATGGCCACCGGCGCCAATTCCTGATTCCAGACATCAAGCTCAAAAGGCTTGGCCTGGCCCTGATAAATTTGCTCGAACAACGCTGTTTTCTGCTTCAAGATATGATCCAGCGATCCTAAGTCCAGAACATAAGTTTGGTCGACCTGAGATATAGTCTCGTCGAAAAACTTCCTTCTGAGCACGGGACCCAGATGGAATAAATTCAAATCATTGGGCACAAACAGCACCACGGGAAAAGTTTTCCAGAAAGTACGCTGGGTCTTCTGTCCGCCCGATTTAAATTGCCTTTTTAGCGCGGGTTTGGTTTGCACTACCAGTTCCAATTTCTGCTCACCGAAAAGCGCTGATAAGTTAAAATAATTTTCCTGGTTTCTGACCAGCAGATCATCCTGCACTCGGAATGATTTGAGCCGGGATAAAAAATATATGCTTTCCAAAAAATTGGTCTTGCCCGCCGCATTTTCTCCCAGAATAAGAATTAAGTCAGCGTCGGTCGGAACGCTGACTTTGGAATAATTTCTAAAATTTTCTAAGGATATATTCTGAAGTCTCATGGCTATAAGCTGCAATCTTAGTGCTGATAGCTTATAGTTTGATCGGCATCACGATATAAATATAATTATCCCGGCCGGTTGGCGTGATGGCGGCCGGCGAAGCGTCATTGATCATCTTGAAGTTCACTGTCGGTTCAGAAATATTATTCAGGCAATCGAGAAGATACCGGAAATTGAACACAGCCCGGTTCTCATCACCTTCAACTTTTGCCTTGATCAAAGTGATGTTCTCGCCTGAGGCCATGGACGCAGCTGTCACGGTAATGCCCGCGGGACCTGCTTCCAAATTGACATTGTTTGAATCAGGCGCAAACAAAGCTGCCGCCTTAAGAGCATGGATGAACTCTTCGCGGGAAACCACAGCCTCGGTCTTAAAGTCCTTGGGAATGATCTGGCGGTAGTCCGGGTATTGGCCGTCAATCAGCCTTGAGATCAGTTCAGTTTCGTCAAACTTGAATAAAACCTGGCTTTCTGAGAAATAGATCTCAACCTGGCCCTTATCAGTGGTAAGAATCTTATAAAACTCGGACACGGCTCTGGCCGGGATGATCACTTCCTTCGTACTGGCGGCAGGCTCCAAAAGCTGGGCTGTGCGTTCCGCCAGCCGGTACCGGTCAGTGGCAGCCACACGAATTGAATCTTGCTCAAAAGCCATAAAAATACCCGATATTTCAGGCTGGGTTTCGTTGGCTGCGGAAGCCCAAATGGTCTCCGCAAATGCATTTTTCAGTTCAAGAGAATCGATTTTGCTAAACGGCTCCTCACTCACTTGCGGAATAAGGGGAAAGTCTTCATGTGACAGCCCCTTAATGCTTGTGTGATAGTTTTCTGATTCCAAAGTCAGGGTTGTATTATCTTTGCTTTCAAGGGTGATCTTTTCGCTCGGAAGATTATTAATGTATTCATTGATCAGTTTCGCCGGTACTGTCAGCGCTCCTTCTTCTTCGATTTTGCCGCCGACCCAGGTATTCACTCCTATCTCTAAATTAGTTGAAGATAGTTTGATCCTTCCCTGGTCGGTCTTGATCAGAATATTGTTCAAAACCTGCAAAGGGTTCCCGCTTCCCACTACGCGACTGACTATGAACAAACCTTTTTTCAGATTTTCCTTGGTGCATATTAACTTCATGACTTTATTAGATAATAATGATAATAGATTCTGTGGATTTGTGTGTAAGGTTTGTTTAACGAAGTTTTATTAGGTTTTTTGCTGACCGTTAAATTTTTTTCCTGTAGTTAAACTGTTGGCAAGCACCTGATAAGAAAATGTTTTAAAGATTTTCTGAAAAGTTACCGACAGGCACACAACACTTAACCAATAGTTAGCCCACAGGATGTAAACAAAAAATCATACCAGATAAAGCCTGTCGCGGATCAGTTCTATCTCCTGTTTCAATCCGCTTTTTTCCTTAATGATCCGTTCGATCTTATCAATAGCGTGAATAACAGTGGTGTGGTCGCGTCCGCCGAAAAATTCGCCGATGGAAGGCAGCGAGGTTTCGAGTTCTTTGCGGATGATATACATGGCTATCTGCCGCGGATTGACGTATTCTTTTTTTCTCGACTGTTTCAGCAGATCTTCAGTTGTGACATTGTAAAAATCAGATACGATCTCAATGATCTTTTTGGCGGAAACTCCGCGTTTTTTGGGCGGCGTGATGACGTTTACCAGAATGCTTTTGACCTGTTCAATCGTCGGCCTGGTGTTATTCAGCTGGCAATAGACCATGAGGCGGTTTAGAGCGCCTTCCAGTTCGCGGATGTTGCTCTGTATGGTTTCCGCGATGTAGTTGAGGATCTCGGGGTCAACATTGTAGTTTTTTTCGCGGGCCTTGGTCTTCAGGATGGCCAGGCGGGTTTCCAGGTCAGGGGCCTGGATATCTGCGATCATCCCCCACTCGAACCGGGAGACCAGCCGTTCTTCAATGGCCGGTATTTCTTTGGGCAGACGGTCCGAGGTCATGACCACTTGCCTGTTATTTTGGTGCAAAGCGTTAAAAGTATGGAAAAACTCCTCTTGGGTGCCTTCACGTCCGGCCAAAAACTGGATATCATCCACTAAAAGCACGTCCACGTTGCGATAAAGCGATTTAAACTGGTCAGCCCGGCCCTGGCCTAAAGCTTGGACGAATTCATTGGTGAACCGTTCGGAGGTAACGTATAAAACTTTGGCATTCGGGTCTTTTTTGGTGATCTCAGCGCCTACCGCCTGCATCAGATGGGTTTTCCCCAAACCCACCCCGCCATAAATAAAAAGCGGGTTATAAATATTCCCCGGTTTTCTGCTGACGGCCAGGCTGGCAGCATGAGCGAGCTGATTGTTTGAGCCGACGATAAAAGTGGTGAAAGTATATTTCGGATTAAGCGTCTGATTCTCGGCCCGTTTGGGCACGGCCGCTGTTCTGGCAACTTCTTTGGTCGCGGGCTGGGCAGAATACACAGGGCTGACAATTTGGTATTTAACTTCTTTGATCTCGGGAGCGATGGTTTTCAGGGTTTTAACTATATCTTGGTGGTATTTGTTCTGAAGCCATTCTTTGGTAAACGCATTCGGCACCCCTACCACTATTCCGTATTCGCTTTTTTCAATGATCGAAGTGTTTTTGAACCAAGTTGTGAAATTCGCCTTACTTAAAGTCAATTCCAAGTTTCCCAGTATTGCCTGCCAAAGCTGTTGGTTTGTCATCGCGTCGCTTTCAATTCAAAGTGATTGTTTGTCCCTTGGCCACACTTTGAATTGTTAAATTAATAGCTTATATAAATGTCAACGATTTATTCTAACAGATAAGTTATCAACATGTAAATATAAAAATTTTGGCTAATTTAAGCCAAAAAAAAGCTATCATGTTAATATCATGTGGATTATGCGTGTATTAAATGTATAAAGCCGGCGTTTAGGTTAAAACAGATGACAAAAAAGTCTTGATATAGTATAATCATGAAGTTAATAATACAAAAAATTTGAATCGCAGGAATGTCTGACGTTCCCAAGAACAAATTTTGAGATACGACGATGCAACCAACATATCGACCGAAAAAACTGCGGCGCAAGCGGGTACACGGCTTCAGAAAAAGGATGCGAACAAGCAATGGCCGAAATGTTCTGTCGCGCCGAAGAGCTCGCGGCCGAAAGAAATTGACGGTTTAAATGGGAAAACTGGCTTTGCTTAAAAGCGAGCAGGACTTTGAAGGATTTCGGAACAGCAAGTCATATCAGTCAACGAACCTGAAGATAAGGGTCCGCTCTTCATCCCCAGACCAAAACACCCCCCGTTTTGGTTTTATTATCCCCAAAAAACTTGTGCCCAAAGCGGTTCACAGAAATTTGATCAAGCGCCGGATCAAAAACGCATTGCTCAAATCAGCATCAAATCTTCAGGCAGTTGACGTTCTGTTCTTCCCGCGGCCGCAATTGCTTCAGAAAAAATTCGCCGATCTGGAGCAAGAGATCAAGCTAATCTTTATCAAAGCACGTTTATGGAAACCCTAAAGTTAATCAGCCGCATATTAGCCTGGCCACTACGGTTTTTGATCTGGGGTTACCAAAAAACCATTTCTCCGGACCATGGTTTTATCAGCAAGCTGTTTCCTTACGGCTACTGTAAATTCTATCCGTCCTGTTCAGCCTATGCGGATGCTGTTTTGAAACAACAGGGAATCATCGGCTTGCCTAAAATAATCCGCCGAATAATCAGTTGCCGTCCGGGTGCTCTCGGCGGGATCAATCTTCCTTAATTTATGAATATCGGGCATATTTTCAATTCACTTTTAGTCTACCCGCTGCTGAATTTGCTGGTTTTTTTCTACCACTATATCCCTGACATTGGCGTAGTAATAATTCTTTTGACCGTGCTCATCCGCTTGGTGCTTCTCCCTTCATTCCATAAATCACTGAAGCAGCAGAAGGCTTTGGCGGAACTGCAGCCAAAAATGAATGAGATCAAGGAGAAATATAAGGACGACAAGGAAGCGCAGGCCAAAGCCACAATGGAGCTTTACCAGGTCCACAAGGTCAACCCGCTCAGCTCCTGTCTGCCGCTTTTGATCCAGCTCCCGATCTTGATCGCGTTATATCAGGTTTTTATTAAAAGCTTAAGCGGAAAAACCCTGGTCGGTCTGTACAGTTTTGTTCATGCCCCCCAAAGCATTAATCCGATCTTCCTTCACTTTTTAAATTTGGCGCATACGAATGTGGTGATGGCCTTCCTGGCCGGGATCCTGCAGTATTTCCAAAGCCGCTTAATGTTGCCCAAAACCCGATCCGACGACCCAACGGCCAGAATGCTGGCATATCAAACCATGTATTTTTTACCGGCAGTTACGATCCTGCTGGGCATCAGGTTCCCGGCCGGGCTGACGCTTTATTGGGTGGTGACGACGCTGTTTGGGATCGGACAGCAGTATTATATTCTGAGAAAAGAAGCAAAAGGAGCCTTAAATGCAGCCCAGTAACGAAACGTTGAAAAATATTATTCTTGAACTGTTAAAGCGCATGGATTATGATGCGCAGGTTTTTGAGCGACAGGAAGAAGGGCGTACGGTTTTTAATATCAAGACGCGCGATGCACAGCTTCTGATCGGCAAACAGGGGGCGAATATGGAAGCTTTGCAATATATTGTCCGCATAATCTTTCGCAAGCAAACTGACGATGACCTCTTTACTTTTGCGCTGGACGTGGATGATTATAAAGATAAGCGGGTCATTTATCTGAAAGAGCTGGCCCGCAAGGCAGCACATCATGTCCGCCAGACCCGAAAACCCGTGTCGCTTGAGCCAATGCCGTCTTATGAGCGAAGAGTCATCCATAACTATTTGTCATTATTTTCCGATATTTCATCAGAGAGCGTGGGGAAAGAACCTAACCGCAAACTTGTGATCAAAAATAAACAGCGGCCCAAGACCGCTGACGACGGTTTCAATTTTATTGAGAATTCCTAAATATGCGCTGCCGCTACCATGAACCAAAATAATACGGATAAATCATTCTTAAAATAAGGAACATCCACCAATCCGTGTAAGATCACAACCGTGATAAATACACCCGAAGCAAGCGTGAGCGCATTCGGGTGTATTTTATATTGTTTGAAAACAAAAACGCAGACAGCTCCAAAACTTATCAATCCCAACAGGCCCATCTCCAGCCAGAAGTTAAAGAATATGTTGTGCGGATAACTTACTCCCTGATTTAGGATCGCAAAGCCGCCTAAGCCGTTGCCCAAGATCGGATTTTGCATGATTTTTTGCCAGCTCAGGCGGATCAGATCAAGGTGCGCGCTGCTGGAAGGGTCGGCAAGGCCCAACCGAATGCGCTGGTTGATCGCGGGAATGAAAAATAAAATCAACCCGGCGATCACCACGGCCGGCAGGACTTTTTTCAGGCCGTATTTTCTTGCCAACAAGACCAAAGCTACAAGCGCAACAGCAAACCAAGCGCCGCGGGAGAAAGTCAGCAAAAGCCCCAGTCCCATAATTATCAAACCTGTTGGCAGCCATTTTTTCAGACCTAAATCGTAGCGCTTGAGCCAAAGAGTAAAATAAAAACCGATCAAGGGCGCCAAGTATAAGGCCAGGGCATTGGGGTAATCAAAAACCGATGTGATGCGCTCAACTTCGTCCCCTGTCCCCCAAAACCGCAGAGGCAAATGGATATAAGTAAAATATTGGATTATCCCAAACAGGGAGATCAAGCCTGCGGACAAAAACAGCCAGCGTAAAACTGTTGCCAATTTTTCTTTTGAATCAATAATTAGAACCGCGGCATAGAAGACCAGCACCGGCTCTATGATAAAAGCTTTCAACTGGCCCAAAGCCGGCAGTTTTTCCGGCGAGATGATCGTGGAAATAATTCCGGCGAGGACGAACAATCCAATAGCATAGTTGATCTTTCCTAATCGTTTAATAGAAGCCAGTTGATTCATCAGCTTTTTTGAGCCAATTAATCGACTGACCACAGTTCCAAACAAAAAAACCACGATCAATAATTCCAGAAAAGTGGTTGGGAGGCCGAATAATTTTAACCGGATCAAGTACGCCGGCAGCAGCGCCAGAATAAGACTTAATAGATATATCATTGCGAATTGACGTTGATATTGAGGCGGATGCTGTTTTGAACAGTTCCGCCGTTAGGAAGATGTGCTTTCGCAGTCAGGGTCTGCCAGCCATTTTTAACACCGGTGACGGTAAAATTATAAGGCGCCGAATTTTTCGTGCCCAGGTCCACGTTATCCAAAGAAATATCTACGGCATCGGGAGTAATGCCGTTTAGACCCACTTGCACGACAAAAGGCAGGCTGGTAATTTCTTGATTGCCGGAAGGGCTGATGATGTTTATGTTTTGGCTGCTTGTGGGCACAGCGCCTGCTGAGCCGTCATCAAACTCAGTCGGAGGATACTCGTACCCGTTAGTCGTAGCCCAGAGCTCGACCGGCGTTTCCCAGGCCGGGTTATTCGGCATTTCAGAATGGAGCACGGTGAAAACTTTTGTTTCCAGATCCTCAGGCGGAGTTTGACTGGTGGCCAGCTTGCCGTTCAGTTTGTTGATCTGGACCGGCACATGCACATCATCAAAAGCAGTAGGCAAAGCAAAGCTCGTGAAGACCTCGGATTTTGTAGAAAGAGTGTATTGGGTCGGCAGTTTGCCGGAGACTGAGTCAACCATAATATGCTGGATGCCGGAAGGCTCGGCGAATTGTTCCGGCGGCGTGCCTTTCAGGGCATTGCGCATGAACTGGTTCCAGATGGGCGCGGCAACCACTACGCCGTCAGCCCCTTGCTTCATGGGAGTGTAATCATTGTTGCCGACCCAGACGCCGGCTGCCAGGGATGGGGTAAATCCAAGGGTCCAGCCGTCGCGCCAGGCCTGGGTTGTTCCTGTTTTGGCAGCCACCACGCGGTCAGGCAGGATCAGGGGCGATTTGGCGCCGAAAACAAAGGTACGTGCGTCATTATCGGTCATGATGCTGACGATCTGATACGCGATCTGCGGGTCCAAAACCTGCTGGCCGGGATTGTCTTTGTATTGTTCCAAAACCTTCCCGCTGCTGTCGGTAACGCTCAGAATGGAAGTTTGGTCATGTTTTACTCCTCCATCGGCGAATACCGACATGGCTGAAGTGTGGTCAAGCAGCGTCACTTCGCATCCGCCCAGAACCAAGGATAAACCGCAGCGGTCCGCGCTAATATCAGATGTAATACCCATGTCTTTGGCGGTATCAATTGCAGACTGCACCCCGACCAAGGCCAAAGTTTTGACCGCCGGCACGTTCAATGATCCGGCCATGGCTTTGCGGATGTTGACTATGCCATGGTCCTGCCCGTCGTAATTGGTGGGAATATAATCTTTGTTTCCGTAAGTGCCGAAGTTGGTTTTGACATCCATGAGCATTGTGGCCGGGCTCATGCCTTGTTTAAAGGCTGTAGCATAGACGTAAGGCTTGATCGATGAGCCGGGCTGTTCCGGAGCAAGCGCGACGTTGACCTGGCAGAAATCGCAATCAGGTTTAAAATAATCTCGAGATCCGACCATGGCCAAGATCTGATTGGTTTTAGGATCTACGGCCACGAGCGCGGCATTGGAAGCCTTGTCGTTATTTTTTTCATTTTTGGCCACGCCATCTTCGACCGCCTGTTCGGCAGTCTGTTGCAAGTTCCAATCCAAGGTCGTTACAACCTTCAGGCCGCCTTCCTCAAGCGTCGTCTCTCCGTATTTTTGGGCAAGTTGAGATTCCACGTAAAGGACAAAATGCGGAGCCAGGATCGCGTCCCTCACTCCGGTAAAAGCAACTTTTTCGTTTTTTGCGGAGTCGCGCTGATCTTTCGTGATATATCCTTGGTCAAACATCTGATCCAAGATCGTATTTTTTCTGGCTTCCAGCGCGTCTCGGTGGGCGCTATAGTAGGTCGGAGCTTGGGGGAGAGCCGCCAGATAAGCGGCTTGCGCTAAGTCCAGATCATGCGCGTGCTTGCCAAAGTAAGTTTGCGCCGCCGCCTCGATGCCGTAGGCGTTCTGGCCGTAAGGAATTTCATTCAGATAAAGTTTCAGAATGTCGTCTTTGGAATATATTTGATCCAGCTCAATGGCCAAAAGGATCTCTTTGAATTTGCGCGTTATCGTTTTTTCGCGCGTTAATATCGCGTTACGCACAAACTGCTGCGTAATAGTTGATCCGCCCTGGCTTAAGCTGCCGGAAGTCAGGTCGACCCAGACCGATCGGATGATGCCGGTCCAGCTGACGCCCGGGTTTTTATAAAAATTTTTGTCCTCAATGGCGATCGTGGCCTGTTTGACATTGTCCGGAATGTCGTTCCAATCCAGCAACGTCCGCTTGACCTCGCCGTGAATTTCATAAAGCAGGGTCGTGCCGTCGCGCGCGTAGATCTTGGTTGATTGCGCCACGATCCGGCTGTTTAGCTTATTCGGGTCAGGAAGGCTTAAAGAGATCGTCGCAAAGGCCAAGCTTACGAGCAATAAAAGAACCGCTCCCGTGTAGATGAGTGTCTGGAAGATCTTGTGCCGGAAGTTTTTTTCCGTGCGGAATTTATATATCAAAAATTTGGGATAACTTAAGAGGCCGTCCCAAACTTTTTTGAAGCTTGGCTTTTGATTCCTGTTCCATTTGGAATAGTTTAGGTAAACCATAAAATGCCTACTCATTGTACCAAAAAACTGATATAATTGGAATGCACTAAATAATGCTCATGGATAAAAATCAAGCAGCTGATGAATTATTGAATCGGGCAGTTTCCGAGACGATCGACCGCAAGCATCTGGAAACCGCACTTAAGTCTTCCAAAAAATTACGCGTGAAGCTCGGTATCGATCCGACAAGTCCAAACCTTCATATTGGCCGCGCAGTGGTGCTTTGGAAATTGCGCCAGTTCCAGGATCTGGGCCATCAGGTAGTGTTAATAGTCGGAGATTTTACGGGTTTGATCGGAGATACGTCTGATAAAGATTCGGAACGCCCAATGATGACCGAAGTTGCTGTTCGAGCCAATATGAAAACTTATTTGGAACAAGCTTTCAAGATTCTGGACCCGAAGAAAACTGAGACACATTACAATTCCGAGTGGTTAAAGAAATTGGGCTTCCATGAAATCGGAAAAATGGCCGATCTTTTTGGATTGCATGAATTTGAAGCTCGAGAGGTTATTTCAAAACGAATGAAAGCCGGTAAAAGAGTTTCCTTGCGTGAAATCCTCTATCCTTTGATGCAAGGATACGATTCTGTTGCAATTAAAGCCGATGTGGAACTGGGTGGCACTGATCAGAGGTTTAATTTGCTGGCCGGACGGACGATTCAGCCGACTTACGGACAGGCGCCGCAGGATATTTTAATGACGAATCTGCTGGAAGGCACGGATGGCCGAAAAATGTCATCGTCTTGGGGTAATGTCATCAATCTGACCGATGAACCCAATGATATGTTCGGCAAGGTCATGTCAATTGCCGATGAGTTGATCATAAAGTACTTTGAATACGCTACCCGTCTTTCTATGCATAAGGTCAAACAACTGGAAAAAGAATTGAAAGCCGGAACAAATCCTCGTGATATCAAGAAATTGCTGGCTGAAGAGATAGTTTCTTTGTACTATGGCGCCAAAGTTGCCAAGAAAGCTTCTGCTGAGTGGGCTAAAGTTTTTTCAAACAAAGAAAAACCCTCGGCGATAGAGAAGATGCACGTGAGATCAAAAAATATTGTAGATGTTATGGTTGAAACCAAACTTGCGGCCAGCAAAAGCGAGGCGAAAAGATTGATTGAGCAAAAAGGCGTGAAGGTGGATGATGAGATTGCTTCTGAATCAGCCAAAGTTTCAAGCGGTTCTATCATCCAAGTCGGGAAAAGAAAATTTGTCCGGATTAAATAAGATAAAAAATCGCATCTTAAATAAAATACCCCGAAACAAGTTCGGGGTTTCGTTTTAATATTTCATTCGTCCAATTCCGGCCCAAGCGATAGCAACAGCATCAGCCGCGTCATCCGGCTTTGGGATCTTTTTTAGTTTCAGAACCGTTTGCATCATGCGGTGGACCTGGCGCTTGTCCGCCTTGCCATAGCCCGTGGATGCAATTTTGACCTGCAGTGGAGTTACTTCAACGATTTTAAGCTTATGGTCAGCACAAGTCGCAAGAATCACCCCGCGCGCTTGCGATACCATCATGGCAGTTTTGACATTAGCCGCAAAGAATAAAGACTCCACGCAGACGGCGTCAGGCTTAAATTTTTTGATCAGCTGCGAAAGGTCCTGCTTGATCTCCAAAAGCCGCCGGTATTCCGCATCTCCTATTGTAGTTGTGATACAGCCGACTTCTTTCAGCGAAATATTATTGCCGGTTTGCTCCAGCAGTGCATATCCTGTCCTTCCCAGCCCCGGATCAATTCCCAGTATTTTCATAAGTTTGTGTTTGAATGAACCGCCACTACATCGTCATCGTCGTTTAACGCATCGATCAGGGTTTGGACTTTTGTCTGATCAGCTTCCTGCAGTTGAGTGGGCTGTTGCGGACGCATGACGAGTTCACTAGAAAGTACTTTGATCCTTTTGCTTTCAATGAATTTCTTTGTTTTTTCAATGTCCAGCGGCAAAGTATAAACTTCCATTCCTTCTTCCGTTTCTTTAACATCCTCGACTCCTTGGTCGATCAGCTCCAGAGACAGATTCTCAAGTCCCGCTTGTTTTTCTATCAGGATCTCGCCTTTTGATTCGAACATCCAGGCTACAGAACCCTGCTCCCCCATCCGTCCGCCGTTTTTGGAAAAAATATTGCGGATGCTCTGCAGAGTGCGGTTGGAATTGTCAGTCACCGCCTCAACTATAAAAGCCGAGCCTGCCGGCCCGTAGCCTTCGTACGTCACCTGTTCAATTGCTTCTTTGCCTTCGCCGGCGCCTCGTTTGATCGATCGGTCAATGTTGTCTTTCGGCATCCCGGACTCTTTCGCTTTATCCACTGCCATGCGCAACTGAAAATTAAAGGTCGGATCAGGGCCGCCGCCGGTTTTGACGGCAATGGAAATATTTTTGGCAAGCTTAGTAAAAAGCGTGCCGCGCTTGGCATCTGCCGCGCCTTTGCTTCGTTTGATTGTCGCCCACTTGCTGTGTCCTGACATATAAGCATTATAACAAAATTTGCTCAGTAGCATGCTCATGATTAAAGTCTTAAGCAAAACAAAACCGCTTCTTTCGAAGCGGTTAGTTTTTTTATATCAATGTCGTAGTCGCAACTTTATCTCCTGCATCTAGGGTCATGATTCTTACGCCTTGCGTAGCGCGGCCCAGGGTTGAGATCTTGGCCAGAGGCGTGCGCAGGGTTTGGCCGAGCTTACTGATGACGACCAGGTCGTGCTCTTCGGATTTGTCCACCACATGTAAGGATACGATCTTGCCGGTTTTGGGCGTGACTTTCAAAGTCTTGATGCCGGAGCCGCCGCGATGCTGTTTTTTGTAGAACTTCAGATCGGTCTTTTTGCCCAAACCGTTTTCCGTGACGATCAAAAGCTGCACATTATCAATGTTATTTTTCTTGGATACCAGATCCATGCTGATCAGGACATCGTCTTTTTTCAATCGCATGCCTTTGACGCCTGCGGCAGTGCGGCCCATGGCGCGGACATCTTTTTCATCAAATCGGATTGCTTGGCCGTTGGAAGTAGAAAGGATAACGTCATCATCACCTGCAGAATATTTGACCCAGCGCAGTTCGTCCCCTGTTTTGATCTTGATCGCGATGAGACCCGAGCGTCTGACCTTGGCAAACTCTTCAATAGCTGTTTTTTTGATCAAGCCTTTTTTGGTCGCCAGCACCAGGAACTTGGCCGGGATCTTTTTTGATAAGGTCAGCACTGAAGAGACCAATTCGTCGGTCGGCAGTTCCAGGAAATTGACCAAGGCCTGACCTCTGGCCACACGGGAAGCTTCCGGCAGTTCGTAAACTTTGGTCTGGAACACGCGGCCTTTGTTGGTGAAGAACAGGATATCATCATGAGTATTGGTCGTGTTGATCCATTCGACCACGTCCTCTTCCTTGGTGGTCATGCCGATGACGCCTTTGCCGCCGCGGCCCTGGGTTTTGTAAGTGTCAGGCGGCAAACGTTTGACGTAGCCTGATTTGGTGATGATGACAATGGCCTGCTGTTCCGGAATCAGATCTTCGACTTTGAACTCGCCGATCGGCTGCTTGACCAGGGTCGTTTTGCGCGGATTATTGTATTTGTCTTTCAGTTCCAGCAGTTCGGTTTTCACCACGCCGCGGATCTTCTTTTCACTTTTCAGAAGCAGTTCCAGCTCTTCGATCAGTTTGCGTTTTTCTTTCAGTTCATCGTCAACTTTTTTGCGTTCCAGGCCGGCCAGTGCCCGCAGCTGCATCAATAAAATGGCTGCAGCTTGTTTGTCTGATAATTTAAATTTGCTTATCAAAGCCGCATGAGCCTCTTCCGTGGTATCAGATTTTCTGATGATTTGGATGACCGCGTCAATGTGGTCCAGAGCGATCTTCAAGCCTTCCAGGATGTGTGCGCGTTCTTTGGCGCGATTAAGATCGAAAACTGTTCTGCGCGTGATGATCTGGACTCGGTGCTTGATGTAATATTCCAGAATATTTTTCAGGTTCAAAACCTGCGGCTCGATCCCGTCCACCAGCGCCAGCATGTTGACGTGGAAAGTATCCTGCAAGGAAGAATATTTGAACAGCTGATTCAGGATTTTATTCGGCAGGCCTTCTTTTTTCAATTCAATGACGATCCGCACGCCGTCTTTGTCTGATTCATCGCGCAGATCTTTGATGCCCTCTATCTTTTTATCCTTGACCAGCTCCGCGAACTGTTCCAAGAGAGTTGCCTTGTTCACCTGATACGGGATCTCGTTGATGATGATCTTGTGCTGACCTTTTTCTTCCACGATCTCGGTGCGGGCGCGCATGACAACCGGTCCTTTGCCCGTGGCGTAAACCTGCTTGATCGTGTTCCAGTCATAAATAAATCCGCCGGTGGGAAAATCCGGACCTTTCACGAATTCCAGCAGATCTTCCGTGGTGGCAGACGGCTCATCAATGAGCTTGACCGTGGCATCCACAACCTCGCCCAGATTATGCGGCGGAATGTTAGTCGCCATGCCGACCGCAATTCCCAGAGTGCCGTTAAGCAGGAGGTTCGGCGCTTTGGCTGGCAGGACTTTTGGCTCCTGCCTTGTGGCGTCGTAGTTGTCCATCCAATCCACGGTTTCTTTATCCAAATCGGTCAGCATTTCTTCGGCCAGCGCCATCATGCGGGCCTCGGTATAGCGCATTGCGGCCGGCGCATCGCCGTCCATGGAGCCGAAGTTACCCTGCCCGTTCACCAGCGGGTACCGCATGGCGAATTCTTGGGCCATGCGAGCCATGGAATCATAGACCGCGGCATCGCCGTGGGGGGTGGTATTTGGCCAGCACTTCTCCGACCACAGCTGCGGATTTTCGGAATTTGGCATTGGAGCGAAGGCCGAGCTCTGACATGGCGTAAAGGATCCTTCGGTGCACAGGTTTGAGCCCGTCGCGCACATCCGGCAGGGCTCGCTGGACGATCACGCTCATGGCGTAATCCAAATATGACTCCTCCATTTCCCGTTCAATGGACCGGGGGTTGATCTGCCCTATATTTTTATCAATGGCTGCAGGTTCGTTAGGTTTGGCCATATAGATTAGTTCCTTAGGTTATTCGGTTTTCCCAGTTTTTTCAGATCCAGATCAAGTTTTTGGCTTAAGATCTGATCGGGAGAGCCTTCAAAAAACATTTGGTCAAAAGTAAGCTGGGCCGAAGCGCCATCAATTTTTGGAAAGACCAAAATTCCGAAGTTCTGAGTGTGTGAAAGAATTTTTTGCACGAACGGCTTGCCCTGTCTGTCCGTCATCTGGCTGGGTGCGATTGATGCGCCATTGGCGGTCAGGCTTATGTTGCTCAGGGACGAGACGTTCAAAATGTCGTCAGTTGTGTTATTAAAATTAAAGAATATTTTCAGGTTACCGGAACCGGTATCGACCCGTTCCACCGCGGCGTAATTAACTTTGGTTGAATTTGCACCTGCCGTGCTGGGCGATTTCAGCAGATCGCTGGTATCCAGATGTTTTATGCTTGACCTAAGGGTCAGGACCCACAGCCCGAATAAGATTATGGCCGCGACAACCACGCTCCCCCAGAGGATTTTTACCCGGGTATTGTACGGTTGTTTTTGCAGTTTGGTTAAAAAATCTTGAGCAGTCATCTTTGCGGCGTTAAAATGATCAGTTGGGTTTGCTCGCCTGTCAGATCTTTTTTCTTCAGGGTCAGTTTTTCTTCCTCGGTGTGCTTGCCGCCCATTTCCTGCAGAAACTTATCCAGCTTATCAAGGTTTAATGTAAGCCCCGCAGTTTTATAGCTGTGCGGAATGATAATGAACGGCTCAAGCTGGGTGGCGATCTTCGTGGCATTCTCATAGTCCAGGATCTGCTTGCCGCCGACCGGGACCAAGACAATGTCTGAGCCTTCGAGCGTTTCTTTTTGCTCGTCAGTCAGCGAAGCTTGCTTGATCGGCCCTAAAAAAGCGATCCTGATCCCTTCAACCTCTATGCTGTAGATCGTATTCTTGCCAAGTTCCTTGTTCTCAGCTTCGGTGCCGATCACAAACGCGTCTTTAATATCGTATTCCCCCGGACCGTCGATCATAAAAGGATTGCCGGAGATGGATGAAAAATTATTGCACCAGTCAAGCTCGGGATTTGTGCAAATGACAACATCAGCCGCTCCCCGCACAGCGGTGAGTCCAGTGGCTTTGCCGAACGGATCTGTAATAATGGTGATTTCACGGCCTGTGATTTTAAAGCTGGAAAGCCCAAACCAAGATATGGTCATAGATAGAAGATATAATTTGGAATATAGAAATTGGAATAAAAAGGCACTCAAATGAGCCTTTAAATCCTCTATTATTTTAGCAAATTTTAGACATTTTTGGAAGCCCTAAAAGCCCTTGATTTTTGCCCGGATTTGGCTTATAATCGTAAGGCTAAGAAAGGGTTAAATCGTCGTAGCATCGAATGGTTTAACACCAACAAAATTATCATGGCAAATACAGCAACCTTCACGGCAGATCCCAAGACCATGCAGGAGCTTTTGGCCCAGGAAGGCGTGGATATCAAGGTTCCCAAAGTTGGCGATGTCCTGGAAGCAAAAGTTTTGTCAGTAGGCAAAAATGAAGTTTTTGTGGACATTGACGGGATAGGCTTAGGCGTGGTGCGGGGACGAGAGCTTTTTGACGAATCCGTCAGAGCCAGCTCCCTCAAGATCGGCGATCAGGTCATCGCTTCGGTGATAGAACCGGAGAACAAAGACGGCAATATTGAATTGTCATTCCGGGCAGCCGGCCAGGAACGCGTCTGGCAGACTTTGCAGGAGCGCTTAAAATCGCGCGAAGTGATCAAGACCAAGATCCTGGAAGCCAACAAAGGCGGGCTGATGGTGGAGGTTAATGGCGTCATCGGTTTCTTGCCGGTTTCCCAGCTTTCATCGGAACATTATCCGCGCGTGGAAGAAGGCGATAAGAATAAGATCCTGGGCGTACTCAAAAGTTATGTCGGCAAAATTTTTGACGTGCAGATCATCACTGCCGATCCTGCGGATGAAAAATTGATAGTCTCGGAAAAAGCGGTCAGTGAAGAAGAACTGCGCTCCAAGATCGGTAAACTGCAATTGGGAGCCATAGTGGAAGGCGAAGTTTCCGGCATTGTGGACTTTGGGATATTCTTAAAGTTCGGCGAAGGCCTGGAAGGCCTGGTCCATATTTCCGAACTGGCCTGGACCCGAATTGACCATCCGAAAGACCTGTTCCGCGTCGGCCAGAAAGTGCAAGCCCAGGTCATTTCCATTGACCGCGACCGCATCTCCCTGTCCATCAAGCGCCTGCAGCCTGACCCGTGGGCGGAATCAATAAAAAAATACCAGGTCGGGCAGATTGTCCTCGGCAAGGTCACGAAAGTCATGTCATTCGGGGCTTTCGTGGAGCTGGACCCGGATATTTACGGTCTGGTCCACTCCGTGGAGCTTTCCAATGAAGAAGTCAAAGACCCGTCAGAATTAGTGAAGGTCGGCCAAGAGATGGAATTCAAGATAATCTCTATTGAACCGCAGGAACACCGTCTGGGCTTGTCGCTCCGCGCAGTCGCATCCCCTGCTGAAGCACCTGAAGTTAAAGAAGAAAAAACCGCCTAACGGCGGTTTTTTCATAAATTATTTTCTATTGAGACCAGATCATCGTAGACAGTCCTGTTGTTGGCCACCCAATGATCTGCCGGCGGCTGCTTGTATAGTCCGTTCATTTGTTCAAAGCTCATCTGCGCATATTTGATCGGCGAGTGCAAAGGATATTTGTTTAAAAAATGATTCATGGTGATCACTCCATCGCCAAGGTTCGTGCCCATGTTCCAAGGGCTTGTTCCCCCGACCCCCCAGCAGTTGGATGTATCAATATGGTAATGCAGGCACATGGAGCTTTCGGCGTTGGACAGCGCCACGATCTGTTTCCAGTTGCGGAGTGTGACCAAGGTTGAGGCATATTCGGCCAAGGGAGATCTTTGCTCCTGAAGATATGTCCGGACTTTGGATGTGAGCTCCTGCTGTCTCATCGCCTGCTGGCGTATCTGCGCCTGGTAATATTGATCGCTCAGTTCCAGGGAGCGCATATCCAGATAATCATTGAAGCTGGCATCGGACAGATCAAACACCAGTAAGGGTCCTATGTCCGGCTGATTGACTTTGGTGTCTGCAGCATAGGTTACGTGGGGGATAACGGTTGTGGACAGGCTGACCAAAAGAACGATCAGGACCAGTTTATGTTTCAGGGCAAGTGTAGTGAAGCTTGCTTTCAGCTGGGGAAATTTTATTTTAAAGATTATATCAAGATCCATGGGAAATTTAGGATACCAAATTCACATAAGCAACCATATCAGAATTATGTCCAATGGTCAATCTTAGCATGTGGATTGTTTGTGGGGTAATTTATTAGTCTTTAAAAAAAGACTAAAAAAAGCTATAATATTATTAATTCACGAAAAAACTGAGTCGCAGGCGCAAAGGCGCCGAGAACAGTTTTTTCGAGAGAAGCAGCTGTAGACCGTAGCGTATTTGCGAAGCAAATCGCGAAGTGTCTACCAGACTGCGACGAGGCGTCATGGCCGAGCGGTTAGGCAGAGGTCTGCAAAACCTTTTACACCGGTTCAACTCCGGTTGACGCCTCCAATAAAGCCTGGGTGGCGGAACTGGCATACGCATGGGACTTAAAATCCCAGGCCCGCAAGGGATTGAGGGTTCGATTCCCTCCCCAGGCACCAGAAATCGGAATCGAAGGGCAGAAGTGAAGCGAAGCTGAACGTCGACGAATGCGAGCAAGCGCAGCATTCGGCGCTGCCCCGGACAGATTCCCTCCCCAGGCACCAGAAATCGGAATCGAAGGGCAGAAGTGAAGCGAAGCTGAACGTCGACGAATGCGAGCAAGCGCAGCATTCGGCGCTGCCCCGGACAGATTCCCTCCCCAGGCACCAGATTGATATACTATAACCATAACCATGAATAAGAAAAATAAAATCTCCGCATCCAGTAAGAAAACCCTTAAGCTTAAAGTTTTAGCCAAGGAAAAGGAAGGTATCAGGCGCAGACTGGCTGTGACCGCAGGCAAACTTCGCCTTAAAGCCGAAAAACTTGCAGTGACGGCCAAAAAAAAGGAAAGCGTCAGGCGCAAGCTGGCCGTGAGGGCTAAGAGGCTTCCTATTAAAGCCGAAAAGTTGGCGGTAACAGCCAAAGAAAAGGAAAGTATCAGACGAAGGCTGGCTGTGACCGCAGAGAAACTTGCCATTACTGCCAAGGAAAAAGAAAGCATCAGGCGCAACCTGGCTGTGACCGCAAGACAACTTGCCAGAACAGCGAAAGAAAAAGAAAGCGTTCGGAACAAGCTGGTGGTAACGGCAGAGAAACTTGCTATAACAGCTAAGGAAAGAGAAAGCATCAGGCAAAATCTTGCCGTAACCGCCAAGGAAAAAGAAAGCGTTCGGAACAAGCTGGTGGTAACGGCAGAAAAGCTGGCTGTGACCGCCAAGGAAAAAGAAAGTGTGAGGCGCAATTTGGCTGTGACCGCCAAGGAAAAAGAAAGCGTTCGGAACAAGCTGGTGGTTACTGCTAAAAAGCTCGCAATTACCGCCAAGGAAAAAGAAAGCGTTCGGAACAAGCTGGTGGTAACGGCAGAAAAGCTGGCTGTGACCGCCAAGGAAAAAGAAAGTGTGAGGCGCAATTTGGCTGTGACCGCCAAGGAAAAAGAAAGCGTTCGGAACAAGCTGGTGGTTACTGCTAAAAAGCTCGCAATTACCGCCAAGGAAAAAGAAAGCGTTCGGAACAAGCTGGTGGTAACGGCAGAGAAACTTGCTATAACAGCTAAGGAAAGAGAAAGCATCAGGCAAAATCTTGCCGTAACCGCCAAGGAAAAAGAAAGCATCAGGCGCAACCTGGCTGTGACCGCAGAGAAACTTGCCATTACTGCCAAGGAAAAAGAAAGCATCAGACAGAACTTGGCAGTGACAGCCAAGGAAAAAGAAAGCATCAGACAGAACCTGGCTGTGACTGCCAAGGAGCTTGCCGTAACCGCCAAGGAAAAAGAAAGCATCAGACAGAACTTGGCAGTGACAGCAAAAGAAAAAGAAAGTATCAGGGAAAACCTGGCAGTGACAGCAAAAGAAAAAGAAAGTATCAGACAGAACCTGGCTGTGACAGCAGAAAAACTGGCCGTGACTGCCATAGAAAAAGAAACAATGATCGCCAGTATCGGGGAGGGGCTTATTGCTACCGATGAAAAAGGAATTATTACCGTTATAAATAATACGGCTGAAAAACTGCTTGATATTAAAAGCGAAGAAGTTATAGGAAAAGTTTTTTCCGAAGTGATCCCTATGGAAGACGAAAAAGGAGCATCAATTCCGCCCCAAAAACGTCCTATGATCATGGCTTTGACAGCCGGTACGACTACCAGCACAACAACAGAGGGCGCAAGCTATTATTACGTGCGGAAAGACAAAACAAAATTTCCGGTCGCAATGGTGGTGACGCCTATTATTCTTGACAGCAAGGTCATCGGGACCATTGAAGTTTTCCGTGATATCACGCGGGAAAAAGAAGTTGACCGGGCTAAAAGCGAATTTGTGTCGCTTGCTTCTCATCAGCTCCGCACTCCGCCCACGAGCATGAAATGGTTTTTGGAAATGCTGCTTTCCGGTGAGGTCGGAGAATTAAACGAAAAACAGAGAGAATATTTCGAAGAGGTGTATAGGAACAATCAGCGGATGATAACCCTTGTTAATACACTGCTTAATGTGTCGCGGATCGATCTTGGTGTGTTCGCCATTCAGCCCGAACCAACCGACGTAGTAGCCCTCACCAAGGGAATAATTGAAGAAATGAACCCGCAAATACACGAAAAAGAATTGCGCGTGAATGAAAAATATTCGAAGAACCTTCAAAAGATTTTCGTTGATCCGAAACTCATAAGCATCGCGATACAAGATGTTGTCAGCAATGCGGTGAAATATACGCCGCCGAAAGGAACTATTGATGTGGAGATCTCCTTGAAACAAAACGGTGAGAGTATCGGAGGCCGATTGATCAAAAAAGACAGTTTGGTCGTATTTATATCGGACACCGGCTACGGTATTCCCAAAGACCAGCAGGATAAGATCTTTACCAAGCTTTTCCGCGCTGACAATGTGAAAGAAAAGGATACGGACGGGACAGGATTAGGGCTGTACCTGGCCAAGTCTATCATTGACCACGCCCAAGGGAATATTTGGTTCGAGTCTGAACTGAACAAGGGATCGAAATTCTATCTTACGATCCCGCTCGAAGGCATGAAGAAAAAAGAAGGAATAACAAAGATCACCAGCGGTTCTACCGGTTAGGAATTCATTGACATTGCAGCTTGTGCTATAATTCAGGCTATGACAGATACATCAAATAAAAAAATACTTATTGTAGAAGATGAGATGTCCCAGCGGAAAGCTCTTGTGGATAAATTTACACGGGAAGGTTTTCAGGTTGTTTCGGCCAGAGACGGCGAGGAAGGATTGAGCACCGCCCTTAAGGAAAAACCCGACCTAATTCTCCTCGACATTGTAATGCCCAAAATGGACGGCATGACCATGCTCAAAAAACTGAGGCAAGAGAACGAATGGAGCAAAACTGTTCCTGTGATAATGCTTACGAACTTAAGCGCCGATGACGATAAAATAATGAAGGGAGTCACTGAAGATCTACCTTCATATTATTTGGTGAAATCAAACTGGGCGATCAATGATGTGGTGGAAAAGGTCAAAGACCGTCTTTCTCAATAAAATTATATGCCGGAATCAGCAAGTGCTTTAGAAAATAGACCCAGCACGGATAGTCCTGATATCATTGAAAACCAAAAAGAGCAACTGAGTCCGCTTGAGAAAAAAATAGAAGAACTCCGTGATCTGGAAGGGATCATTGGTGCTCTGGATTTGGATTATAATTTCCAGAATAGTGAATCAGATCTCGTTGTAAAAAAAGACAGTAGCGTGAAGACCCATGTCAACAAGATATTGGATCGGATCAGACAAGGATATGAAGGTAAGTTAAAAGGTAAGGATATTGCTGAGCATATCAAGCACGTTCTTTTCGAAGGAAATTTAAAAGAACAAGATCTGACAGATAGGATAAATAATATTTATGCCGATCTTGCAAATTTAGAGGAACGGTTGCAGTCGGCTAAAACTGAGGATGATATAAGCAATTCAATTCAACCTATTGTAGATAAATATGGAGGCCAGGACTGGCCGGAATAATAAATTAAAAAAGCCCTCCGTGCGGAGGGCTTTTTTAATTAGTTTTGCAGGGGTAATTGATTCAATTGATTTAAAATTTGGTTTACCGCCAATACCCAGTTTGCATTGGGATGCCCGACATATCGGTTCACGATTTTTTTCGGAGTGTCTGCGCCGGCCGCAATATATTTGGTGGCCAGCAGCTGGTCGACGTCTGCGAACCCTTCAGAGAAAGACTCGTAGCGTTTCAGGTTCCAAGCGCCGCCCACGCCCCAGCAATTGTTGTACATCTGATGCTTGCAGAGTGTTGATTCTCCGTTGGAAATGGCCAAAACCAATTTCCAATTGTCATTCTGTAAGATGTCAGCGGCATATGGCGCCAAAGGCGAATTTTTTTGCTCCAGATAAGTTTGTAAGATCGCGATGTTCGGATCCGGTTGTTCGGGCTGTTGGGTTTGAAGCACATCCGCAGCCTGATCGTTATTGTTCTGCACAAGCGGAGCCAGATCAGTAAGATTGACGTTTTGTAGTGTTTGTATTTCAAGGACGAGTTTTGTGTTTTGTGTTTGGGCTGAAGCTGAGTATGGCAGTAATGAAACCGCCGAAGTCACAATCAGTGTAGCCAAGACAAAACGGGCTGTCATTGAATATTTCCCCACGCGTTCATAATCCAGGAACCGGGTCACTCTGCTGAGGTTGCAATTCAGGAAAGTTCACATTGAAGTGAGGACCCAGGTATGGGCAATAAACGGTTCGGTAGACCTTTAAATATTCTTAAAGAGCTGTTGCGCGGTTTTACATAGTTTGAATTAGCGAGGGTGTTGCAGAAAAAAGAATTCTGAGGCCGAAGTCACATTGCCGTGACGAGGCCGAGGACTTAGGTGTAAATTTGTGACTAGCAAATTTATACCGTCTTTTTTCGCAATACCCGAGCGCCCTATGTTGCCTGCCCCCGCCTGGCACGGGGCCAGGACGGGGTACGCAACTATCAATATTAGCAAAAAAAAGCTATTTTGTCAATAGCCGGAGGAAGAGGGCAAAAGGCCAAATTGCCCTTAATATATTGGGTATATTTGGTCAAAATAAAAAAGGTTTCTGACAAAATGTCAGAAACCTGTTAGCCCAGGTGGTCGACCAAAAAATCGGTCGTGTAACTGACCACTTTGGGAACGTGTGCGTCCAGCCGGTGGTTGCCGCCGCTGATCACCATCAGCTCCATTTTGGGATAGAGCCCGATCAGTTTTTTGGATTGCTCCAGCGGAATGGACTCATCGTTCTCGCCGTGGATGATCATGACCGGACATTTGATGTGGCCGGCCTCGGCGTAGAAATCGATCCCCTTGCCTACAGGCAGCATGATGCGGTTCTCGACGCGGCCGTTTGGGCCGTCGAAGCTGTACATGTCCTGCCTGACTTCGCTGAAGTCCAAACGGGGCGAGATGAGGACGCCGCAGCGGAATGCGGCCGGATGATAAGCCATTGCCAGCAATGCTGCGGAAGCTCCGATCGAAGCGCCCACGATCCCGATGCCTCTGGGATTGACCCGCGGATTGGTCACAAGATATGCGCAGGCGGCGGCAACATCTTCCGCCTCGGTGGAAACGCTGATTTGGCGGATGTCGCCTTCAGAATCTCCGTGTCCGCGGAAGTCGAATGACAGTGAGCCGATCCCTTCTTGGGCCAGCTTTGTGGCCAGCATGGAGTTGCGCGCTCCCTGCCGGTTGGATTTCCAGCCATGCAGCAGCAGAACGATGTTGACTTCGTTCGTACCACGCGGCATCGTCATGGTTCCTGTGAGCATACTATCGTCTACCGTCGGAAAGCGAACAGTCTCGGACATGGTTCTACCTCCTTTTCCGAATCCTTCTGTGAGTTTTGCGAACCAGGAAGTATACTTCATTTGGAGTTGTTTGTCAATGCCGCAGCAGGTTGCCCATGGAGCTTAGTATCTCCCCGTAGAGCGGCTTGATCTTATTCGTTGCTTCCGCGATCGTGTGCGGAAAAATAAATTTAAACAATCTGGGCACGCCCTGCATTATCGGCTGATTCAATCTTGGGACTGGGTCGATGATAATAAATTCCCGATCATTTTTCAGTTCGTGCAAAAAAGCCCCGGGTCTTAAATATTCCAATGCTTTTTCTTTTTCATGGTAAGTGTAGATCCCGCAGGCAAGATTGACCTTCATCGTTTCGATGCCATAAGGCACGATCGCAATATGGGCAACATTGTGCGGTTGTTTCCATGCGTCGTTGACTGCGTTGAAATCGAACTGGACCGGTATTTTCAGATAAGATACCAGGGTAAAAAAATCTATAGGCGGAACGCCTGTCAATAAATTAAGCTGGGAATATACGGGAATAGCGCCCGTGAATCTGGGATTGCACTCTAGGGGATAAAGGTCGTTTTTCTCCTGATCCAAGATAAAATCTATTCCAAAAATCCCTGTATATCCCCGGCGGTACAGCCAATGGCCGATCGTTTCAACGATCTTTTGCGCTTTTTTTTCGGTTTCCGAAGACCACGGATGGAACCCCCAGTCATGGCCGAAAAAATGCCCTGAGGCCGGATGCCCGTGCAGCGATTCCGGAACGTCCACTAATTGCAGCTGCAATGTTGAAGTCAGCACGCCTTGTTCCGTGGCGCATCCGAGCATGCTTAAGGCATTGCCCGTGACGAAAGGAGTAAGTTTGATCGTATGCACTTTTTCAAATTTTTCGGAGATCACCGTTTGTTTTGCCAGCAAGAGGTCCTGTTCGGAATGGATGAACATCGTGCCGCCTGAAATTTCATAGTCCCCGGGTTGTACGACAACGCTGCTCCCCCAGCGTTTGAAAATTTCCTCAAAATTTTTATCCCGAAATTCCGCGACGGACAGCGTCCAGTCTTCGAGATGCTTGAGTTTTAAAGATTTTAAAAGATTGCGGAAAGTGTCTTTGTGAAGCACCGGATCAAAGGATTTCGGATCATTGCCGATCCAGGGAATATTTTCGGCATTCAGAAAATCAACGATCGGTTTGGTGGTCTGATAAAAAAGCAGCGTATATTGGGATCTCTGATTTTTAAGAAACCCCTGGAACATATAATTTTTAAGAAGATATCCGGTGGATTGGACTTTCAGGGCGATCTTGGGGTTTTTCTGTTCCAGACAGTAAATATTGGCGTAGTTTTGAAGCACATCAATGTCAGCCGAATCTCTGACGCAATATATCTGGTAATGGGACCGGCGCATAAAAAAAGCCGGAATTATCCGCTGGTACGGCGCCACTCCCACAGCGATGATTTGTTGCAGATGGAGCTGTTCAATTACGTCATCCAGGTTCCGGACGTATTTGCGCCAAGAATGTGTGAGATCGTTCATGAACATATTATAAGCTATTGACGGCTTTTGCTCTATAACGAAGAAGAACCAGATAAGCGTAAGCTATATCTGGTTCTTTTCTTTTGCCCGTCCCCTGTTGGTAAGACGGAGCGATGTGCGATCGTGAATTAGATGCTGCGGCTGATTGCCTCGGCCAGCGGCAGACCCCGAAGCGGATGGGTTTCCTTGCCGCCCTCGATTGAGGTGAACCGGTCAGCGATGAGCGGGATGTTCTCCGCGCTCGCCGCAGGGAATGGTCCGTGGCTTTTGCGCACTACGGTGAAATGCTCCTTGCCGCGGGTGACCGTCATCTTGTCGACGGCGAGAACGATGTTGCCGTCGGCCTGTCGGTTGAGCCGGATGACGAAGAAGAATCGAAGTCCTTCCCCTGCCTTATCAAGGCCGTGGAGCGGCATTGAGTAGACATAGTCGCCATTGTCGCGCTTGGCCTGCGTCTTGTCAAAATCCCAAAGCTTGCCTTTGCGATCATCGGTGACCATGGCAAGATTGGCATAGCGGCCAATCGGCAGCGGAGTGACCAGCTTTACCATCATGTGCCCGCCGTAACGAGTGAACACGTCGATGACATGGTGCGGGATGTCCACTGTTCCGTTCTGGTCGATCTCGGCCGGGATGGCGAAGTGCTTGGTCGGATCTGGCCGCGTTTTTGTGCGCGCCCAGTTGACCTTGGCGTCCTTGCCGAGCAGACTCTCGAGCTCCCGGTAGGATGCCTGCGTGCTCTTGATCCGGAAACCGAACTCGAGCCTGGCATTTTCATCGAGCGCATACTGCTTCACGATACTACCCTCCTTAAAATCAACCTCACAAGCGTGAAGTTGTGCATGTATTATTTACCCCATACCGGGCTTGTGCCGTTATGGCATCCGCTTCTACAGTCTCTTCAGAAACTACAGGAGCGGAGGCCAAAAGGCGGGTTTTATAAGGAACTACTAGATTTTACATATTAGCACAAAAAGGTGGTTTTGTCAATAGTAATGACGTGGCCATAACAAAAACCCCGCTTTTAGAGCGGAGTGGCTGCTTTTTTTATCGCGAGATGCTTCACCAGATAATCAGAACGGCCATAACACCTATTCCAATGACAAGAGTGGATGTAATTATTGCATTAACCGGTGTTGCAAATAAACTTTTTGCGGACTGAACAAGCGTTTGGCCTGAGGTTGGCGAAGTTGTGGTGAGGGAAGGTACTGTTTCCGGGAGCGGAGAAGGAGTTGCCGGAATGGCAACCGGGGTTGGCGAAGGAGTAGCTGGCGGAGTCGGTGTCGGTGTGGAAGCGGGAGTAGGTGAAGGTGTGGCCTCCGGAGTCGTTGTTGGCGTGGTTGAAGTAGGATTAACCGATATGGGGCCTTCTGACGGTATGGCATCAGTGAATACCACAAGCCGTTGGGGGTACATACCGTTAACCTGATTCCAAATTCCTTCGCAGGTAATAAGATTTAAGTGCGCTAGGCCGTCGGTAGATGTGAAAACAGTCGTGGCATCCGCATCCCGGTCAAATGAATTGATGGCGCGGACCTGGAATGCAAGAGTTTCATTTTTATCATCCAGTATATATATTTTATCGCCGACCCGCAGCTTGTCCAAATTATAAAAAACCCATGGCACTCCGTTGCTGATGCCGAAGTGTCCGCCGATGACCGCGCTTCCCGTATCGCCGGGGTGTGGACCCAAGGCAAACCAGGCAACATTCACAGAACCGGCCGGCACATCCATTCTCCCGTCAGAAGTGATGAGTGCGTCCTCAATTAAAGAGTCCACTCCTATAACCGGGATCTGAAGGCGGACCGGGAGTCCTGAAGGTATGCCTCCAGGATCGCGGATGTCGGAATAAGCGACCTGGCCGCCCGATCCGGTTGTCGGGAATTTCGTTACCGGGAATTTCCAGCCGAAAAGCGCATCGGGTACGAGTGTCACCGGCTTATTCTTGTTGAGGTGAGGCAACAACAGCAAATACCCGGCTCCCAATATTACTATGGAAACAATTACGATCAATATTCTTTTTAATCTTGATTTGGATTTTCTTTTCATTGTTTTTTTACCGTTCTTTAGGATTTGCGCTTATTTACCGGCTTCCCGAATTTTCTCCGGTAGACGAATCCGATAATAAGCAGCACTAGAAGGCCGGCCAAGATCTCCCACACAATACTTTTGCTGTTATTGTTGACCGATCCTGTTTCCGGGAAATTGGGATTTGCCTGAGCAGTCGCGGCAGGCGAAGTGGCTACGTAGACGGTAAGAGCCACGTTATCTGAAGCCTGCAAACCGTTGGCAAAACCAGTTACTGTAGCTGTGTTCGTGGTTGTTTGCGTCAGGGTCGTGTCGCAGGTATAGATCCAGGCTTCACTAACATCCAGAAGATTGTTGCCGTTAGTGTCTCCCAGCTTGTTGGATATAGCGCTGCACTTATTGTCAGTAACGGTCACGTAGCTTAAAGGCACCACTCCCGGATTGGTGACCCTATAAGTATAGGTGATCTTGCCCCCTTCGGGAGGCAGGGATAAAGGGTAAGCAACTTTGGTGATGTTGATAATGCTGACCAGCGGAGGCGGAGTCTTGGAACCGACAACGACGGTGGCATATGCCTGGTGCGTTGCGGTTATATCATTGGCAGTGCCAGTGGCTGTGGCAGTGCTTTGGGTAGTTTGGGAAACGGTTTTTGTACAGGTAAATCTCCATGTCTCGCTAAAGTCCAACTTTTTATCACCGTTGTCGTCGCCTTCTGAAAATTTAACAGGGCTGCAGTTGTCGTCAGAAACCTTTATGTCGGTCAAAGGCACTTCTTGAAGAAAATTCTTGACCGCATATTTGTATGTTACCTTGCCGGGTCCTTTCGGCAGTGCCAGCGGCTCCGGCACTTCGGTTATGCCGATCAAGGGAACATATAAAACGCTCGGGCTGGTTTGGGCAAGACTCGCCTTTGTGCCGTATCCAAATACCAATGCCGCGGCCAGTATCAGAACAAGGCCCGATGATTTAACTGTTTGTTTCATATTAAATTATTTTAATTACTTTTTTTATTTATAACCTTGATGGTCAGAGCGACATTATCAGTGGCCTGCAAACCGTTGGCAAAGGCGGTAACATGAGCCGTATCTGTTGTTGTTTGCGTCAGAGTTGCGGTGCATGTATAAACCCAGATTTCATTTATATCCAAAAGATTATTGCCGTTGGTATCTCCGAGTCTGCCGGACATATCGGTGCATTTATCGTCAGTGACCGTTACATTGCTTAAAGGCACTACGCCCGGATTGCCGACTCGGAAAGTATAGGTGATCTTGCCCCCTGCGATGGGCAAGGGTAAAGGATAGGCAATTTTGGTGACGTTAACAATACTGACCAGCGGGGGCGGAGTCTTGGAGCCGACAACAACAGTGGCATAGGCTTTATGTGTTGCGGTTAGGTTATTGGCAACTCCTGTTGCCGTCGCAGTGCTGAGAGTCGTTTGGGAAAGTTTTGCAGTGCAGGTATATCTCCATGTTTCATTATAATCAAGTCTGGCATTGCGATTGTCATCGCCGGTTACAAACCTGACAGGGCTGCAGTTGTCATCGACAACCCTGACACCGGCCAAAGGCGCTTCTTTAACGAAACTTTTAACCGCATAACTGTAAGTGATGTTACCCGGCCCATTCGGCAGTGCCAGCGGTTTGGGCACAGATGTAATGCCGATCAAAGGGACATATAATGTTTGTGCCAGCACCGTCTTTAAAGCGTAAACAGATACGAATCCGATTAGCAGTATCAGCACAAAACTTACTATTGATTTAATCGTTTGTTTCATGTTTGATTATTCCGATTCTTGCTTATAGCTTAACATTTTTCGGCAACTTTGTATTGTTCGTCTGTGGGTAAGTTGAATACTTTTTTCCGGGTTTTTTAATCCCCTAACTCCGAAATGAGTTTGGCGCGCGTCAACGGGCCGAAAACACCGACCTGCGGCAATCCTGTGTTTGCCTGGTATTTTTTGACTGCCGCTCTCGTTAGCTGACCGTAGAACCCGTAAGCAACCCCAGCCGGAATTCGCAGAAACCCTTTTTGCACCAGAACTGTTTGAAGCGCTTTGACATCCGCGCCGCGCGCGCCCGTGCCGAGCGATCTGCGGAAAATAGTATTCGCTTCAGTTTTGTTCATTTGAATGGTTCCAGTATTGGGAAAACCGGGAACAACCGGGAGGGCGGACAGGCCGGGAACAGACACAATGACAGTAACAGAAGCCGAATCTGTCGCAGTGATCCCATTGGCTGTTCCGGTAGCCGTGGCCGTGTTCGTTGTGGTAGTTTTGAGATTTGTCCTGCAGGCGTAACTCCAAGTTTCCGAAACATCAAGCAAATTATTGCTATTGGCATCACCGGAAGGGTCTGAGAGCGGACTGCATGTATTATCAATTAGATTCACATTGCTCAAAGCGACGATACCCGGATTGGTTACTGTATATGAGTAGGCAATCATTCCTCCTCCAACAGGCAGTGACATTGGACTTGGAATTTTTGTCACATGAATTAAGGGCGGGATCACGACTCCTGTATTCGGCAGTCCCGGAGCGCCGACAACTACTGTTGCTGTTGCGGTATCAGTGGTGCTCAGCCCATTGGCGAATCCTGTCGCCGTGACTGTGTTCGTCTGGGTCGCTGTAAGTGTCGTTGTGCAGGTGTAGACCCAAGTTTCATTCGCATCGAGCGCGCCGTTGTTATTGGCATCGCCTGAAACCAAGGTTAACGGGCTGCAAGAATCATCCGTCAAAGTTACCGTGGTCATAGGGACTGTTCCGATATTGCGAACCGTATAGTTGTAGATTACAGGCCCTGGTCCTGCCGGCAGAGCGAGAGGGCTAGGTACTTTCACGACATCGATCATGGGCGGAACCGGGACCGGGCCGGAGCTTGCAGATGCAGGGACGCCGCCGGGAACGGGCACCGGTCCGCTGAAAGAAGAAAAATTATCGATCAAGAATCCATTGCCCAAGGTCGCCGGGGCGGCTGTGCCAGCAACGCGGAACATTATTGAATCGACGGGGAAAGGTATGCCGCCGGCAAAATCGCGGAAATAATCTTCCCAGCTCGTTCCCGTGTGGATGAGTACGCCGTCCAGGTAGACGTTCACAATATCGTTTTCTGCCCCATCGATGAATTGCATCGTTATTTTGACCGTGTGCGGGACCGTTCTGTCGATACCGGTGGCGATGGGAGTGAGGACAAAATTCGATATTGAGTGCTGGTAATCCTCAAAATTAAGCTGGAGGCCTGCGGGAGTATCCTGCATCTGCAGCCAGCTCATTCGCATTGTGTCGCCGCGATCCGGGCTTGCGACCACGGACAGGCCTGGCTGTTCGCTTCCCGGGACTGTTGAAGCAAAATCCCATTGCGCTTCAAAATACGGCTGGCGTGTTCCTCCGGAAAATGCGCTGCTGCCAGCCAATGTTTCCCCTGCCTCATCCGCCAAAGATTTGGAAAAAGTCTGGTCGTTAAAACTGCCGCAGGTAATGGCATTGGAAATGCGCAAGCTTTGGGTTCCGAAATTTGCAAAGCCCGCGGTATTGGGAACCACAGCTACGTCATACAAAGGACAGGTCGAAGACCCGTGTCCGCTGGTCCAGCCATCCTGGCCATTTAAGTCGCCAAGGGTGAAACCGTCAAAATTCGTACTATTAGTATCGGCAGCAGCTTTCTTCCCTCCCGCCAGGACCAGAATGGCCATAATAAAACCCAAAAAAAAGCGTTTGAATGTTTTCAACATAAAAAAATTAATGATTAATTAGTAGTTTCTTTATCGGTAAATACGATGAGCCGTTTGGAGTAACTCTTCTGGGCTTCATCCCAAACCCCTTCGCAGGTGATCAGGTTAAGGTGGGCTTTTCCGTCTGTGGAGCCAAAAATATCCGATGAGTCCGCGTCCGGTTCATAGTTTTTGCTGCCAACCACAACGAAAGTCATAATCGTTCCAGTGTCGTCTTCGATGTATAATTTATCACCGCTGCGCAATTTATATAAATTATCAAACACAGACTTGTCCCCGTTTTTCCAAATTCCATAATGGCCGTCAAGAACAGCGCTGCCTGTTTGCCCCGGCCGGGAACCGAGTTGGAACCATCCTACGTCTGAAGGCGCTTTCGGTACATCCATCGCTCCGTCAGCAGCAAGGCCAAGATCTACAACTGCGGCATCAACATTTATTGCAGGGATCTTGAGACGAACCGGAAGTCCCGGGCCTGCTTCGGAATCGGGAGATTCAACTGACTGTCCGCTGATCAGATTTTGGGAAGATTGGCTTGCAACTGAGCCTTGCGGCGCGCCGAGAAAAAAAGTAACTATTAAAGAGATCGAAGAGAAGGCAACTCCCGCAATGCTGATATAAAGCCAAGACCGTTCAAATGAGATTTTCGATCGCATAGATTTTTTTCCGTCAAAAGCGGCGGGCAAAGTTTCATTTATTTACGGGCGGAGTTTCGCCGATTGCCTCGTCTGCGCTGTCGGCATCAGCGTCAGCCTTAGTTTTATGGATTCGGCCGTCAATATGATTGGGAGGAGCATAGACTGTGTAAATTTTGAGGTCTTGCGTGCCGGTATTAGTGAAATTATGTTCCGTCCCCGGGACCACGACGACGACATCGCCGGGTTTGATGGGGAATTTTTTACCGTCCAGTTCGCCCTCGCCCGTACCCGAAAGGAAGAACAGCGTTTGTTCGGTGTACTTATGCGTCTCCGCTCCGACCTCGCCTCCTGGCGGAATGCTCATGATGACCAGCTGGCTGTTCGCACCGGTGAACAGAACGCGCCGGAAATAATCGTTAGCTTGCGTATCTTTGATGATGTTTGTATGGTAGCTCATTTTTTTTGGGGTCTGAACGGCGGCCGTAGGCGCTGGTTTCGTATATAATACCATGCCGCGCTGACCGAGTGTCAGAAAGAAAATAATTATTGATAAGAAAGCAATTCCTGCGATGCCGATGTTCAACAATGGCCATTTTGACGAAATTTTTGGTCGCATAGATCTTTTATGAGCTTCTAAGGTAAAGGCTCCGCTTGAGCGGAGCCTTTACAGTCTTTAGGCTAAGCGCATTTTGCTGACACTTAACATCTAGATTAAGTTGCGTTTTAAAACTACAGTGGACTATGATTAAGCTGTCAGTTTTTTTCTCATCAAGTAGGATGAGAACAATCCGAGGAAGATCCCGGCTGTCGGAATGACGATGCCCCAAGGAGTGTTTTTCTTTTCCGGAGCAAATCCCGCTGCCGGCAAAGGCGGAGCTACGATCGCAGCCGGAGCCAGGCTCGGTACAACCACTGTAGCGGTAGCGACATCTGTTGCGGTAATGCCATTGGCAGTTCCGGTCGCTGTTGCCGTGTTCGTTGTGGTTGCGGTCAGGTTTGAGGTGCAGGTATACGTCCAGGTTTCCGTAGGATCAAGCAAATTATCGGCATTGATGTCGCCGGTATGCCCTGAGATGCCGCTGCAGAAGTTATCGGTCAGAGTGACGTTGCTTAGAGCAACAGTGCCAGGATTGGTTAAATTGTAAGTGTATGTGACCAGTCCGCCGTTGGCTGAAGGAGTGACGAACATGTTTGGTGTTTTTACCACATGGATCAGGGGCGGAATAATTGCCGCGCCAACAATCACTGTTGCGCTGGCAATATGGGTTGTGCTCTGGCCAAGATAATATCCGGTCGCTGTGACAGTGTTCGTGTGCGTGGCCGCAAGCGTCGTGGTGCAGGTGTAGACCCAGGTTTCATTCACATCCAGCGCGCCGTTGTTATTAGTGTCTCCTGACTGCAGAACTATCGGGCTGCAGGTATCACCAACCATGGTTACTGTGGTCATGGGCACGGTTCCAATATTAGTGGCAGTGTAAGTATAAGTTACGGGCCCTGGTCCTCCCGGCAGAGCCAAAGGATTTGGTACTTTCAAGACATCAATAAGCGGTGGAACAACAACTGGGCCATTGGAACCCGCTGGAGGCGTACCCGCGCATGTCGGTGGTACGTTAATGGTGTCGGTATCGGTCGTTACTGTTCCGCCAAATGCCAAAAGCCTTCCAGACCAGTTTGTAGTACTGCCGACAGTAATACCTGCAGCATCAATATCAGTTCCAATCATTGTAGTATTAGCACTAAGCGTCGTGGCCTGGGTCGGTGTCCAAAAAACATCGCATGGTGAAGCTCCGGCGAGTGCGACAATCGCTCCGGGCGATGAAGTAAGAGCGCCAACAGCTCTGAAGATGTAAGTTCCAGCACCTGTAAGAGTAATTGTAGCCGATATATTCATTGCCCCTCCACTGCAATATATTCCAGGAGCATAAACTCCAATCGTACCATGAATAACGTCAGTTCCAAGATCTATTGGACCTCCCCACGTGGTTGTGCACGGTGATTGGGCAGCCAAAGCAGCTAAGGCTGCACCTTGATCCGTACCTGCCGTGGTATATGGAGGGGTATTGCCATAACGTGCCTGAGCTCCCGCAGGATGGACGGGCGCTCCTGTAGTAAATCCGATATCGCCATTGACTGTGGTTCCTGCGGTTGTGTTAGTAAAGGTACTGGCAAGAATAGCATAGGATGTCGCAGCGCCAAGGTTAGGCGTAGTTGCTGCGATTGCGGCCATTGGCTCGGCAAAACCCAGGGCCAAGAGCGTTAAACAGGCTACAAATAGTGTTAAAATAGAGTTTTTATTGAATATTTTCATAATTTTTTATTTTTTGGTTAATGATTTGTGTGAGTTGTATATTGATGTTTACAGGGTTGAAGATATTGGTTTAAGCGGGTCGACCACTCAGCTTGTTCCAATATTTGATGTTTTGTTAAGTAATTTTGGCAACAAAAAATTCCGGGCCAGATTCCCAACTGTCTTTATAATATGATCCTTTGTCTTTTTTTGTTTCAATGTCTTATTAACTTAAGCTATATATATATTATAGCACAATTACAAAAAAATTGCAATATCCACAGAGTAGCTTACGTTGTTGGTGTTTTTTCTTCAGGCTGATTGTTTTTTGCAAGAAACCTTTTTACTTTCTCGACAATATCGCCTACAGCCTGGTTTGATTTGATCAGATATTCGTCTGATCCCAGTCCAAGGCCTTTTTTGATGTCTTCGTCTTCGCCAAGTAGCGTGAGTATTACCACAGGGATGGCTTTCGTGTCAGGAGAATTTTTTAATTCCTCGAGCACTTCCAGGCCCGGCTTTTTTGGAAGGATGAGATCAAGCATCACTACATCGGGGCGCTTGGACTTCACCAGTTCCAGACCGGCAATACCATCAAATGCCTGAAAGACCTCAAATCCGGCATCTCTGAATTCCGTAGAAAGCACTTTGGACAGAATTTCATCGTCTTCAATCAATGCTATTTTTTTTGCGCTCATATAAATTCCGCATTCGCGCCTAATTTATTTATTTAAGATTTTTAACATATGCCAATCCGCTTCCTCCGGCTTTGGACGGCGATATCAAAGGCAGTTCAACAAAGAAAGTCGTGCCTTTTTCTTCCGGCAGTGTGGGCGATTCAACCCAGATCTTTCCTCCCAGCAGTTTTGCCGCTTCGCGGGCGATGTAAAGACCCAATCCCGTGCCGTCGGTTTTTGTAACAACTGCATTGCTCGCGCGCATGAACTTTTCAAACAAATGTTCCTGATCCTTCTTGGGGATCCCGATGCCGGAGTCTTTGACCTGGAGGATCACCGAATTTTCCTTCTTCTCCAGCAAGATATCGATCTTTCCGGCGGGCGGAGTATAATCTATTGCATTGGTAACGAGATTCTGCAGGATGTATTCGAGCAGGTTCATATCCGTAACAATCGTAATTTCTTCCGGGTGCGGCGTGAATTTAAGCGACAATTTTTTCTTTTCGGAAAGCAGGCGGTATTCGCCAATGTGTTTTTCGATAAAACCGACCAACTCCAGGGATTCAGCATGTACACCGACGCTCCCGTTCTCGATCCGGGAAGTATCCAGCAACAATTTTACCAGTGCATTGGAGCGTTGAACCGAATAAAGAATATCATTGAGATATTCTTTACCTTTGTCCGTTAATTTTTCTTTTTTCATGATCAGCTCGATCAGCCACCTTATGCCCGTAAGCGGTGTGCGCAATTGGTGTGATGCGAGCGAAACGAATTCAGTTTTGGCGCGGTCGATCTCTTTTTCGCGGGTTATATCCCGGAAGATGTTTATTGCTCCTATGACTTTGCCGCCAAGGACTATGGGAGACACGGTTCTTGATACAGGGAATTTTGTCCCGTCCTTTCTTATGTAATAAAAGGAAGTTGTTATAGTTGTGGTCGTGGTTGCGGCCGTTGTCAGAGCGGCATGTATAGCCCCTTCCTCAGCTGACAGCGGATTGCCCTTCTCGTCCTCGCGAATCAGGATCTCATACCATTGCTTGCCGATCGATTCGGAGCTGTTATAGCCGAGCATCTGTTCGGCCGTGTGGTTCATAAAAATGATCTTCCCTTTCTCATCAAGCGCTATCAGCCCGTCGCCGACCGAAAGCAAGATCGCCTCTTCTTTGGCTTTTGCCTGCGCTAGCTTTTCCGCCTCAGCCTGAAGATCTTCGTAGACATTCCGCGCGGCTATCTTTGCGTTTTCCAGATCTTTCTCCACCCGTTTCCTGGTAGAGATATTTTGAAATGAAGCTGCGCCTATAATACCTACCGCTATGAGAAGAGAGGAGGTGGTCAGCCCGTCCAGTGGAGTTGCATATAAACTTTTTGCAGAAACAGCTGCTGCTTGAGGGACCTGAATTGATCCTGTTAACGGGAATTTAACCGTTTGGGATAAAGCGGTCTGGGGTAAACTTTGGTTGGATGGAGGCAGCAATAGAAAATAGATCTCAGCTCCAAGGATCACAAAAAAAATTAAGATCAGAATCAAATTGAATAAATATGCAGTTTTTTTTTGAGTCTTCTGTTGCCTGCTTTTTTTGGTTAAAAAGAAAAAAATAAAAAGTGCTAACAATGCACCTGATAAGATGCTCCATACTATGATCTTTATATCGGAATTCACCGTAATAGAGTTCATTTGTCAGCGATTTTTTTGATTACCATCGCCGTTTTTGATTTGTTTTTTCAGGTCATCGATTTCTTTTTTGAGCTCCACCATTTTCAGTTCCCTGCCGATCATGCTTTTATTCACTGATTCCAATTCTGTTACTCTGCTGAGCAGTTCTTTTGCGCGCTCGGCGATCTTGACCTCGAGGCTTTTGGTATATTCGGCTAATTTACCCTCAAGCCCTTTTCTGGTGGTGATGTCTTCCATGGCCAGGATGATCAGTTGCACAGTGTCTATTTGTTTGGCATTGAGCAGTATAGTTTTTTCACCGATGGTTTCGAAAGTATGCGTGACGCCGTAATCCCTGACCATTTTTTTCTCCGGCAGAATTTCTTCCAGCAGGCTCTTCAGTTCAGGAATATTCCACTGGCCGTTCCCCAGTTTATAAAGAAGAATATTTTCCGTTTCTTGGGGCGAAACCTGAAAGGTTTCATAGAAAGTCGGATTCGCTTCAACCACGCGAAGATCAGCGTCAAGAATTAAGAACGACTCTCTGGCAACGTCTACCAAAGTTTTCATATAATGCAAAGCTTCCTGTTGTGATTCTTTGATCTCCTGCTTTGATTCTGTTAACTGCGCTTCTGATTCTTTTATTTTCTCTTCCGATTCTGTTATATTCTGCTTTGATTCTGTTAACTGCGCTTCTGATTTTTTTATTTTTTGTTTCGATTCTTTTACATCCTGCTTTGATTCTCTAATGTCCTCTTCGGATTCTCTTACTCCCAGTTTTGATTCTTTTAACTCCGCTTCCGATTCTTTTAATGTATCTGATTTTTTTGTGTCGTCGTTCATATTTTTGATCCCCCCAGTTAGTTTTAAGATTTTTAAGCTAAAATTAGTTTAATATTCCCTACGGTATAAAATCAGAATAGTTAAATTTTACCCCAATGTCAATAAACGCCAGTAAATCACTATATATCCGGCCAAAAATATTATAAATTGAGCGGGGTTTAATAATAAGGGCTTCGCAAAAGCCGCGAAGCCCCGAGTCCCAGCAGGACGCGTAACAGTCAGTACTTTTTTTTGTCCTTGTCGTGATCTTTGTCTTTGTGTTCGTCCTTGTGGTCTTTATCGTGATCCTTATGATCCTTGTCCTTGTGGTGATCACGATCGTGGTCCTTGTCGTGGTGATGATGGTGGTGCTTCTTGGGCGGCACTTCGCACTTTTCCACCGGCGGGAAAGTGGAACCCTTTGAGCAGACGGCGACATGGTTCGTGTCCATCGTCACCGCTGCCGTGAGGGCTATCACACTGCCGGAAACATTGACGCCGGTCGTCAGGGTGACGCTCGCCAGTGCCAGAATGTTTCCCGCAAATTGCGTGCCGGTTCCGAGGGTAGCGGAGCTTCCGATCTGCCAAAAGACATTTCCGCAATTCGTTGCATCCATCATGACAACGTGCGAGTTGCTTGCGGTTGTCAGCGTGCTTGCGATCTGGAAAACCCAGGGACCGGACCCGGTCAGAACGAGCGTTCCGGTCAGCTGCGCCGAGGAGTTGAAACAGTACACTCCCGGCGGAAGCGTGAGCGTGCCCAGATCTTGGCCGGTCAGATTATTGACGCTTGGGCAAGGCAACGCTTTTAGCGCGGCGTACGCCAGGTGGGCATCTGCTTGAGCTGTTGCCGCGCGCATGTTGCCCGCGTTTATTGTTCCTCCGACCACGACTCCCGGCGGGAAGCCGGTGATCGAGGTGCCGGGACTGACCCCGAGATCACCGGTGACGACGCTCGCGCCGGTGTTGGTGACCGTCGTGGCGCCAAGCACGGCGAAGTTCTGCGCCGAACCGAGCGACTGGGCGGATGCCGCGGAAGCGAAGAGAACAATCGCAGCGAGAGGGACAGACACAAACCACCGCATCTTCTTTCGCATACAATCCTCCATGGAAAACCGAGTATAGCTTCATTATAAAATGTTATTTATTCAATTACAAAAGAAAAAAAACGGAACAGGTCCGTTTACGAAAATTATTTCTGAATTCAGGCCATTATAAAATTGATTGACCTAAGAACGAAATTTGCTTATAATTGATAGGATTTTTGTGCAAATTGAATTCATGCACGGGTGGCGAAATGGTACACGCACTACCTTGAGGTGGTAGCGCCCGCAAGGGCTTGGAGGTTCGAGTCCTCTCCCGTGCACCACGGGCGGTTAGCTCAGTGGTAGAGCGTCTCGTTTACACCGAGAAGGCCGTAGGTCCGATCCCTACACCGCCCACCAATAAGATTTGGTATAATAGGATTTCTAAGACCAAAAAATTGAGTCGCAGTCCCGATTTATCGGGACGAGAACAATTTTTTTGAGGACGCCTCGGTAGCTCATTGGTAGAGCGCAGCCCTGAAGAGGCTGGCGTAGTCAGTTCGATTCTGACCCGAGGCACCAAAGAATATAAGGAATTACAAAAAATTTGAGTCGCAGGCCGAAGGCCGAGAACAAATTTTTTGAGAGGAGCGACGACCAGACCGTAGCACTTTTACGGGGTAAAATGCGAAGCGTCTGTCAGTCGCGACGAGCGGGTATGGTTCAGTGGTAGAACATTGCCTTGCCAAGGCAGAGATGCGGGTTCGATTCCCGCTACCCGCTCCAAAAGAAAGTGCTCCATATGAGGTGATGGAGTTTTTTTTTGGAATCGAACGGGCAGAAGCGAGACGAGGCATCAGCCGAAGTCGAGCGTCGATGAAAGCGAGCAAGCGCAGCTTTCAGCGCTGCCCCGGGCAAGGCGCATTAGCGCCGCGGAATTCCCGCTACCCGCTCCAAAGAAAAAATCCGACCATAATGTCGGATTTTTTCTTTGCTAAACTTTCCTGTCGCGGCCCACGATTATTTTCAATGCCTTGGGCAGGATCTCTATCACCGCAGGTGTTTTGGCGATGACGCGGCTCCCGACGCGCAGGGGCAAGCCGGTGGGCGTCAGGACTTCTATTTTATTGGCGTGGATGACCGACGCTTCGGGAATTTCCTGATAATCGCCTGTGAGAATTTGCTTGCGGTACCGGAAAGTTTTGGATTTGGACAGTTTGGGTAAAAGCAATACTTCGGCGCTGCCTTTGGCGTCATGGTTATTTGTGATTATTCCGCTGACCACTTTTGTGCTGGCCTGGTATTGTCCGTTCACCGAGAATTTAACTTCAAACGCAGGAAGATTAAAAAGCGAACGGATCAATTTTAAATTGAACAGGCTGCCAAATCCCCCATCCGGATTGATGCTTGGTCCGAACATGAGCTTTGATAAAAAATAATTGCCGTTCACCAGGCCCAGATCCAGTTCTTCTATTCTGCGGCCGCCGATGATCTTGGCCGCGCGCGCGATATCCATGATCCCGAGCATCTGGCCGATCCGGGTCTCAAAGATCGGAATAAAACCCACTACTATTTCCCGATTTTTGATCGCATTGATCACGTCGTGCAGGGTATCGTCATAACCCACGGCGACAATGGTTTTGGCGCCGTGAAAAAAAGCGTTCTCCACCAGCTGATTGATGGTGCGAAGCCCGGTCGAGCGCACGACTTCGCCCGAAACCCGGTACTCAGACAAAGACGAGTACAAAAGGTTTTGTACTCGTTCAAACTCTCTTTGTGAGATTTTCTGCGGGTCAACAATGTAGTAGTACATACTATTCCTGCGCGTCAGCTACAGCTTTCGGCTCCTGCATTTTGCATGCTCCCGAGAAGTAAGCTCCTTCGCGGATGCCCAAAGAACCGCAGCTGATATTGCCGATGACCTTTGCTGTTTCCAAAAGCAGCAATGATTCTTTGACCGTGACATTGCCTTTGACCACCCCGCCTATCACTGCGTTGGCAGCGATGATGTCGGCGTCGATCTGGGCGTTCGGGCCGACGAGCAGATCCTGGGAAGTATGAACTTTACCGGAAACTACACCGTCAATTTTTACGTTGCCGTTTGATTTCAGCTCGCCATCGATCCGCATGGAAGCGGCGACAATTGTTTCCGGATTTTGTTCTTGTCGGGCCATAAAAAGTAAATTTCTAATTACTAATTTCTAATTGACCTAAATAATTAGAAATTAGATCAATTAGACTAATTAGGCCAATTTTTATTTTGCTTCTTTTATCGCCTGAATTTCTTCTTCGGTTAATTTGGATTCAGACAAACCGGCTTTCACGGCTTTGGCATAAATTCTGGTCCCTTCTCGGCCGTGAAGGGACGAGATGACTATTCCCTCGTCTGAAGCATCGAGCAGCGCCAAAGTAAAACTGATATTGCCGCCGGCATCATCAAACGGATTGAAACGCAAAAATCCAACCTTTTGGATATTGGAACGGTTATCTTTGTAAAGCCTGGTCAGGCTTTCATCCAGTTCAGTAAGTTCCTGGTTGATCTTCGTGATGCCGCGGTTCTGGTCGATCAGAATCTGCTCCAGGTCCTTGCCCAGGCCGGAAGAAAAAAACTCCCGGCGAACTCGGTCGAGTTTGGCAAGCTTTAACGCCAGCCAAATGACCGCAATAAGCAAGATGGCGCTTAAAATAGTGCTGATCAAAACTAAATATTGATTGTTCATAATTTGGTGGACTTAGGCAGAATCGAACTGCCGCTTCCACAATGCGAATGTGGCGTCATACCACTAGACCATAAGCCCATGAATTAAAATTTCAGCAAGTGGGAGAAAAACGCGTCAACGCGGCCGGTCGAACGATTGAAAAAATATAAACCGAGCAAAAGGGCCAGGAAGATCAGGTTCATCGTTACGACAAAGATCAGGTCCCGGCGCACTTGGCGATATTCTTCTTCCTCATTTCTTACTAAAACAGGATTATTTTTTATCATAAAAGTAGCTTGATTATATAGGTAATCGATAATTTTCTCAACCCTCAATATCGCGCATTTATTTTGATCAAATTTTACAAACCGTTGATGGTCCGCTCAATGCGGGCTTGCGCTTCGCGCAGGTCCTGCTTGAGTTTGTTGCGCTCATCCTGTTCGCCTTGCAAACTCTCAGGCGGAGAATCATAGTGGCGGTCTATCGTGTCTTTTATGATTCCCAGGACATCATCGCGCATGTTTTGCAAATATTTCATTGCTTCCAAATGTTTATCCTTGGCTTCTTGTATTTCATCTGCCATAAATTTTTGTTAATTATTTTTTAATTGATTTTTTTAGCTCTTCTCTTGCCACTTCTCTGTCGTCCCAGGGAATATAACCGTTTTTGACAGCCATTGTTTGCTCAGCCCCCTTGCCCGTGATGAGTACCAGATCATTTTGACCGGCGAGACTGAACGCTTTGGCGATCGCTTCCCGCCTGTCTGTAATTTTGAAAAGATCTTCATTCAGTTTTTTTCCTTTTTCAATGCAGCCTGTTGCGACTTCATTAATAATTTTTTCGGGATTTTCGTCATAAGGATCATCCGTGGTCAGAATAACCATGTCAGCACCGGCTGCCAGTCTGCCAAGAATCGGCCGGCGGGCTTTGTCCCGTCCTCCGCCTGTTCCACCCAGGACGTGAATGATTTTTCCATGCGCCCAGTTGTTAATCGTAGCATAAAGCTGGCGAAGAGCTTCCGGTTCATAAGCGTAATCAACCAGGACGCGGAAATTTTGGCCTTCATCTATCAGTTCCACCCGGCCGGGAATGTTCGGGATCTTTTCCAGCGCTTTTTTTGCAACAGTTATATCCACGTCAGAGCCGATCGCTGTAGCAATTGCCGCTAAGGCATTATAGAAGTCAAAAACTCCTTTTAAGTGAAGGCTAAAATCAGTATCCCATGCCTTAAATCTTATCCCCTGCTCTGAAGCTGACAAATCCGTGCCTCTGACTCGGGCTGTCGGATTTTTTCCATAGGTAATAATTTTATCAACCTTGAAATTCGTAAATTCCGCCTCGTATCGGTCATCCGCGTTGATAACTATCCCCTTCGGAATTTTTTCTTCGTTGATGATTTTGTAAGGCGACCTTTCCAGATGCCGAAAATATTCCAGCTTCGCGTTTTTGTAATTTTCAAATCCCTTATGAGCTTCGATATGCTCCGGCGTCAGGTTCGTGAACACCATGGCGTCATAGTGTATGCCGATATGGCGGTGTTGCATGATGCCTTCGGATGAAGATTCAATGATCGCAAACCGGCAGCCGGCTTTTACCCCGTCTGATAAAAGTTTTTGCAAAAAAAATCTTCCCGGCATGGTGATCTTTTTTGGGTTTAACCATTCTCTGTCCGCAATTTTGAGGCTCACGGTTGATGATACGGCCGTTTTGAACCCGGCTTCTTCCAGAATTTTGGATATCAAATTGGCAGTGGTTGATTTGCCGTTCGTGCCGGTCACTCCGATAACGATCAATTTTTCCGAAGGCCGGCCGTAAATAAAATTCGCCAGATGTGCGAGCGACAAATGATACCAGTTCAGCAAAAAGTCCGGAGTAAATTTTTTAATCAGGTTTTTGAGCATATATATTCGGCAAAGCGGCAATTAATCCCAATACCGTGAAAAACATCAGCCTCCCCTGCTGTATTGTAACAAAATAATGATCGAACAGGCTCATAAATAAAAATAAGATTCCCAGGACCGCAAAAGTAAATGTCAGTGTTTCCCATGAAACATTTTTTAGCCTTGAAAATATTTCAAACAGGATCAGAATGAATAATCCCAACCCAAGTATTCCGAGTTCTGCCGCAATAAAGATGAAAATATTATGAGCCGGCTGATATTGCCAGGCATCAAGTTTGTTTGCGGCTTCCAATGCGGGAATATAGTTCCCCACCCCGACCCCAAACAATGGATGATGGCTGAACAATTCTAAACCCAACCGGTCAAAGAAGGCTCTGTCAGTAATACTGGCTGAATTAGTATCTGAAACCCGTGCCTTAAGCGTATTTGGCATCAAGATAAGTATCGTTGCACATGAAACAATTACCGGAACAAGAATTAAGGCCATGAGTTCTCTTCTATTAACTTTGAGGTAATAGAAGAGGAAGCTTATGGTTGCGATCGTTCCCCCAACCCAGGCTAATCTTGAGAAACTAGCGAATAGGCCTAACATTATTATAAGTAAGCCCACTGAAATTAGGGATTTTTGTCTCTTTGTTGCATGTGAAACAATAAAAAGACCGGATATCAGCCCAAAAACAAGAAAAGCACCTAAAATGTTCGGATGCGGCATAGTTCCATAAGCCCGGATCAGTTTTTGGCTCCCAACTTGGATTGTTGCAAGCCCGGAAGTTCCAAGTGGGGCAATATATTCTCCCAAAAACCCAAGACCTAGAGAATGTTGCACGTGGAACTGAATTAAACCCAATATGCTTTGAAAGACTGCAGCGAGAAAAGTGATCCAAAAAACTGTTAGGAACTGAACCTGAGTTTTTAAGACTTGGGAAACATATAGGATTATCAGAAGTAGTTCAGACCATTTTAAAGCGTTATATAAGCCTAAATCTAATCGTTTCATATGGAACAAGCTTAGCAAAATTAGGGTAAAAAAGGCTAATATAAGCCATAATAACCCATTTTTTGTAATCTTTGGTTGATCAAAGAGAAACCAGGCTATGAAACACACGATTAACAGAAGATCTGAAAGATAAACAAACAAAGCCAGATGATAGTTAAAATACCAACCTATATATGCCTGCTCCGGTTTGTAAAGAATTCTGGTTTGGATAGGAATAAAAAAAAGGAAAACATAGAACAAGAGCTCGTGAATTGGCTTATTTATTGTAGTATTTATAAATTGTTTCACGTGAAACATATATTATTTTGTTGTATATATAAGAATTATACATTTAAAAGAGGATTTGCATGTTATAGATTATTTTTCCTCTTGAAATGCCGGGCAAGACGTGTTAATAATTAATTACTTTCAATAGAAAGGGGGGATTGGTAGTGGCATCCGATGTAGCTCGCAAGAACAAGCTCATCAAACAGGGTCGTTTGCTCCGTGATCAGCCGGAAAAAGCCGAGATGACGCTTGGCGAGTGGTTTGCAGAATACGAAATACTCAGTGAAGAAGGAGAATTTTTGGAGGAGCAGGCCGCAATCGTGAAGAGACTGGCAAGCGTACTTACTTCCGTGCAGCTCGCCCGGCAGTCCAGAGAATCGAACGCAGCATCTGCTTGAGGTGTCGTCGATGCCCACCCGCGTTTTAGAAAAAAGGCTAGTGTTCGTCTTGTGATGCAAAGTTGTTGCCCCCCAGCAGCATACAAACCATCATGACACTAGCCTTTCGTCGCGTCAGGACGCTCGGGCATTGCAAAAAAAGACGTCCGCTGAAGCGGACTAAGGCTCACCGCATTGGAAAGCGGTTCGCAATTCTTTTTTCTGCAACACCCTCGCTGAAGGAATAATGGAAAAATAAAAAACGCCTGAGCGTTTTTATTGGTCGGGGTGCTGGGAATTGAACCCAGTCTACACGCACCCGAAGCGTGCGTACTACCGGTATACGACACCCCGTTTCATGATGTTTAACAATATACTATACTTTTTGTATGAAAAAGGGAATTGATTTTATCGGAGTCGCAGTAGTTTATTTTTGCCATGACGGCAAAGGAAATGTTTTGATGGGAAAAAGAAGCAAGCAGGCACGGGATGAAAATGGCAGATGGGATATCGGCGGCGGGGGCGTGGAGTTTGGTGAAACAGTTGAAGGCACTTTGAAAAAAGAGATCAAGGAAGAATACAGTGCCGATGTTCTAAGTTTTGAATTTTTGGGGTTTCGCGATGTGCACCGAGCGCATGATGGGCAAAAAACGCATTGGCTTGCGCTTGATTATAAAGTTTTGATAAATCCTTTGAATGTAAAAATAGGAGAGCCGCATAAGTTTGACGACCTGAAATGGTTTACGCTGGAAAATTTGCCTGAACCCGTGCACTCCCAATTTCCTGAGTTCCTTGAAAAATACAAAGAAAAGTTGAAATAAAAAACCGCAGGAGATTAGTCGTGCGGCGGCTTCTTAAAAGCCTTGATCCTGTGTCTAGCTGAATTTATACCTGCCCTACTTTATGGCTGTGGCGATGTTTTTCGAGGATCGTTTCCATGCCTCAAGAGCATCTTTGTACAACCAAACGTCTGCGTACCAAGTAAGCGATATTTTACGAAAGTCTGAGGGGACTGGCATGGAAGGGATGTTGATGACTATCTGGCTCGAGCCCTCGGCCTTCCTTAACTTCACTGATTCGGCGATGGTTTTCACGGACTGTTCCCATGCCTCAAGAGCATCTTTGTATTCCCAGACGTTAATCGCCCAGCAATCACTCATGTCACGAAAGTCTGACGGATCAGGCATAGGAGGCAGATTGATGCTGATCGGCAAATTTATGTTCATGTAAACCTCAACTCCTTGTTGAGTTATGGAAATTGCAATTGTTTGCCTCGAGTTTCCTCCCTGATATTGATTTTTAAGCTTATATCAATTTATTTTTTGTGTCAATCAGTAAAAAGCAAACAAAAAAGACCTCTTGAAATATTCCAGAAGTCTTTTTTGGTGGACCCTACCGGGCTCGAACCGGTCACCTCTTCCATGCCATGGAAGCGCTCTACCAAATGAGCTAAGGGCCCATGGTGCCCTCGGAGGGAATCGAACCCCCATTTTATCCTTAGGACGGATCTGTTCTATCCATTGAACTACGAAGGCGACTCCAACTGCAACTTATTTTACTGATTTTATTGGTTATTGTAAAGATTGATTAGATTACATAAATCTGTTAATTTGATACCAGATAATTAACTATTATTTTATGGATAAAGTAGTTCACTTTGAGATCCCGTTTGACGACAAAGATAGGGCAATGAAATTCTATAAAGAAAATTTTGGATGGGAACTGAATGACTTGGGTGCGAAAATGGGTAACTATGTTTTGGCGCATACGGCCAAAACAGATAAGGACAATATGGTAGAAGACAAGGGCGCGATCAATGGCGGCATGTTCCAGAGAAGCGCGACAGCGCATGCGCCTGCAATTGTGATCAGTGTGGATTCAATTGATGAGACGATCAAGAAAGTGGAAAGCGCAGGCGGCAGTGTAGTCTCGCCTAAGATGCCTATTCCAAATGGTTCATTCGCACGGGTTAAAGACAGCGAGGGGAATGTCATCGGAATAATCGATAAATCAAAATAAAACAGTATATGGGAGAAAATAAAGAAGCCCAACAACCGCCTCGGGATATTACGCAGGAATACTTGAACAGTTCTCCTGAGGAGTTTAAGGTTTTTCTAAATTCCTTAAAAGACCAACCGGCAACAATTGAGATTACTCCCTCGGAAGTCACTCCTGATATCGTCAATTTTTTAATTGATCCGAAACACAAGCTAAAATTAAAAGGGACTCCTGAAGAATTGGAGCAATTTAAACAGGATTTCCCAGGTCTCGCGCGACTGATGGAATTTTAGTAAAATGAAATTTCCGACATACAAAAACGAAACACAAAAAATGGAAGAGGGTTTTGCTTTGGTTGCCGGATGCGATGAAGTCGGGATCGCGCCTTTGGCCGGCCCTGTGGTTGCCGCCACTGTGATCCTGGATCCGCGGTCCATCGGCAGGCAGAGAAGTCGCAGCAAATGGTGGTATCGCGTGCGCGATTCGAAGACCACGGACGAAGAAGAACGGAACGAACTTGTTGATTTTATCAAGGACCATTGCCTGGATTTTTCCGTCGGTGTTGTCTCACACGAAACAATTGATGAAATAAATATTCACCAGGCTGCGATGCTGGCCATGGAAAGATCAGTGAACGGATTGAGGAAACTTCCGGGATTTTTATTTCTGGACGGCATACATAAAATAAAGAATCTTGCCGTTCCACAGCAATCGGTAATTGCCGGCGATGAAAAGATACTTTCAATTTCAGCTGCATCGATTGTGGCCAAAGTTGCCAGAGATAAAATTTTGTCAGAGCTGCACGAAATTTATCCTGAATACGGATTTGTGAAACACAAAGGATATGGAACCAAAGTCCACAAACAAGCTTTGTTGAAATTTGGCGTGACACCGGTGCACCGGACCAGTTTCACATTCGTTCAACAGTGTTTAAAAAGGTTTCAGTCGTTGAGCTATTTCCAAAAGTATGTTTTAACGTTAGTATAAATGCTCCGGAGACGTGGCAGAGTGGTCGAATGCGTCGGTTTCGTCCGGTCATACGACCGGACGCCGGGTCGGATGACCCGGCGAAAACAACCTTATGTATTACGTTTATTTTTTGTTTTTAAATAACGGAGATATATACAAAGGCTCTTGTACTGATTTAAAAATACGAATGAAGGAGCATGAGTTAGGGAAGGTGGGGTCTACCCGCAATTATAGACCCGTGAAACTAATAGGCTTCGAAGCCTATGCACTAAAAAGTGATGCTCAACGCAGGGAAATGTTTTTAAAAACAACTGAGGGCCGAAGATTGTTAAAACAGCAGTATAGAGATATAATTAATCGGTTTAAGGGAGAGGTCGCATAGTGGTCTAGTGCGCCTGTTTCGAAAACAGGTAAGGGTTTACACCCTTCGTGGGTTCGACTCCCACCCTCTCCGCCAAGGAAATTTGCAAGGTTCGTCCGGTCATTCGACCGGACGCCCCGTCGGATGACGGGGCGAATCTCACCCCTTCCGCCAAGAAATAATATTAACATTTATATTATATGGACAATATAGTCGGTCACAATATGGTCACCACGACATTCGAGCTTGATAATTTTCGGGTGGTAAAAAATTTCGGGATTTCCCGGGGAATTGTCGTCCGTTCCCGTTCCATATTTGGAACGATCGGCGCCGGTCTGCAAACGCTGTTCGGCGGCAATATCAGCTTATTTACTGAGCTTTGCGAAAAAACCCGCGAGGATGCTTTTGATCTGATGCTGAAGCACGCAGGCGAGATGGGTGCTAATGCCGTGCTCGGCGCCCGCTATGACGCCACGGAAATCATGCAGGGCGTGACCGAAGTCTTGGCTTACGGCACAGCAGTTCTGGTAGAGCCGAAATAAGTGATGCTTAAATTTGATCTGCCTGTCAAAGCTTTTAAAACCCAAAAGGATTGGGAAAAGTGGCTGGCGAAAAATCATAGTAAGCCAGACGGCATTTGGCTGCGATTTTACAAAAAAGCTTCAGGCGTAAAAACAATTGTTTATGCGGAAGCCTTGGACGCGGCGCTTTGTTACGGCTGGATTGACGGACAATCAAATCGGTACGATGAAAAATCCTATGTACAAAGGTTTACTCCCAGAAGGAAGCGAAGCGTGTGGTCAAAAACAAACATTGCGCATACTGCAAGGCTCAAGAAGCTCGGCCGCATGAAGCCTGCGGGTTTGGCAGCTATTGCGGAAGCCAAAAAAGAACGGCCGATGGGCGAATGCGTATCACCCGCAGAGCCGTGCGACACTGCCGGAAGATTTCTTGGAAGCCCTGGGAAAGAAAAAGAAAGCGAAAAAGTTTTTTGAAAGCCTGAACAAAGTGAATAAGTATGCAATTTATTATCGCTTGAACGCAACTCAAAAACCTGAAACAAGAGAAAAAAAGATAAAGAATATTATTGTGATGCTCAAGAACGGCCAGAAATTTCATTAATATGCAAAGCAAACCCAAACAGCGAAACAATATATAAAGTTTGCAGGCATTTGAGGAAATAAATGCAGTATTTAGTCGAAACATTTTACATACACCAAGAAGGATTTGATGTGATTAAGGCCATAGAAGTAACTGCGCAATCTATTGCTCAGTGGGCAAACTATTACCAAGTAAAAATCCATTTTGCCGAAAAAAAAGTAACCGAAAATGAGAAGACGGGCCCGCTTCCGGAAGAAAAGTTAAAAAAATCCGAAATAGCTGGGGAGTTGCTTCAATGGGTGTCTAAGAATTCTAAGCCCGGCTGGGAATTCGATATGAGATTTGTTTTGTCAGAGCTTCCCGAAGCCGAAAAACCTATATTTGCATATTATGACGGACCATGGAATATGTCTCTTGAATTGCATCCCGATGAATTCAAAGAATTACAGGAAATTTGGAAGTTGAATAATTTACCGGAAGATTTGTTTTTTCCACTATACCAGCAAATCTGCATATTGTTGCCACCGGGAAAATTTGTGAAATTTCTGAATATGCTGGGGTTGAATTTCCAAAGCCAGAGATGTCTGTCGCCGAAAGAATGGGAATTGGAAAAAACAAAATATGAGAATTATCCGAGGATTAACAAAAATGACCTTTAGACCATCAACCAGCGACGAAGCGGTAAAGAAGGCCACGGGCAAAGATTGGGGTTCTTGGTTCAAGCTTTTGGACAAAGAAAAAGCGTTTAAATTAGATCATACAAAGATCGCCGCGCTGTTTATGATAAACATTTGAAAAAGCACTGGTGGGCGCAAATGGTGGCTAACACATATGAGCAGCACAAAGGCTTGCGAAAAAAGTATGAAAATATCTTCGGTTTTGAAGCTTCGGTAAGTCAGACAATTGACAGGCCGGCCTCAGTCCTGTACAGTAAGGTACTGGCTGCAAAGCTGCCGATTAGATAACTACCAAAACTTTAAGCAAAAACATCCGAGCGATCTTTACAAAAGACCAAACTCGTATGGATTTCGCATTTTACGCTAAAGGAAAAGATAAAACTCAGGTCGCAATCCAACATCATAAACTGAAAAAAGAGTCTGATGTGAAAAAAATGAAGGAATATTGGAAACAAGTTTTAAATAAATTAAATTAAGGAGATTTATGGCAGAAAAATTTACCGCAAAAAGTGAAGGAGTGATCATGGCGCCGGCGCACGAAGTCTGGCAGGCGCTGACCGATCCTGTCATGGTCAAACAGTGGCTCTACGGGACAGATATGTCGGTCACGGAATGGAAGATCGGCGGCGAGATCAGATATAAAGGTGAGTGGGAAGGTAAGAAATATGAAGACAAAGGCACGATCTTGGAAATTGAGCCGGAAAAATTGCTGGTCAGCACTTATTGGAGCTCCATGTCAGGCACGCCGGATGTGCCGGAAAGCTATCAGAAAGTAAGTTACAAATTGGACCCGTCCGGCGGCGGGACCAAACTTACGATCACCCAAGAGGGGAATGCAACCGAGGAATCAGCGAAGCATTCCGAAGGCAACTGGAATCAAGTTTTGCAAAGTTTGAAAAAAATCGTTGAGAAATAAGTCATTAAGAAGTTTTTTTATGGACAATATAAAGGTCAAGGTTGTAGAGCACGGGGGCAAAGGCGTAGTCTGGGGTATCGGATGGTTGTTTACGATCGGATTTATGCATCTGATGTTTTGGCAGGGAGTACTGGCTGTCATCATATGGCCTTACTACTTGGGCGAGGCTATTAGGACTTTGGTTCATTAGTTTGAGAAATAAAAAAACTCCCGACCGGGGAGTTTTTTTATTTGTTAGAAAGGATCAGAATTTAAAGTTGGAAGCCAGTTGGCCGATCAGCGGCAATTCTTTCATTTGTTTGTTTAAGACATTGATGATCCCAATGACGACCAAAACGAAAATAGCGAATTGAAGAAGCGGCACAAGCACCCAACCCAGAACGCGGGTCTGCCAAAATAGGCCAACAATGACATCACATATTAAAAGCACCAAGCCCTGCTTGACGTGAAATTTTACGAACGGATTGTTTCTGGAGTCGGTTAACAGCGGAATAATGACCAAAATGCCAAGATAGGCCAGAATACCCATAACCGTATTGTTTGATTTAGTGTTTGTGTCCATAAAGATTGTTTAATTACTTACATATAATATATTCTTTTGCTAAAATTAAAGCAATTAAAAGAACTCCCCTGAAAACAAAAATTTTAATTTTACACACTTCCGTTGGTCACGGCATTAAGGCTACAGCAGTTAATATTGGAGAGAAATTGGAAGCGACGGGAAATTATGATGTACGGGTTGAAGATGTGCAGAAGATCATCGGCGGAAGCACGAACAGAGTCCTGGAAAAGATCTACCTGAAGATAATGGAGGAATTTTCTTTCATCTGGGATTTTTGTATAGTTCAAAAATGGTGAATTGGATCAGCCTGCCGCTGAGGAAGCCCCTCGCCGGTCTAAAATCCAAAAATGTCCTGGAACTTTTGCGGGAGTTCCAGCCGTATATCGTCATCAGCACTCAAACCATCTCCACCGGCATCGTCGCCCATTTGAAATCAAAAGGGCTGTATCAAGGCCGGCTGGTGGCCGTATTTTCCGATTTTCATACGCATACATTTTGGGTTTATCATGAGGTTGATCTGTACTTGTGCGCCATTGCCGAGCAGGTTTCGGACCTAATCAAGCTCGGAGTTCCGAAAGAGAAGATCGCAGTCACCGGCATGATCCTGGCCGAAAAGTTCAATGCTAAGATCGATAAAGATCAGGCCAGAAGGGAAGCCGGGTTGTTAACCACGATGCCTGTGATCTTGCTGTTTAACGGGGCCAGACCGCGGATGGGAGTTAAAGCCGTGTTCACCAGGCTGCTGCGTTCCCCCAGAAGTTTTCAGATCCTGGTGGTATGCGGTTTGAACCAGGAATTGAAGACGGAATTGGAAAAAATCTCTCCTCCGGGTCCGCATCCGGTGAAGATACTGGGATATGCGGATAATATGGATGTTCTGATGTCAGCTGCGGATGTGATGGTCGGCAAAACCGGTGGGCCGACAATGGGCGAGGCTTTGCTGAAAAAATTGCCCATCATTCTGACCAACATTCACCCGGGGCATGAGCAGAGCAATCTGGAATATTTGGTCCGGAATAATATTGCGCAGTATGCCCGCAATCCTACGGAGGCGGTATTTTTTGTGGAGCAGATCCTCGATGGCAAGTTGAAAAAAGACTGGGAACATGCTTTCAGTAAGCTGATCGCTCCTAAAGGAGCGGTTTCCGTGGCCTCTGCCATTGGCAGGATCCGGCCGGAAGAACCTGAAAAATATGGCGGAATTACGGTAAAAAATTATCAAGAGATTTAATTTGACATTAGAACTTCAATAAACTAATATCTAACTACAAGATTAAGCAGTATTTATGCCAAAGATAAGAATTTAATCAACAAACTTATGGGAACGCAAACCATATCGGAGGAAGCGGAAGAAGGGATGCAGGAAACTGATGAAAATGAAGTCGGACCGCAGGCCACGGGCTCGCAGGAAGACTGGCTCTCCGAATATGAAGGCCAGCTGACCATCGATATGTACCAGACCAAAGATAACGTCATCATCAAATCAACCATCGCCGGAGTTCGGCCCGAAGATATTGATGTGACGATCGCCAATGATATGGTCACCATCCGCGGCGAGCGCAAGCGGGATTTTGACGCTTCCAGCGAGGATTATTTTTATCAGGAATGTTATTGGGGGAGTTTTTCCAGGTCAGTAGTGCTGCCGGTAGATGTGGATATTGAAGGCGTCAATGCCGATCTGAGGGACGGAATTCTGACCGTCATCCTGCCAAAAGCGGCCAAGGCCAAAGCGCGAAAGATCAAAGTAGGCGCTAAAGTTTAAATAAAGAAAACAAAATAGCCCTCGCCAAAAAGGCGAGGGTTTTAAATTGGCAGTTCCAAGACTTGATTTATATCTAATTTTTCTGCATAATAGTATATGAGTTTTCAAATTTTATGGACATCTCTACATTATCTAAGCAACTGAATATCCCGACCATGCAGCTGCGGGCGAAGATTGCCGCGGCCGGTTTTCACGTATCCCCGAGAGCCAACAAGATCGATAACCAGTTGGCCAAACAGATCCTCAATTCCCTAAGCCAAGCCAAGGCGGAACGGTCAAACCGGGTGCACCCAAAGAAGTTTCTTTGCCGAAAGTATTGAGCGTGAAGGATCTGGCCGCAAAATTGAACTTGGATGTGACGGCTGTTATCCGCAAGCTCATCCAAAACGGTGTCATGGCCACTATAAAATGAAGAAATTGATTATGATACGGCTGCAATTGTGGCGTCAGATCTGGGCTTTAATGTTTCTGAAACCCAGGAGACCACGACCAGATTGGGTTTGGGTTATGTGGCGGATGAAGTAAAAAAAGAACAGGCGGAAAAACCCGCTGAATTTATCACCCGGCCGCCGATCGTGGCGATCATGGGTCATGTGGACCACGGCAAAACCACTTTGCTGGATATGATCCGCTCGACCAAGGTCGTGGATACCGAATCCGGCGGCATCACACAGCACATCGGAGCTTATCAGGTGAACCGCAACGGCAAGCTCATCACATTTTTGGACACTCCCGGGCATGAGGCGTTCGCGGCCATGCGCGCCCGCGGCGCAAATGTCACGGACATTATTGTTTTGGTTGTAGCTGCAGACGATGGCGTCAAACCGCAGACGATCGAGGTCATCAACCGCGCAAAACTCACGGCCACTCCAATGATCGTGGCGATCAATAAAGTTGATCGGCCGGATGCCAATGTTGAACGGGTAAAAAAAGAACTGGCGGATTACGGCGTGCTGGTTGAAGAATGGGCCGGCACGACGCCGGTTGCCAAAATCTCGGCGTTAAGCGGCGCCGGCGTGGACGATCTTTTGGATCTGATCTTATTGCAATCGGAAGTCTTAGACCTGAAGGCCAACCCATCGGGAGCCGCATTAGGCACGGTGATAGAATCGCATCTTTCCAGAACCTTAGGTTCGATCGCGACTATTCTGGTCCAGAACGGCACCTTGAATTTATCCGATTTTGTGGCTGTGGGCCGCGCTTACGGCAAGATCCGGTCCATGACCGATCCCAAAGGCGCGAAAGTGAAATCCGCCGGGCCCTCCTCGGCTGTGCTGATCACCGGACTTTCAGACGTACCGTCTGCCGGTGACGTGCTCAAAACTTACACTACTGCGGATGAAGCCAAGGCTTATGCTGAAAGCATCATCAAATCGGAAAGGGCCAAAAAAATGGCTGTCAGCAAAAAAAAGTTGAACCTGACCGGCAAGGACCTGAACCTGATCATTAAAGTTGATGTGCTCGGCAGTCTTGAAGCCATCAACGAAGCTTTGAATAAACTCAAGAACACCGAGGTCAAGCTGAACATTCTGGAAGAAGGCGCAGGCGAGATCACGGAGAACGATGTGCTGCGAGCCGCGGCCGCGAATGCCGTGATCATAGGGTTCCATACCCGCCTGAATGTCCAGGCCGCTAAACTGGCGCAGGCAAAAAATGTGGTTGTCCAGCAATATGACATTATCTACGAATTGATCGAAGACCTAACGCGCCAGGTGGTCGAGATGCTGACGCCTGAAGTTTTGCGCACAGACCTGGGCCGCGCCAAGGTCCTCGCGATCTTCCGCACGGAAAAAGACAAAATGATCATCGGCGGCAATGTGGCTGAAGGAAAGATCAAGGACGGGGCAGAGTTTGAGATCAAACGCGGCGATGAGATGGTAGGGAAAGGGCAGGTTTTGGAATTGCAGCAAAATAAGATTAAGACCCGCGAAGTTTTGCATGGATCGGAATTCGGCTCCAGCGTTAAGACTTCAAATAAGATAGAAGCCGGCGATGTGCTGGTTATGTTTGAAGAAACTATCAGGAAAAAAACTTTGTAAAAATGAGCAGACGGACCGAAAAAGTCGCATCTTTGATGCATGAAAAAATTGGTGAATATCTTAAACTGCTTGAACTGCCCGCGCTGACCACTATCAGTAAAGTTGAGGTCACGCCGGATTTGAAATGGAGCAAAGTGTGGATCACTGTGATGGGAGATGGAAAAAAACAAACTGAGGTGCTGAAAATAATCGGTGAAAATCTGCGAGATCTGCAAAAGCAGTTGAACCGGGAACTGACCATGAAGTTCGTGCCGAAGATCAAATTCGTGATGGACCACGGTGAAGAGTATGCGGCCAAGATCAATGAACTTTTACGCAAGACCCATGAAGAATAATACGTACAATTTTAAGAAAGCGCTGGATCTGATCAAATCTTCCGATAAGATCCTTTTGACCACGCATGAAGGCACAGACGGGGATGATCTGGGGTCAGCTTTAGCTGTGTTTGGATATTTAAAACAATTAGACAAAAAAGTTCAGGTAGTGATAAAGGGCGGCGTGCCGAATAATTTGATATTTTTGCCGGATTCGGATGAGGTTAAATCGCAGTTGGAAAATTTAGATCCGGATCTGCTGATCAGTTTCGGCTGCAATAAAATCGAGCGCACGGGTCTAAGACAACTTCAGAATATCGGCAGCCCGATCATTAATTTTGACCATCATCCTGATAACACAAACTTCGGCACCGTTAATATCGTGGACCCTGATACCGCGGCTGTGGCTGAACTGGTTTATTATTTTTTGAAGTTTGCCAGCGCGGAGATCGATAAAAATATGGCCACCGCGATGCTGACCGGGATTTTCACCGACACCGGAGGGTTCAAGCATGCCAATACTTCCGCCAGCGCATTGGAAGTGGCATCCGAGCTTTTGAAAAAAGGGGCCAGGATCGATAAGATCGCTCTGCAGACCATTGGTAAAAAAAGGCCTACCACGATCAAAGCCTGGTCCAAAGGTCTGGAGAACGCCCGGTTTGATCCGGAAAAAAAGATGGTGTTCTCAGTGCTGACGGAAGATGATCTGAAAGAGATCGGCGCGACTGATGAGGATCTGGATGGATTCGTGGAACTATTGAACAATATACCGCAAGCACGTTTCGCGCTGCTGCTGCGGCAGGACGGCAGCGTGGTCAAAGGCAGTCTTCGTTCTGAGCTGAATAAAAAAGTGGATGTATCCAAGATCGCCAAATCTTTCGGCGGCGGCGGTCACAAACTGGCATCCGGGTTTAAGATCAACGGCAAGCTTACCCGAGAAGGAGATAATTGGCGTATAAAATAGTTAGTAGTGAGTAGTACGCATTTATGTTAAAATAAACATACTTTATGGCAAAAAAACGAAACCAAGACGATTACGATTTCTCAAATTTCAAACGGCCGCAGCTGAATCTGAAAAGCGGCACGCGTAAAACTGTGGCCATGGTGTTTTTTACGGTTCTAGCCATTTTGTTTACCTTAAGCTTGGCTAATCTGGCAGGTCCGTTTGGTAATGTGGCGAATCAGGTTCTGAAACTGGCCTTTGGATGGGTGGCATATTTGGTCCCGATCATTTTTTTATTCGTGGCGATCGCTCTGTTCCGCCAAAAGCCCGAGGAAGAAGCATCCACCGTTTCCACGCATGCGTATGTCGGCGCCGTGCTTTTGCTCCTGACGCTTACCGGAGTTCTGCATTTGTGGGTCATCCGCACGGATGTGAATTTGGCATTTGATCTGGTGAAATCCGGCCGGGGCGGGGGCTACCTGGGAGTTTTGACCAGCTATCCGCTGATGCATCTGATGGGTTTTGCCGCAAGTATGGTGATCTTGATCGCCGGGATCATGGTTTCTTTTTTAGTCACATTCAATATTTCTTTTTCGGATCTGTTCCGTAAAAGAGAAGTTTTGGACAGTAAACAAAAAACCAACGGCAAACTGCGGATAAACAATGCCGCCAATGCCGGATTTACAAAAGAAAGCGTGGGCGAGCTCAATAAGATCGTTTCCAGAGACCGGCCTGAGGTTACGGTCAACGGATTGGATGAATTAAAGACATCGAAGAGGGTCAAAATGACGGCACCGGAGGACAAGAACTGGAAATTTCCGCCGCTGGATCTTTTGGATGAAGCGAAAACCAAGGTTGATTCAGGCAATATTGAAGCCAATGTAGCGATCATCCAAAAAACTCTGAATGATTTTGGGATCGACGTGGAGATGGGAGAAGTTAATGTCGGCCCGACCGTGACCCAGTATACTTTCCGTCCCGCTGTCGGCGTAAAACTTTCCCAGATCGCCAGCCTGCAAAACGATTTGGCTTTGGCTTTGGCAGCCAAATCGGTGCGCATGGAATTGCCGATCCCGGGCAAGGCTCTGGTCGGAATTGAGATCCCTAACAAATCCACAGCCCTGGTCCGTCTTAAGGAACTCATTTCGCATGCCGCATTCGCAGAGCAGCCTTCAAAACTGGCCTTTGCCTTAGGGCGCGACGTGGCAGGGCATCCGATGATAGCTGATCTTTCCCGCATGCCGCATTTGCTGATCGCGGGAGCGACGGGTACCGGCAAGTCTGTGGCCATCAATTCTTTTCTTATCAGCCTGATGTATCGCGTGACTCCTTCGGAAGTGAAATTGATCATCATTGACCCGAAAAGAGTGGAGCTGGCTTTGTATAATGGCCTACCGCATCTGATGACGCCGGTGATAACTGACCACCAGAAAGCCGTAAACGCCCTGAAGTGGGCCGTGGCTGAGATGGACAGGCGATATAAATTGTTGTCCGAGGTCCATAAACGGAGTATCGCCGAATATAACAGCGCTTCGCTTCTTAAGCTGCCATACTTGGTAATTGTGGTGGATGAATTGGCTGATCTGATGAGCGTTGCCCAGAATGAAGTGGAAGCGACTATCGTCAGATTGGCGCAGATGGCCCGGGCTGTAGGCATTCATTTGGTGGTGGCAACCCAAAGGCCTTCGGTTGATGTCATCACAGGATTGATCAAAGCCAATATCACCTCTCGTATGGCATTTGCCGTAGCGTCGCAAGTTGATTCGCGGACGATCCTGGACTCATCCGGAGCTGAAAAACTTTTGGGCTTGGGGGACATGCTCTATGTCACCGCAGAATTTACCAAACCTAAGCGTGTGCAGGGAACATTTGTTGCGGAAAAAGAGATCAAGCGGGTGGTAGATTTTATTAAAGAGCAGACCGGCAATACTATTTATGATGAGTCGATCGTGGAGAAGCCAATCAGAGGCGTCAGTGTTCCAGGATTTGAAAATTCAGACGATGAGGACGATGATGAGCTGATGGCGGAAGCAATTGAAGTGGTTCAAAACGCAGGCAAAGCATCAGCATCTTTATTGCAACGAAGACTAAGAGTCGGCTATGCCAGAGCGGCCAGGCTTCTGGATCTGATGGAAGACAAAGGATTGATCGGTCCCGGTGAAGGCGCCAAACCCCGGGAAGTTTACGGCAGCGAGGGTGCCGTGGAAGTTTCCGAAGAAGAAGAATTCGAAAAAGCGCAAAAGGGAGATTATGATAGTTGACAATTTGATTGCTCGGATTTAGGATTACTTTATCAGGCGGCTGAAAAAGCCGCTTTTGTATTTTGTGGTATTATTTACCCACACACCAAAATTTGGTGTGTGGGTTTAGGGACTAATTGGGCGGCAGAAAGATACTTATGACTGAAGAAAACAAAGGCGAAATTGTTATTTATAAGGCTGAAGAAGGGCCTGAGCTACAAGTTACTCTTGAGAATGAGACCGTTTGGCTTAATTTACAGCAAATGACTGATTTGTTCCAAAGAGACAAGTCGGTTATCTCAAGGCATATCCAAAATATCTATAAAGAGGCTGAACTTAGCCAAAATGCAACAGTTGCATTTTTTGCAACAGTTCAAAAAGAAGGCAATCGTGAAGTGAAACGCGAAATTGAGTTTTATAACCTCGACATGATCATCTCGGTGGGCTATCGGGTCAATTCCAAGCGCGGTACGCAATTTCGGATATGGGCCACGCAGAGATTGCGTGATTATTTGCTGAAAGGTTATCTGGTCAATGAAAAGCGTTTGAAAGAAAACGAAGAAATAAAGCTCAAGGAGCTTCAACAGGCAGTCGGCTTGATGCAGCAAGCTCTTTCTGTTAAGAGGCTCGAAGGTTATGAAAAAGAACTTTTGAATATTATCACTGACTATGCCAATACATGGCTGACTTTTTATCAGTTCGATGCCGGAACTTTGGCTTTGGAAGGAAATAAAAAAACCACGAAGCATTTGGAATATGAGCAGATCAAAAAATCCATCGTGCGGTTCAAACAGCGCCTGATGAAAGACGATGAAGCCAGCGAGCTGTTCGGAACGGAAGTGTCGGAAAAACTGCTGTCACTTTTGGGCAACGTCAAACAAAGCTTGGGAGGCAAAGATGTGTATCCGACCCTGGAAGAAAAAGCCGCTCATCTTTTATACTTTGCCGTAAAAAACCATCCGTTCGTGGACGGCAACAAACGGATCGGGGCATTGCTGTTCATTTTGTTCCTGGTCCAGAATAATTTTCTGATCAATAAGCGGGGCGAACGCAAGATCAATGATTCGGCGCTCACCGCCGTGACCCTGCTCGTGGCCGAGTCGAAGCCGGCACAGAAAGATGTCATGGTAAAATTGATAGTGAATCTGATTAACAAAAAATAGATGCCTGCTGGCGCTTTATTTAAAACTAAAGCGGTGAAGATCGACACGCTCGGCGAATATCTGGTTCAAGTGCGCACGCAGCTGAATTTGGACCTGAAAACCGTCAGTCTCTTAACCCAGATCAAGCCTTCATATATAGAGTACTTGGAAGCGGGCAATTTTGATGTCCTGCCGGCCGATGTCTATATCCGGGGTTTTTTGAAAAGCCTGGCCAATCTTTACCGTATAAAAGAACAGATCCTGATCGATCAGTATGAAAAAGAACGCGGATTCGAAGTAGCACAACCTCGGGCCAAAAATACCCAAAGCAAGCTTTCGTTGAATCCGAAGATCATTATTCTAGGCTTAAGTTTACTGGTAGCTTTGGCCGCGCTGGGCTATGTGGCGACAGAGATCCGCTCTATCCTGGCTCCGCCGCATCTGGCAATAGATGAGCCTAGTTCAGACCAAACCGTGACCAGCAACAGTATTGTGGTCTCAGGCGCAGCCGAACCCGGGGCCGAGGTTTCGATCAACAACCAGCCGGTACTGACCGATTCGACCGGCCAGTTCACGGAAAATTTATTGCTCAACACTGGCCTTAATATCATTGAGATCTCGGAAAAAAATAAATTCAACAAAGTCAGCAAGATCACAAGACAGATCATCAGCGAGCCGGTCAGCGCCGTTGTCGCGCCGAAGCAGGCAGTGAACCTGACCATTCAAACCGGACCGAACAGCGCATGGGTATATCTGGAGGCGGACGGCATCGTGATCCAAAGAGGGACCATGCTGGCAGGTGCGACCAAAACGGTTTCGGCAAAGGACGAAATTATTTTAACTTCAGCCGACGCCGGCTCTACACAAGTGATCTACAACGGCAAGGATCTGGGAAAACTCGGTCGTGAAGGCGAAGTCATCCGCAACGTGCAATTTAGTTCGCAGTAGTAATTTAGCCGGCAATCATTTATAATAAATAATATTAAATAGGCGGCGGGAAAGAAAAAGTATATGGCGAAAAGCAATGATACTAAAAGTTCGGAAAAATTGAATCTGGAAGAAACACTGTCCTCGATCAGGGAAAAATTCGGCGAGGGTTCGATCATGACCCTGCAGAAAGCCAAGACCATGAATGTGGAAGTCATCCCCACCGGATGCCTGTCTTTGGATCTGGCATTGGGTGTTGGCGGAATTCCGAAAGGGCGCATTATAGAAATTTACGGACCTGAAGCTTCCGGCAAAACTACGCTGGCCATGCACATCGTGGCCGAGGTCCAAAAGCGCGGAGGAGTTGCCGCGTTCGTGGATGCGGAACATGCTCTCGATCCTGACCGCGCCAAAGCCGTGGGCGTGAAGATCGATAAACTTTTGATTTCCCAGCCTGACAACGGCGAGCAGGCGTTGGATATCGTGGAAGCTTTGGTGAGATCAAACAGCGTTGAAATTATTGTGGTTGATTCTGTTGCCGCCTTAACACCGCGCGCGGAGATAGAAGGAGATATGGGCGACTCGCACATGGGCTTGCATGCGCGCCTCATGAGCCAGGCCCTGCGCAAGCTGACCGCGATCATTTCCAAATCCAATTCTACCGTAATTTTCATCAACCAGATCCGAATGAAGATCGGAGTGATGTTCGGCAACCCGGAAACCACTACCGGCGGGCAGGCTCTGAAGTTTTATTCCTCGGTCCGCATCGAAGTGCGCAAGCTTGCCCAGATCAAACAGGGCGATGTCATCATGGGCAACCGGGTGAAGGCCAAGATCGTGAAGAACAAAGTTGCTGCGCCTTTCCGGACCACGGAATTTGATATCATGTTCGGCGAAGGCGGCATTTCTTATGCCGGTGACCTGCTGGACACCGGGGTGCAGTATAATGTCCTGGCCAAAAGCGGCAACACTTACAGTTTTGGCGAAGTTAAGGTGGGAGTCGGGCGGGAAAATGCCAAGAACTTCCTGAAAGACAATCCAAAGGTAGCTCACGACATAGAAAAAGCGGTGCGGACCCGGTCTAAAGACCAGGAATGGGTGCCCGTGGCCTCCTAAACAGGATTTTTTTGCCAAAAAATTGTGAATAAGCCTGTTAGTTTCACTGAAAAAAATTAAAAAAGCTCAGTAAATCAATATATTTTTTTATTTTGGGAGCAAATTATTGACAACGCTTAATTTTTCTGCTATACTGGCTCTATCAATACCGGACAGAACCTTGAAAATTGAAAAAAGCATTAGCGGAGAAAGCCGGAAGCTTAAAAATTGAACTTCCTGCGTTCTCCACTATTCGTCATAGCTGTTCTAACCCAGCTGATTGTAAAACAAAAATAAAAATCGTTTGTATAAAAATAAAACAAACATAAAACAAAAATTGTTAGGTAGTTCTCTACCACAAGAACAGTGAAGAACTTCGTCTTATAAAGCGGTTAGATATATAAGTGTTCTTTTTACGGTTTCTACATACGAATGTTGACCTCTGCTTCAGGCTTTGGAGCTTGATACTTAAGGACAAAATTTTCTTAAGACAAATTTCAAGCCCCGTAGCCTGCAAGCGGAGATGAACTTCAGTAGAGATCGCCCACAGGGCGGATCTCGCCACATAATTTTTTATCGGGCGGTATGATCCGCTCTGTACCCAATAACCTTCAAAGATACAGAGCCTAAAGAATGAGGCTTTTTTTGTTGCCCGGTTTCCTGTATACTTTATTTATATGAACCAAACACTGATCAAAGAAAACAAAGCCAAGCTTCTGGACGAACAAAAGCGCATCCAGACGATCCTGAACCGCGACACTGTGCCTGATTCGGAAATTCCGGGCGGACGCAGGCCGAAGTATGATGAGGTCGGAACCAGGGAAAGCGAGAGCGCGCATGAGTCCGAACAATTCGGCAACGACCTTTCGGTCACTGAAGATCTGGATGTGCGCTTAAAAAAAGTGGTGGCTGCTCTGCAAAGAATTGCCGACAATACTTACGGCAAGTGCTTGGTCGGCGGAGAAGATATCGACGAAGCGCGCCTTAGGGCAGAACCCGCTGCCGAAACCTGCATCAAACATGCAAAGTAATGCATAAGAAAATTTTTGCGTTAATTGTCGTTGACCAGATCACGAAACTGATTTTCAGCCCTCGTGATTTTTTTGTGGGTTTCATGCATGTGCACTTGGTAAAAAATTACGGCTTGGGATTTTCTTTGAATTTCGGCCTGCTGCCGAATTTGATCATTGTAGCGGCAGCACTAATATTTTTTTTGTATTATTATTTTTCTCATCAGGCCGAACTGTCATGGCGGGGAAAAATTGTTTTTGTACTGATCTTTGCAGGTGCCATTTCCAATATCATTGACCGGCTGTACTTAGGATACGTCCGGGATTTTCTGGATCTGGGTTTGGGATTTACATTTAACTTAGCGGACGCGTTCGTTGTCATCGGGTTGATAATTATAATATTTACGCAATCAAAGCCAAAGGATATAATAGAAATATGAAATATATTTTAGGGATTGATGTCGGCGGCACCAAGATCGCCTCGGGCTTAGTGGATGAAAACCTGAAAGTAATGGATGTGACGGTTTCGCAAACTTCTCAAACAGACCTGCTGGGTCAATTGTTTGATCTGATAAGCACTTACGATAAATTTGAAGCAGTCGGCCTTGGCATGCCGGGGCAGGTTTTGACTGACGGCACAGTTATCAAGCTGCCGAATATCAAAAATTTCGAATCGGCCAATATTAAGCAAATATTGGAAAAAAGATTCAAATTAGAGGCAACTGTCATAAATGATGCCAAAGCTTTTGCGTTAGCCGAAGCTATAGCGGGAGCCGGCAAAAAGTTTGATGTTGTCGCCGGAGTTGTTTTAGGAACAGGGATAGGGGTGGGCCTCATAAGCGACAAAAGGGTTTACTTTGGCAAAGACGGCATTGCCGGAGAAATGGAGCATATTGTGCTGTTGGACGGAAAAATGCTCCGGGATCATCGGCACAATGCCGGCCAGTTCAAAACAGCAGCCGAAACCAAGAAGTATCTAAAAACCATTTTGGATACAGTCGTATTAAGCTGGAACCCCGATATCATTGTTTTGGGAGGGGGCTGGTCTAAACTTTCAGGTATGGCTGAAATGGCCAATAAATTGACGGTCAATGTCGGCGGATATAAGAACAAAACGCCGGTCAAGATCTCCAAAATGGCAAATCCCGGCGTTCTGGGTGCGGCCTTAAGCGTGTTGAATCAATAGCTGAAACAGAATATAATAATGCGACGAGCGCGCGTAGCTCAGCGGTAGAGCAGATGTCTTATACACATCGGGTCCTAGGTTCGAATCCTAGCGCGCGCACCAAATAAGTTCGTCCGGTCATTCGACCGGACGCCCGATCGGATGATCGGGCGAGTCCAGGCAGGCGCACCAAAAGTTCTGTGGATAAAGCCGAAAGGCTTTTTAATTTTGCCCAAAATAAAGCCTCTTGACACTAGGTGAACGTTCGTATACCATTAAGTTCAGGAGGGATGAGGCGAAGAAACTGGTGTTATTTCACCGCCGCCGAAGTAATACTGGTTTCTTCGAACCCCTTCTCAAAACCATATGAATGAACTTACTCCAAAGCAAAAACAATTATTAGACCTATTGACCCATGAAATCCAAGATACAGGCCTTCCTCCGTCTATTTCGGAGATCGCCAAAAGCCTCAAAGTTAAATCTAAAAACGCAGTGGCAAAACTGCTCCGGATTCTGGAAGATAAAGGATATATCCGCAGATCGCATAAGGCTCGGGGAATAGAAGTTTTAAATCCGGACGGTGAACCGATGGGTCTGGGCACAATAAGCCTGCCTGTGATCGGGCGCATTACCGCAGGATTGCCCATGCTGGCTGAGGAACAGATAGAAGACTGGCTGAACCTGCCGGTGAGCATGGTTCGCGGGCGCAAGGATGTATTTTTACTGAAAGTTATGGGCATGAGCATGAAGGATGCGGGAATTCTAAACGGAGACCTGGTGATCGTGAAGCAGCAGAAGATCGCGGACATCAATGATATTGTGGTTGCCCTCCTGGAAGACGAAGCAACGGTCAAGCGTCTGGTAAAAAAAGACAATAAGTTTTATTTGAAAGCGGAGAATAAAGATTATCCAAATATATACCCTGAGCACGAATGGTCGATCCAGGGCAAAGTAATCGGAGTAATAAGAAGGTTGGAGTAATTATGAGCGAATTTGAGAAACAAAAATTCCAGGTCTTGGACCAATTGAAGGGTCTTTGCGCCCATTGCGCGAATGAAGTGACTCATAGCTGTAAGCTGCAAAATATAATGCACGAGCTTGACAGTCTTTCTGGGATCCCTTTGATCGTCAACGACCGGTTCAACGGATTGCTCCTGACCAATTAAATATATGCAAGAATTTGCGCCAGCGTTATTTTCCACCAGGGTCAGCAATGGCCGCCGAACTTTCTTCTTTGACGTCAAGAATACGAAAGAGGCCAAACCGTATATCAAGATCACGGAATCATCCATCAGTAAGGATGGAGAAAAGAAGAAAAGTTATATGACAATCTTTGACAGCGAAATGAACGATTTTCGCCAAGCTGTGGACGAGGTCATGGGTTTTGTGAACCAAGCCAAATAACGAAAAGCCCTGACCAACAGTCGGGGCTTTTATTAATAAAATGACAACTAAAGTTTTTTCAGCCGCCTTGGTGGGATTAAGCGCCGATGTAGTGGAAGTGGAAGTTGATATTTCTTCGGGCCTTCCGGCTACGATCGTCGTCGGACTTCCGGACACGGCCGTGCAGGAAGCCCGCGAACGCGTGAAGTCCGCGATCAAGAATTCCAGCGCGATATTTCCGCGCAACCGCGTGGCTATCAATCTGGCGCCGGCTGACGTGCCGAAGAACGGCACACATTACGATCTGCCGATCGCGCTATCAGTGCTTTTAAATTCCGGACAAGTATTTTTTGAACCAAAAGATAAACTATTTCTCGGGGAATTAGCTCTAGACGGCAATTTAAGGCCGGTTTCAGGCGTCTTGCCTATTTTGCTTATGGCCAGAGAAAAAGGATTTAAACAAGTGTTTATTCCCAAAGCGAACAGCCGTGAAGCAAGCTTGGTCACCGATATTGAGATCATTCCTATAAAAAGTTTATACGAGGTAGTGGGATTTTTGCAGGGTTTGATCAAGCTTGAATCGGTAAAATCTGCAGATTGGCAGAAAATATTGCAGATGCCGGAAGCAACATTTGATATGCAGCTGATCAAGGGGCAAGAAGTTGCCAAGCGGGCGCTTGAAATTGCAGCGGCCGGCGGGCATAATATTCTGCTGTCAGGACCTCCGGGCACAGGCAAGACATTATTGGCGAAAGCCCTGCCATCCATATTACCGAAACTTACCGTGGACGAAGTTCTGGAAATTACCAAGATCTACAGCATAGCCGGCTTGCTTGGCGCGAATAAAACCCTGATAACATTGCGCCCATTCCGCAGCCCGCATCATACGACTTCCGGGGTGGCTCTGGTTGGAGGAGGGACCAATCCCAAGCCGGGTGAGATTTCGCTGTCGCACCGCGGTGTTTTGTTCTTGGATGAATTTCCGGAATTTTCGCGGAATGTTTTGGAAAATTTGCGGCAGCCTTTGGAGGACGGGTTAGTGACCGTTGCGCGCGCGCATGCCACTGTTACTTTCCCGGCACAATTTACTTTGGTGGCTGCGCAAAATCCGTGTCCTTGCGGATACTACTCTGATCCGACCAAAAGCTGCATCTGCACACCGGGGCAGATCATGAAGTATCACAAGAAAATCTCAGGACCCCTGCTTGACCGGATCGATCTGCATGTGGAGGTGGGGAGGATCGAATATGACAAACTTTCGGCTGAAGAAGGCGGAGAGGCTTCAGACCACATTCAGGAAAGGGTCCAAAAAGCCCGTGACGTTCAAACCAGCAGATTTAAAAATTTATCAGAAATTAAAACAAATTCTGAAATGACCATTCGCGAGATAAAGGAATATTGCGGATTAGGATCGGCAGAACAGAATTTTATGAAAACCGCGGTCATTAAAATGTATTTATCAGCCCGTTCATATCACAGGATCTTGAAACTTGCCCGAACCATCGCTGATCTGGCCGGGGAAGCGGATATCGCCATGAATCATTTGGCCGAAGCGTTGCAATACCGTCCGCAGGTGGAGTAGAATGTATGGGCAATGTCTATTACTAAAAAGGTTCGCAAAGCTGTAATTCCCGCGGCCGGATTCGGTACGCGGTTTTTGCCGGCCACCAAAGCCCAGCCTAAGGAAATGTTGCCCATTGTTGATAAACCGATCATTCAATATGTTGTTGAAGATGCGGTTTCGGCAGGAATCGAAGATGTAATTATTGTTACCGGTTGGTCAAAGCGAAATATCGAGGACCATTTTGATTATCCGTTTGAATTGGAAAAAAGATTGCAAGAAACGGGCAAGACCCAAGAACTGGAAGAAATAAGAAGAATTGCCAACTTGGCCAACTTCACTTACCTTCGACAAAAAGGTCCTTTGGGAACCGGGACTGCTATTTTGAACGCCAAGCATTTGATCGGCGATGAGCCGTTCATGGTATTGTGGGGGGATGATTTTGTGGAAGCAAGTCCAACCCGCGGTCAGCAGCTGGTCAGCGCTTATGAAAAATTAGGAGGCAGTGCTGTTTTATCCGCTATCCGCGCCGATAAAGAAGAGGATTACAAGCGCTATGGGTATGCTACCGGTACCAAGTTGAGTCCCGAAGTTTTGAAGATCAGAACAACTGTAGAAAAGCCCGGTAAGGGTAAAATTGATTCGGACCTTGCCATCATTGGCGGTGCGATTTATGGGCCGGAGATGTTTGAGGCGTTGGAGGAAGCGCTTCGGCGATGGATAAAAGAAAATACCACAAAGGAATTTCTTTATATAGATGCCCTGAATGTAATGCTTGAACAAAATAAAGATTGCTATGCTTTAGAAATCAAAAATGGCAAGTATTATGACTGCGGCAATAAGCTCGAATATCTGAAAGCCGTGGTGGAATTCGGTTTAAAGCACGATGATCTGAGTGCAGAGTTCAGGGAGTATTTGAAAGAGCTTAAACTTCCGTAGTTTGCCTTTTTACTCATATTATTGTAAAATAAATTCAGGTCATAAAAATACCAGAAACAAAACATGGAAAAAAAATACTACATCATAGGCGGGGTTTTGGTTTTACTCCTCATTCTGGGAGGTGTCTTGTTTTTTACATCCGGCTCCAAACCCGCCCCTACCAATAATGGAAAAATCGAACTGGTTTGGTGGAAGACCTTTGAGGATACGGAAAATGTCCAGGATTTTATCAATGATTATCAAACCACACATAAAAACGTCTCTATAACTTTCGTAAAAAAAGACCCTTCGACTTACGAACAGGATCTGGTCAATGCGATCGCCGCAGGCAACGGTCCTGATATTTTTTCCATTCACAATGACTGGCTGGCCAAGCACTCGGATAAGATTGCGCCCGCTCCTGATAATTTGATCAGCCTGAGGACATATAGTGATAATTTTGTGGATGTGGCCTCATCAGATTTTGTGGAGGATAATAAGATCTATGCGATCCCGCTGTCAGTGGATTTGCTGGCGCTTTATTACAACAAGGATATTTTAGGTTCAGCCGGTATTGCCCAGCCTCCCGCGACCTGGCCGGAACTGGTCAGCGATGTGGAGAAAATCACCAAGGTGGCCCAGCCCGGCGTCTTTAGCCGGTCAGGCGTGGCAATGGGTACCTCCGGCAATGTCAGCCGCGCCGTAGATATTTTAAACCTGCTCATGATCCAAAACGGCACTAAGTTTTATTCCGATGATTTGAATACGGCGACTTTCGACCAGCAGCAGAATTTACCCGGTAGCAGCGAAGGATTTAATCCGGGCGCCACAGCTTTGGCTTTCTATACCCAGTTTGCCGACCCGTCAAAAGTTTCTTACACTTGGAATTCAAAATCCGACTACAGCATTGACGCCTTTACCCAAGGCAAGGTCGCCATGATGCTCGGCTACCAGTATATGGAGCCGATGATCCGGTCAAAGTCGCCGAACCTGAATTGGGGCGTGTCCGCAGTTCCTCAGGTCAGCGATCAGGCTACAAAAGTTAATTTTGCGAATTATTGGGGCGAAGCGGTTTCCAAATCTTCAAAGAATACGGCTGCTGCCTGGGATTTTTTGAATTTTATTTCCAGCAACGCGGAGCTGACCAAATATTATGCCAAGCATCAGCTCGTGGCCTCGCGAAAAGATATGTTGCCCCAGCAAGTACCGGATACGGATATCGGCGTGTTTGCGGAAAATGCCCTGACCGCCAGAAGTGTTTACAAGAAAGATGCCAACTTGTTCGAGAGCGTGTTTCTCAAAATGATTGACGATGTGATCCTGCGGAATTTTCAGCCGCAGGATGCCCTGAACAATGCCGCCCAGCAGATCAATCTGGATTTGCAAAATAAATAGGTTTTTGGTATAATACCGGCAACACTTAAAGCTTTAGATGAAAGAAAATCAAAAGACAAAAATTGCTATTCTGGTTTTTTTTGTTTTAGTAACTTTGGCTGTGACGGCCCGACCGGTTCATGCAGATATCGGATTAGTTCAATGCGGACAAACTGATAGTGCGGGAGTAGTCACGAACCCGTGCGATTTCCAGGACTTGGTCGTGCTTTTGATCCGGGTGATCAATCTGCTTCTGGGTTTTTCTTGGCTGGTGGCGACATTTTTTGTTTTTTGGGGCGCTTATAAGATGATCTCTGCATTCGGGAACTCTGAAGGCATTGCCAACGGTAAAGAAACTTTGCGCCAGGCACTTGTCGGATTTTTTTTAGTGCTGGTCGCTTTTGTTCTGCTTAATTTCGTTGTAGCTTCCTTTACCGGCTACAATTTTAATTTTAGCGGGAGTGATTCAAAGAGCATTATTAAGTTTTTGCCCTAACGTAATTGATGAAATTCAGAAAACAAGTTTTAATACCTCTTATCGTCTTTGGTCTATTTACAGCTTTCATGGTCTCTGCCCAGGGGCACTGTCAGCCGGGCCAGCCTGCTTCCGGCGCGCTTTGCAATCCGATAGCCGGAGCCACGACTCTTAAAGAGCTTGCCCTTAAGATTTTAATCGTTTTTGCCGGCTTTACCACTTTAATTCCGATCATGGCCGTGGTCTTTGCGGGTTTCCAAATGCTGATCTCCCAGGGCAACCCGGAGAGCATCCAGAAGGCTAAGCAAACCCTGACCTGGACGATCTACGGTTTTGTACTGGCGATTTGTTCCTATATAATAATTGCGGCAACCATAAAATTTCTGGGAGCGGAGAATCTCAATCAGATTGATCCGAATTCGCCGGCCCCGACCGTGGTTAATCCTTTGGGAAGCGCAGATTTTACGGTATTTTTGAAAAACCTCCTCCTTAACTTTTTGGGGATCGTCGGGGTGCTCGCAATTTTGATGATCATATTTAACGGTTTTCGCTACATGACGGCCGGCGGCAATGAGGAGCAGACGACAATAGCCAAAGACGGATTAAAGTGGTCGGTTGCCGGGGTCATCACTATTGTTCTGGCTTATGTGATCATTCGCGCGACCGCGACTCTTTTTGGATTAAAATAATAAATTAATTTATGAGAAAATTTTTGGCAAAAAATCTACACAAGTTATCGGCAGCTGTTTTAAGTTTCCTGTTGTTTCATGCGCCTGTGGTTTTTGCCCAGCAAATCAGCAATCCTGCCCCTGACTACTTTACCACAGGCCCAGGCACCGATTTTAAAAGCATTATTTTGTTTTTCATCAAGGGAGCTTTGGGAATAGCCGGACTTCTGGCCGTGGCTTTTGTCATTTACGGTGGTTTCCAGTATATAACCTCGGGCGGGAACGAAGAACAGGCGGAAGCTGGCAGGAAAACCCTGACCAATGCTATAATAGGAGTAGTGATAGTTGTCCTATCTTATGTGATCGTAGCTGTTATATCAAATGCCTTAGCAAAAGTATAAAAAGGTCGAACTCAAGTCTTCTTGACCCTCTCGGCGGGTGCTCGAGGTCAACCCTGAGCGATTAGCCGAATGGGTTGACGAAAGCAATACTAAATATTAAAATATAATTAATTAATAAAAACATTATGAAACAAATTTCCAATTGGTTCAAAAAGCTTTCGGTTATCCAGATAACTCAAATTTCCGCCATTGTGCTCACTTTTGTTTTTGCGCTGGCTCCTTTGGCTCTGGCCCAATACACGATCCCGAACTCTACCGGCGGATTGCCGAACAACTCAAACTTTACGAGCATAATTTTGCAGGTCATTAATGTGGCTTTGGCCGTGGCCGGACTGATCGCGGTTTTGTTCCTGATCATCGGCGGCTTTCGTTACATCACTTCAGCCGGCAATGAAGAGACGGCGGAACAAGCCAGAAAGATCATCACCAATGCCATCATCGGTATCGTGGTCATCATTTTGTCGTTCGTCATCGTGCGCGTCATCTCCAACGCTTTGATCAACAACCAGGCATAAGAAATCAAACATGAAAAAAATTAACGGCCTATTACTTACATTATTCGGTTTGGCACTGCCGTTTTTAAGCCGCGCTGATTTGCTTAGCGGGGGTGATTGCCAGGTCGGTTTAGGGCAGGCTTGTACCACTTCCAGCGTACACCAATTAGTTATTGTTGTAATTGATATGCTGCTGGGAGTAGCCGGGCTTGTGGCGGTGCTGTTCATCATCATCGGCGGTTTCCAGTACATAACTTCAGCAGGAAACGAGGAACTGGCGGAACGGGGCAAGAAAAATTTACAGAATGCCGTTATCGGAATCGTGATTATTGTTCTGTCTTACGTAATAGTCAGAGTCGTGAGCACATTTTTCGGAGTTAACTGATCAGAAAATTACGAATAATATACAATAAAGAAACGGCCCGCTGATGGGCTGTTTTTTTATCAAAAAGAAGAGGCCAACTGTCAGCGACAGTTGGCCTTGTAGATTGGTCCGCGAGCTTATTTGTCCGCGGGTTTGATCTCGCCGCTCACGTCTTCTTGGAAGACATGAGTTTTGAGGTTATAGCGATCCCGTGCAGTGGAGAGCTTCTGCTCCTGCACGATGACCGGGGTTGCGTTGTGCTGGACCGCACGCGGCTGCAGCCAGAGCTGCCGGCCGAATGCCCTCGGATTCTCTGATCCATCCTCGAGGATGAACAGCAGAGTCACGGATTGGTCCGCGTTGATGGGCACCGTAACATCCGAGTCCCACCGGTTATTCCCTTCAGCAGCATCAACGATGACGAACTGCCTCGGGCAACCTTGGGTATCGTGGACGAGCGCGACGACCGAGACCTTCTCGAGAAACTTCTCGTCTCGGCCGCGCTTGCGACCCTTGAACTTGACTGAAGCCGTGTTCCAGCTGTTGTCCAAACGCCGCGACTGATCCCGGTGTGCCAGGTCTACAAAGTAGGGCAAACCGTTCCAGGTGTTGCCCATGTAGCCTGAGTAGGCAGACGGAACTTCGAGATCCACCGGCTTTGCATTCGGCAATTGCGCCTGAGTGTAGCCAAGCGGCTCGCACTTCGGAAGCCCGGCCGGTTGGCCATTTGCCTGGGTCAAGGGACGCGTCAGGTTATCCAGACTCGATTGTCTGGCCTGTTGAGCCCGCACCATCCCCGCAAGGTTTTCCCTCACGAGATCCGGATTGATCCGTAACGCCGTCTCCAGGTTGGAGCGGGACGTTGTAGTGCCGTTCGGCAGCGTCACGGTTCCGTCGGCCGCAACGGGCAGGCCGAGGAAGGTCGTGGATTGGGCAGGAGCGGGTGAGGTGCCGGTCGCCGCTTGCGCGAGGCGGATGTGCAGGACATTCTGGTCATCAAGCTGTGCAACGTACAAACCGGGCAGAAAGTTGCCGATTGCATTGGCGTCGCATTTTTCGATCTTGGCCGGCACTGCCAGCTTCTGATTTTGAATGCGCGCGCCTTGCTCGTAGACCACGCCGTTGAAACCGGCGCAAACTACTACAAAGTTCACAGCTTCGCCGATCGTAGTGGAGATAGTCTGTGGTTGTGCCGCGTGGCTGTTGACGGTGAGACCGAGAACGAACAGCGTGGACAGTGACAGTAAACGCTTCATGCAAATACCCTCCTTGGGCATTGGCCATTTAGGCCTGTGTTGTTGTGTTGTAAAGGCATACTAAACAGAGACGTTTAGTAATATATCAGTTTAGCATAAAAAGGGTGTTTTGTCAAGACCCTATGTCCAAAGCCCCGCAATATGCGGCAATTGGCTTATATTTTTGGCAAAAAGAAAAGGGTGCAGAAGCTGGTAAGCTTCATGCACCCTTTGAGTCCGAACCGGTCGTTCAGCCAAAGCGTGCTATTGGCACGCCTGGCTGGGAGCCGGTTGGTGATTGTACGAGTATCCTCCTGTATTGCCTCCTATAAGAGACTTGTTCTGGTTTACCTTCATTTCGATCCATCCCGTCTTGCCCACTTGCGCGGGACAGAACGTTTTGGCTGAGCCGATGAAGAACGGCTCAGTGCAATCGGTTGCCGTGTGACATACACGGCCGATCAGTGCCAGATGCAGTTGGTTGTCGTCCAACGGCAGAGGGAATCTTTCCAAGCCGTCAGCTTTCTTGATGCCGTCCGGTGTGGAAGTGAACTTCCCGACTCCGCTGTCTGTATCCACGTAGCCAGTGACTCCGTAGACCATCAGCGGACCTTCGAATACGATGTGCCCCTGCCACTGGGGATTCATGGCATTCACGAACATCGGCGCCTGCCTGATGGTTTTGCCATCCGCAGTCGCCAATGCTTCTTCGTAGGTTTGGCGAATCTCGTTCGCCTTCGCTGCCCGGGGGAGAACCGTGTCGCGCAGTTCCCGAGTGTTGACGTCGCCGTCTTTCTTGAACCCGGCGTTCATATCCGAATAGAGCTCCTTGCTCTTTCCGGCTGCGGTTGATGACGCAGTCTTGATCGCCGCTGTGGTCTTCTCCTGTTCCGCACGCTGCGGGGTCCAGGTGTTGGTGCGCCACAACCACCAGCCGACGCCGATCAGCAAGAACCAGAAGGCGCCGACGAATATCTTACGCATGTGATGACCCTCCTTTTCTTGTGACCATGAGCCCGATGCCCAATGCCACCACGAGCGCGATGGCGATCGGCAGCAGTGAGTCTTCGTCAGGCATTTCCCAGCCCATGTTCGGTACCTTGGGTTCGCCCTTGGCCACCGCTGCTTCCTGACGTTTGAGGAGAGCAAGCAACTCATCGAGCTGCTTCTGATCGGCGTCTTTGAGTCCGCCGTATTTGGTCTCCTGCTGCCGCCAGAAGTAGATTGAAGCGTTGGTCTTGTCGATCTCCGACAAGCCCAAATTCTGCAACCCTTCCTGGCGGTCAGACTGGTTCTTGATCAGCTGGTTTTCGTACTTGACGCGGTTCCAGCCGACATTGAGCCACCCGATCTGGGTGACCGTGATAACGATCGTTGCCGCGACGATGAACAACACCGCCGCGGTTCTTACCGACCACTTGATCCACGCTGGAACTGCTGCTCCTCTTCCCGTGTGCCAGAGAATGTCTGTCATCGGGAGAGCAAGAAGCAACAGAGCCAGGGCCTTGGGGCTGACCGGTATTGAAGCCGGCCAGAGGAATCCCAAGATCGCGAGGCCATAGAGTACGACTGCGGTCGTCGCTCCCCACGTTTTACCGAAGATCGAGGAGAACTTGAACAGCATGTACGCACACGTAGCGATCAGGGCAGCTTCCACTGCCAGGACCGTGAGGTTGCCGTAGGCAATGCCGATCACATTGATCAGCACTACGGCTACGAGCAACCAGCCGACGACGCGAAGCACTGTCGTGATCCAGTTGAGCGTTCCGCGAGCGGCGTTGCCCAGACTGATAGCGAGTCGGATCATCCAAGCCGGTACGGTGGCGAACATCCGCTGAACAAGCCAGATGAGCCCCTGCATTACAACGTACAGAACCTGAAGTACGAACCTGCGGATCCCGCCGATCAAGAGAATGATCGGCAGGACAGCGACGATGAGAATCAGAGTCGGTGTCATGTCACTTCTCCTTACGGCTTGATGCCTGTTTTGTTTTCGAGAGACGTGGCCCAGCGGTCGAGAAGACCCTTGGCCTTACTGTTGTCAATGCCGGTCGAGATGGCGGCTTCGGCGTTCTTGATCGCCGTTCCCGTCTTCTTGACACCGCTGACAACAGTGCCCATCGTTGTCTTGATCGTAGCGTGCGGCTGAGTCACGTCGAGGTCTTCGAGGTCTTTGAGCGCTTCATCCGTTGACATAGTTGCCAGGTACTTGAAGTAGACAACCGTATCATCCAGACTGTCCAAGCCACCGTGCGCGGCGGCGTGGAGGATGAAGTACTCCTGCTTCTGCTGGTCGGCGCGGAGAGCCTTGAGAATTGCTCTCACCGCGTCCTGCTCCGGCAGAGTCATTCGGGGATCCGCCAGAGCGCGTCGGAACACCTGAAAGGCGTCGCCCTTGCGGAAGTGAACCTGAATGTGCGGCGGGATGTTATCGAACGTGTTGCGCTTCAGATCCCGGAACAACAGGATCAGATCCGAGATATCTCCCGCCGGCTGAAGTGCTGCTTTGAGTGCTGCTAAAATTCCCATGTTGTCCTCTTGCGGCGTTATGGCCGCGTTGCGTTTTCCGGATGCCTGATGTACAAGGGTTCGTTGATAGAAACGTCGGGGTCGGTCGTGCAGTGGATAATTACCCGACCGCGGTGGTGCGGCTGGACGAAGAACACCTGCTCGGTGAATCGCCCATTCGCGTCCGTTGAAACGGTAATAGTCCTGCCACGCTGTGTCCCGATCTGGAGTTCGCCTTCACCCATGCCTTTGAGCGTGAGCTCGCAAGCGACATCAGACGCGTCGGGATCTTCTCCCGTACGTGTCTTGATCTTGAGGATGTTGGAAAATCCAGAATCTCCTTGTACGACTTCGGCGGTAATATGCTTGCAGGTCTTGAGAGGAGCTTGCGGTTCGGCCGGTGCCAACGGCTCTGTCGCCGGTGGCGGTTCGGGTTCAGTTGTTGCCGGCGGGACGACTTCCTTTCGTGTGACCGTGAAAGGTCCCTGCAACTTAGCCGGGAACTTGGTCAGACGAAAGTAGACAGTCGCTTCGCCGGGTTTGCTCGGACGAATCGGGACGATATCCTGTCCGTCTTCATCCGTGACGTTCCCGTACGAACGCGCGGTCTGTACTTGGTCAGACTCCACAGCTTCCAGCTCTGCGCTGCTAATGACTGTGTAGTCTGCCGGCACGCCTTCGGCATCTGGCCCATCTTCGGTCAGGGTCAGGACTTCGAAGGTTGTAAAGCCTTCGTTGTCGGTACCAGTCTCGAGCACCTTGATCGCTTTCGCGACCTTCGGCGGTTCGACTGGTTCGGAAGCAGGCGGCGCCGGTTCGTGAGTGTCGGTTGCGACGTTGCTGTCTGCGGGAGGAGCCGTAAGATTTGCTTCCAGAGTTGCTCCAAACGCTTCCAGCGAATCGCTGTACCACACACAAGAGTAGAGCCGTTCACCGATCTGCGCCTTGAGGCCCACTTGTTTGGTGTTGGGCTTGATAGGCAACAGGTAGGTGACGCTACCGATGACACTGTCGAGGTAGGTCGGTTTCTCGAACTTCTTGCCGTTGACGATCAACTGTACAGGAAGGTCGAGTACGGGTTGGGTTCCGCGGGCGATAAACACTTCAGCTATTAGTAGTGTCTTATCGGCTGCGAGTCGGGGTTTCCCCCACCAGACCCGTAAGGGCTTCGTGTCCGGCATCGGCGCAACAGGCGCCGGCGCCGGAATTGGTGCGGCGATCGGTGTAGTCGGTGCAGCAGCGATCACTCGTGCATTGTCTGTGTGCGGGCCTTTCGGCCGGTCGATCGAGTCGTACTCAACTCGCGTTCCGATGATCTTCATCTCAGGAGGAGTATGTCCTCTGATGCTGAAGTGAACGTCGGCTAAGCCGTCAGATGAACCGCCGTCGGGTCGAATAAACCCGTCGTGGCCACCTGAAGAGAATCGATTGACCGTTCCTGTACTACTCATTGTGCCTCCGGGCCCACTCACGCAATGCGCTGAGGAGCTGATGCTGATGTTGACGAACTGAACTGATGAACTGTTGATGTTGTTGTTAAAGCCGCCTTTTTATAGGCGACGATATAGAGATATTCTGTTTTCAAGGAGCTTCCGGCGCCTCATCTGAGGTACCGGAATCACCATGGAGGTGATTAAGTATGTTAGCATAAATGAGGTGTTTTGTCAATAGTATAAATCAAAAAGCCCAATATAAAGGCGTGAGTTAGTTATAGTATAAATTCTGTTAGAAAGTGATTATACCATAAATTGGTAATATATGTCAAATAGACGAATTAGTGACTTTAATTAAAAAAAGAGCCGTTCAGATGCTTTCGCAATCTGACGACTCTACATACTTATAGACAAACCTCCTTTGAGTTTGCTGCTATCGCCCGACAAGATGGGCGATAAGGAAGATCAACCACGAACCGATAACGATCGTGGATAATCTTGGATAGACGGCCCATCTCCATGACTGAGGTAATTTCCCGCGTCGCGAAAGATTAGCCGCACGCCCGGAAACGAATGCCAACCAGAAAGGCAAGGTCGCAAGCCACGGATTTTTTAACGCGACGCCGACGAGACCCGTGATTGTGAATACCACCGCGAACAGCACGTACAGATTAGTTGTTGCTGTCGCGGAGCTGGACGAACCCGCGTGACCTTTGAACCACTGACCGGCTTTGTGTGCTTTCTGGTTGAACGAACCGGCATGATTTTTTAACCACACACCGGCTTGCTGCGCTTTCTGGCTTGCGGCGTGCGTGCGCGGCCGATTGACTCTGACCGTTTCGTCGTGGATCGGCCTTCCCGTGGTTTCTTCCACAACGATGCGCAGCCGCCGTTCCACGACTGTGATCGGCACGCGAGTGTCGATCTGATCAAGATGGAAATAACCCGTCGCATCGGTGAGCACTCGGCTGACACCGGTCGGATGTCCGCCGCCGCTGTCCACGATGTCCGCCACGACAACGTTGACGGCAGGTACCGGCTGGTTGCGGCTGAATCGGTGAACTTCAATGACCTTGCCCATGAGATCCCTCTGGTACTCGGTACCGTTGGGCATGACCACGGTCGGTGTTTTTCCCCAAACGATCTTGTATCGACCCGCCAGTTGGGGAACGGGAGCGGCAACTGTAGGTGTTGCAACAGGCACAGGTGCGGGTTTGGTGACAGGCCGGAGATGGACAGGCAGAGGTTGGTGCGCTTCGTGAACGCGAACCAGTTCCAGCCGGAGTTCTTCCGCCGACTGGTATCGTCCGGCGGGATTTTCATCCGTTCCCTTGATGAGGACCGCCTGCAGCTCCACGTCCTGAACGAACGTGCGAATAGCATGCAGCTGGTCGGGCCGGGTGTCCGGGAAGTCCTTGGCGTTGGCAATCAGTGCCCAGAGAGAAGCGCACAAGCTCCCGATGTCTGTGGAGGCAGAGATCGGTTTTCCTTTCTGCAACTGCTCCGGCATGGCAAACGCCGGGCTTCCCGCTCGGGTGCCGCCCCGACCCATAGTGGCGGCGGAGAAGGATTCGAATCGAGAAATGCCGAAGTCCAGAAGACAGGCTGTGTTGCTTGTGCGAAGGACGTGGAGATTGGCAGGTTTGATGTCCCGGTGGATGACCGGTTTGGCGATGCCCATCTCGACATAGCCGTGCAGGTAGTCTCGAAGAATAATGCAGATCTCGATACCATACGGCAAGACTTGCAGGAACGGGATGGAGCCGACGCGGTCTTGGATCTTGTCCAGATCCTCGCCGGGCATGAACTCCATGGCCATGAGCAGCCGTCCATGAGCGCGGAACGCTCCTTCGCCGATGGGGAACGGAGCGAATACTGGAGGATTGGCCACAAGTTGATGGCCAAGCCGTTCCTGGATATGCGCTTCACGTTCAAACATGGCTTCCAGTTTGCGCTGAACCTTCGGATTGCCGCTGGGCAGCATTTCCTTCACGGCGCGCTGGTCGCCACTGCGATTGGTCGTCAGGTATGTCGTGGCCATACCGCCCCAGCCAAGCACTCTGATAACAGTGTACTCGTCTGTTGCCGCGGGTAGGGCCGTTCCTGCGATCAACGCCGCGGGTGGCTGGGGATCGAGATTGCTGCAGGCCGGATTGATGCAGAGGGTTGCTGCCTCTGGATAATCACGGCTGCATTTCGGGCATCTTCGTTGGATAGGCATATCGGCTCTCCTCTTGCGAAACGAGTTGATGTTGATCGCCTTGCGGCGAGATGTAAATTCGAAAGAACAATTGGTCTTACTGAGACCATCGTGGAATCAATCAGCTTAAATCCATAATGCTCGCAGTAAAAAGAGATGGGAGAGAGCAAGGACATCATGTCCATGAACTCTCTCCCTAACTTGCTTGAACGAATAGCTACTTGATGGGGAACCTTGCGGTCTTGCCGGCGGTCACCGCGACATTGGCACCGCGCGGAATTTCCACCGAGTCCATCGGCTTGTACCGGACTGTGGTGATGAGTGAGAAGCCGTTGCCGCCGCCGCCGGTCGCGAACATCTTGCCGTCGCGGGCAAAGATCTTCACCGGCGTGCGCGACACGGTTTCGTCGTCGCTCTTGAACGTGACCGTCTCGTCGGTGTCGGTGTGCGCGATGGTGAACTCGTCACCCTCGCGCATCTCGATGCGGCGTGCGTCCGGCAGAACGATGGTGCCGACCACCGGACCTTTGACGTCTGTGGGGACGCTCACGCTCGGCATATCCGGCATGGCCGGCGGCGCTTCGTTGACTGCCACAGCGTCGGTCGTTTGAGAGGAGGAACCGGCTTCCGTTGTCAGATCCTCGCTGCCGCAGTCCGGACAGGAGGTGGCGGTAAAGCCGATGTTTCCGCATGCGTTACACTTCATGTGATTGTCTCCATAGAAGGTGAGTCGATCCCGGCTGCTTTTTGTGGCAGCCGGGTAGGATGATCTAGTCGTCGTCGGTGAAGACTTGAGTGGCGCGTCCGGCTTTCTTGGCCGTTGCTGAGCCGCCCTTGGTCGCAGACTCCTGGCGCAGCTGGTCAAGATCCGTGAGGGATCCCGCCAGATCAGCGTCGTCGGCGAACACCTGGGTTGCGCGCTTCACTCTTTCCGCGGCCTTGCCGAGGATGTCCTGTTGCGCTTTGGCGTCCGTGGTCCTGCTGGCCTGATCGAGAGCGCGCGCCGCGTCGGCCTGCGCTGCGATCTTTTCCACGTAGGAGTTGACCTTGCCGCCGGTGACCTTCGCGAATCTCTGTCGCATCTCATCGCTTGCCAGCTCGATCGGGTCATTGATGCCCATGCCTGAGCAGGCGCCGAACACCGCGAGTTTGCCGAAAGTGCGTTCCTGGCTATCAACGTTGTCCGGGAACTTCGGCATCTGGGTGACGAATTGCACGAACACGTCGAGTCGGTCACCGGGACCGATCTCGCCGAGTTGCACGGTTGCCGGTGTGTTGGAACCGGCCACGTAGTTGCGCTTGCCGTTCTTCCAGACAAATTCGCAGTGCGCCACCTCCTGGACCAGGCCGATGGGAGTGAACTCCAACCGGGCATTGGTGACCGAGGCGTGAATCGCCTTGCGGAGCGAGCCTGCGAAGAACTTGCCGACCTCGAACGATGACGAGCAGGGTTTGAAGTTCGCCCCGCCCGACATTTCTTTGAGGCGCATTTCATCGTCCGCCGAGAGGTTGTCCGCGACACTGGCCGTGTAGATGACTATGCCGCCGTCGCGGATCTCGGTCGACATGGGGCGCGGGTCTTCGAAGTGCGCTTCGTGCGCGCCGTCGCTGATGAAAGCGATGGCGCGCGTCATTCCCGCGATCTTCCCCAGCTCGCGCCTGGCCGTGTCCAGCCCGACGTTGTAGTTGGTGCCTCCCTGCGGGTAGACATCGTCTTCGATCGCGCTGAGTGCGGCTTCCTTGCCGTCCGTATTGCACAAGGTGAAAGGCAATGCCATCTTCGCATCTCGGTGGAAGGTGATGATGGCAACCTGGTCGCCGTCGCGGAGCAGGTCAATGACCTGCTTGGCAGCGCTTTTGATGGCCTTGTAGATCTGATTGTCGCTGCCGCCATCAGAGCTGATGGGGTTGTCGGTCGAGTTGGAGACGTCGAGGACGAGGGCGAGTGCGACGTTGCCGTCGTTTTCACCTTCACTGCTTTCCGGCATCCTGATGCTGATGCAGGTTTTCACCGTCGGTACGAGCGCGGGATTCATCTTCATCTGCACTGAGTGTGTCAGGCAGGAAAGACTGAGATTCGGTCTCTTCATGATCGTAAGCTCCTTCGACGAAGGTTGAACGGATGGTTGTGATCGCGGCGAAAACATTGTCGTCGCCCGGCGTGATCGGCGGGTCTTTCTCGGGCTCAAGAACCTGGCCGTATGGCAATTGGACGTTGACGGCTTGGTCGAGAAGCTGGCTGACAGCGTGTTCTGGTTCGGCTTCACCCCGTGCGATACCTGCGATGGCGTCCGGACTGAGCATGTTCGTCAGTCCATCCGAGCAGTGCAGAATATGTACATAAGGAGTCTCCTGATCGAGTTGGAACTCGCGGAGGATAACTTGGCCGTTGGCTTGCGGACTTTGTCCGACCCAGCGGGTAAGAGATCCTTTATGCGGTCCTTCAGCCCAGGCATCGTCAGTGTTGAGCTTTTCCACCTTGTCCTCAGTTATGAGGAACAGGGCGGGGTCGCCGACGCAGTAGCCGTGCATGATGCCGCGTCCTTTTTTGAGATCGCAGATCAGAACACTGGCTGTCCATGTGGCACCGAAGACTTTCGCCGGCCGCTGATGCTTGTCAATTCCGACCTCCTGTACGCCGAAGCTGTAGACGCACCCCGTCACCCAGTTGATGCTGGGGAAAAAATAAGTCTTCACCTTTTCGTTCAGAAGCTGCCAGAATTGGTCGCGGTCGACGAATTTGTCTTCTTGGTCGAACGCCGGGAGGCGCACGCCCATTGCCGCGAGAAAGAGATGGACCGTGGTGGCGGCCCAGCGTTCTCCGCCCGTACCGCCGCCGATGCCGTCGGCACCGGTTTGCAGAATGACGCAGTAGCCGTGAAGCGGATAGTCGACCCTGCTGATCGCGCAATAGTCTTGGTTGTTTTCCTTGACCTTGCCGATCACGTGGTCGCAGCCCGTGGCCACTTTCATCCGGTCGTTGAGCGAAATCCCAGCCGGAAGTTCCGGCTGGTGCTCCGGCTCGTCGATGAGTGTGTTGCCGATCAGGTCCTCTTGTTGCGGGGGACCGTTACCGATTGCAGGAGGCGGGTTTGTGAGAGGTGCACCGCACGTCCCACAATAGTCCCGTCCTTCGGCAACAGGTTCGTTGCATTCCGGGCAAGTCATCCTTGTGGTTCCTTTCGAGGAAACGGTTGTGTATGTGGAAAGACCGGAATCGGTCTGTAAATAAGTAGCTATTCAAGTTGTAAAGAACAGGCCTCCTTAAACAAAAACGGCAAGAGATTATCTTGCCGAAAAGCTTACCGAAACAGTTCCTGTAGGCTATTCGGAAAGACAAAAAAATGAACAGGGATTTATTATTAAAGTAACTTTAAAGATTATCACTTTCGGGTCATTTTGTCAAGACATTCAATAAAAGACCTATTTTTTAGAGGGTTTTTTGACATCAGAAAAATTGATTGCGCCATATAATATAAGTATTGTCAAATTTACTTTGAGGGGTTTATTAATTTAAGAAATAAAAAAAGAGGAGATCAGAGGATCCCCTCAAGGAAATGAAGCAGGGCTAAGGCCCGGCGATTTACTTGCGCAAGCGTACTTCAGCTGTCCCACCATCCTCTAGCTGAAATACTATCTTCGTCATCAAGCCGGGAAAATCGACATATAGCATATAGTTTCCCGGCGAGTTCGATGAGAAGTTTGTTACCGGAATGAGAGTGCCTTCGATTCGTTGCTTGAATACGATCGAAATGTCTGAAACTGCTATAAACGGAAGATCAGCCGCCTTCCCATTGACCGTAGTTGCCACAGTCACCAAGAACAGGCCTGTGACAGGATCTTGGTCTCTCGGTGGATTGACTACCTTGATCGCAAGAGTCTGTTTTTCAGGGATTGTTTCAGCAACAGGGCGTGCCGGGGAAGGTGACGATGAGGATGAGGCCTGCGATCGAGTCTGCCCGGAATGGTTCAGATTGATACCATCCGTCATGATCTTGACTGCCTCTTTCCAAGTTTCCAGCGCGTGGTAGTAGGCTTCACGCTGTTCTCGAAGATCACTAGAGTTCCATCTGATCTGAAAATCTTCAGGTTTCGGCATCGGGGGAAAGTCGACTGTGACTATCGGTGTAGAAACAACGTGCGAAGTGCTCACAGGTGCTTGTTCAGATTTCATGACCCTCCTTAGGTTTTCTAATAACTGCCTTCAAAAAACGTAAATGTGCAGTATGCTAGTATAGTTTAATGTTGGTTCAATGTCAATAGTTTACCGTTTCACTATTCAACGGCCTTTGTTATAATAAATAAGTTGGTTGATACGCCGACGTGGCGAAACTGGCAGACGCACTGGGTTTAGGACCCAGCGCTCGCAAGAGCATGTCGGTTCGAATCCGACCGTCGGCACCAAAAAATTCATTGGTTTGCAAGATTGACATATTGAGCTGTTTCATGTAAAATTCATAAGCTATGAACAAATTTTTTCGCAACCTGCTTATAATTCTCGCCATATTCCTGGTCATTGCCGGCGCCTTTACGCTTTTCAACAATGACAATGCCAATGTCAGTCAAGTGACACTGGGCAAAGTTGCTGATGAGGTTAGCGCCGGACAGATTAATAAAATTGAGGTTTCCGACAACGAGGTTGATCTGACGGTTTATCTTAAAGATGGAACCAAACAAATATCCACTAAAGAAAAATCCTCTGTTCTTTCAGACACATTAAAAAATACATACGCGGTTGATAATTCTAAGATCAAGGACGCGAACATTGAACCGCTCTCAGGTTCAACTTCTATTCTTCAGTCAACCATTCTGCCGTTTGCGCTTCCGTTCCTTTTGATCGGGGCTTTCATCTGGTTTCTTATGCGCCAAGTCCAAGGATCAAACAATCGCGCAATGTCATTCGGCCAATCGGGCGCTAAGCTCCTTGAACAGTCAGACCGAAGAAAGCGCGTGACTTTTGCCGATGTGGCCGGGATCAAGGAAGCGAAAGAAGAATTGAAGGAAGTTGTGGAGTTTTTGCGTTTTCCGCAGAAATTTTTCTCGCTTGGCGCGCGCATTCCCAAAGGCGTATTGCTGCTGGGGCCTCCCGGAGTCGGCAAGACCCTGGTCGCCCGCGCCGTGGCCGGGGAAGCCAATGTGCCTTTTTTCCATATTTCCGGTTCGGAGTTTGTGGAGATGTTCGTGGGAGTTGGCGCTTCCCGCGTGCGCGATTTATTTAAGAAAGCCAAACGGAATGCTCCGTGCATTGTGTTTATAGATGAGATAGATGCTGTGGGAAGGCAAAGAGGAGCGGGTTTGGGCGGCTCACATGACGAGCGTGAGCAGACCTTAAATCAGATCCTGGTGGAGATGGACGGTTTTGAAAATGAGACCAATGTCATTGTGATCGCTGCGACCAACCGGCCGGATGTTTTAGACCCCGCTCTGCTTCGTCCCGGCAGATTCGACCGGCAGGTGGTTTTGGACCCGCCGGATATCAATGACCGGGAAGCTATTTTGAAAGTGCATTCTATCGGCAAACCGTTGGCTAAAGAGGTCAATTTGCGGGCAATTGCCGAACGCACCCCCGGATTTTCCGGCGCTGATTTGTCCAACCTGATAAATGAAGGGGCGATTTTGGCGGCTCGGCGAAACCTAAAAGTGGTCGGACAAAATGAATTGATCGAAGCCATAGAGAAAGTTATGCTCGGACCGGAGCGCAAAAGCCATTTGCTGTCTAAGAAAGAAAAAGAGATCGCGGCCTGGCATGAGGCCGGCCATGCTCTGGTGGCTACGGTCATGCCGCACGCCGACCCGGTGCATAAGGTTTCCATAGTATCCCGCGGCAGGGCGGCAGGCTATACCATGAAGCTGCCGAGCGAGGATAAGAACTTGCATTCCAAATCTGAATTTCTGGCAGACTTGGCCGTGTCATTGGGCGGCTATGCCACAGAGAAAATGATCTTTGATGAACTGACCACAGGCGCTTCCAATGATCTGCGCGTGGCCACAGGCCTTGCCCGCAAACTTGTGACCAGTTACGGCATGTCGGAAACTCTGGGTCCCATGACCTTTGGCGACACACACGAGATGATATTTTTGGGCCGCGAGATTTCCGAGCAGAAGAATTATTCGGAGAAAGTTGCCGCCAAGATCGACGAAGAAGTCTCCGGTTTCATTGAACGGGCATACCGCACTGCTGCGGACGTTATCAAAAAATACCGCAAGCAGCTGACCTTGATCGCTAATGAACTCATCGAGAAAGAGACAATAGAGCGCGCAGAGTTTGAGAACCTCGTCGCCGATATCATTCCCCAGGAAAAGTTAAACAAGAATATTGCGACCGGGGGGCTGTCATCAGTTCCGGTCTAGAGATGATCTTACCGTACCGCAAAATATTCAAACAGGCTTATGAGATCGTTTGGAACAACAAGTTCTTATGGATCTTCGGCCTGTTTTTGCTGTTCGGGAATTTTTTTAATTTCAACTATGTTTTTCAAAGCCAAGGCACTAACTCCGGTGATCTTTCATGGTTTCAAAACCATGCTTTTTTGGGAAATCTGACTTTGCTTATCGTCCTGGGCGTGATCTTGGAATTGATCCTTTTGCTGTTCAAGGCCCGGGCAGGCAATATCATTGCGGTGAAAGCGATTATTGACAGGCAGGAAACCTCTTTTGTCAAAAGTTTTAATTATGGCGGGCTTTTTCATTTGCGTTTGCTTGGAGTTTTTTTGCTGATGCAAATAGCTTTGTTTCTGGCATTAGTTGTTATCGGCGGGCCTATATTTTACCTATTTTCTCTCAAATTCTTTATCCGAGCTCTGATACTTTCAGCAATTGGTTTGATTATTTTTATTCCGATTTCCGTTATTGCGGCCTTGATCAGCTTTCTTGCTCCGATGTTTGTCGTATTGCATGATTTCAAAATAGGCGAGGCGATCCAACGCAGTTTTGAACTTGTCAGTCAGTTTTGGTTCACTCTTCTGGTCTTCAGTTTTATGTTGTTCTGCTTGGCTGTTTTGGCTTTTTTAGCAAGCCTAATAGCCGCTGCGATCACGGCTTTGCCATTTGTTCTTTTGGCATATTTGGCTTATCATAAAGTAGGTTTCGGTGCCGGAGTCGCTTTGACGATCGTTTCTGTAACTGCCGGTTCAATTGTTTTTTTAATTATCCAGGCTCTGGTTGCAACCTTTGCGCAAACCGCCTGGGTTCTGGCTTTCCTCGAGCTGATCAAACCGCAGAAATTGGAGGAAGAGGAGTCTCTGCCAGTGCCGGAAATTGTTTGATAATTGATATAATTACAAAAAATTTGAGTCGCAGCCCAGCTCGTGCTTGCAAGAGCTGGGCGAGAACAAATTTTTTGAGAGGAGCATCTGCAGATCGTAGCACATTTCGCCTTTTGCGAAATTGCGAAGTATCTGCAAGACTGCGACGAGGGCGGTTAGCTCAGTGGTAGAGCATTTCTTTGACGTAGAAAGGGTCGCTGGTTCGATCCCAGCACCGCCCACCAGAAAATTAAAGCTACGAAATTACGAAAAGTTACGTAAGTACGAAAGTTTTGTTTCGTATTTTCGTAAAAAATTCGTAGTTCGCAGAGAATCGATCTCTATGGACCTAGAAAAACTCGAGACTAAAATAAAAATACAATTTAAAGACCGGAACCTGCTGCAGTCAGCGTTGACCCATCGTTCATATCTGAATGAGAACCGCCGCTGGCCGCTGGCGCATAACGAGCGCCTGGAATTTTTGGGCGACGCGGTTTTGGAATTGATCACAACCGAGTACCTGTACCGGAATTTTCCCAACCCTGAAGGCGAACTGACCAATTTGCGCTCCGCTTTGGTCAATTATAAGATGTTGTCCGAAATTGCCAGCAGCCTGGAACTGGATAAGTACATTTTGCTTTCCCGAGGAGAATCAAACGATATGGGAAGAGCTCGCCAGGTGATTTTGGCAAATGCAATTGAGGCCTTGATCGGCGCGATCTATCTGGACTCGGGATTTGAGGTATCAAGAACTTTCATCCATGATTTTGTGATCAATCATCTGGAAACCATAGTAAATGCCGGCAATATCCTGGACCCCAAAAGCAAATTTCAGGAACTGGCGCAGGAAAAGCTGGGCGTGACGCCGCATTATAAGGTTTTGGCCGAATGGGGGCCTGATCATAACAAAAATTTTGAGGTTGGAGTGTTTATCAATGACAAGCAGATCGCCAAGGGTTCAGGCCCGTCCAAACAGGAGGCGGAAATTGCGGCGGCGGAAAACGGCCTCAAGGTTTCTGATCTATAATTCGGGAAACTAACACTAAATGTATTTAAAGCGACTGGAACTGCAGGGGTTCAAATCCTTTGCGCATAAAACCGTGCTTGATTTTGATCCCGGAATGACTGCCGTGGTCGGTCCGAACGGCTCGGGCAAATCAAATGTGGCTGATGCTCTCCGCTGGGTCATGGGCGAGCAGTCTTTGAAGCTGCTGCGCGGTAAAAAATCCGAGGACGTGATCTTTGCCGGCTCAGACAAAAAATCCAAGCTTTCCGTGGCTGAAGTGTCTTTAACTTTTGACAATAAAGATCATAAGATTCCCGTGGAATATGGGGAAGTGGTGATCACCAGAAGATTGTTCCGCAACGGCGACTCAGAATACCTGATGAACAACCAGCGGGTCCGACTGTTCGACGTGATAGACGCGCTCATGCGTTCTGGTTTTGGGGCGACAAATTATGCCGTGATAGGCCAGGGAACCATTGATCAGATGGTTTTGGCCGGTCCCTCTGAGATCAAAAATTTGGTCGAGGAAGCATCCGGGGTCAAGCCTTATTATTTGAAGCGTGAAAAAACATTAAGGCGCCTGGCGCAGACCGAGGAAAACCTGGGCCGGGTCTCGGAGCTTCTGAAGGAGATCGAGCCAAGGCTCAAGTCCTTAAAGCGCCAGGCCAAGCGCATGGAGGAGCGCGAAGCTCTTGCATCTGAATTGAGTATTTTGCAAATGGAATATTTCGGCAATCAGTCGTTTTTGCTGGAAACGGAACTTAATGCAGTAGCAGAACGTTTGGCCATCAAAAGCGCGGTGATCACGCAGGCGGATAGTGAGATCGCGGCCTTCCAGAAAACTTTGGATAAAGAAGAACAGCAGACCGGAAAAGCAAATAATTTTATCGAAGAATTGGAAAAAAAGCTCAAGGATTTAGAGGATGGAAAATTAACTCTGCTGGAACAATTGGCGGAACTTCGCGGCAAGCTGAAATTGGAATCATCCAATGATGCAGCTAATAAATTTTCTTTAGAAAATTTTTCAAATAAACTTGTCCAATTCAAGCATTCATTTGAAATGATCCTGGATTCGCTCAAGGCGGATAACATTGCCGAGATCAGGCACAAGTTAAGAGAATTGGTGGAAAGTTTCAGCAAGCATTCCGATCCCGCCCATCAGGATCTGAAACCGGCCAATGATGAATTGCTAAATCAGAAGAAAACTTTAGATGTTAAGCTTGAAGTGATCGTGAAAGAGATCCATGAACAAAACAGCGCCAAGAATAAATTATTGGCCGAAGAAAGGCAGAAAAAAGGATTTTTGACCGAAGAAGAAAAAAAATTCCGCAGTAAATCGCTGGAATTAGTCCGCCTCAAAGACGAACAAAACCTGGTTTTGGTGGAGAAAGCCAAGTTGGAAACGAGACTAGAAGGGCTCCACAAAGAGATCAAGGAAGCCTTGGGCCAGATCCCGGCAGATCTTGCCCGGTACAAAAAACCTCAGATTCTGCCGAATCTGCCGAATCAAATATTAAAATTAAAGCATCAGCTGGAGTTGGCCGGCGGCATTGATGAATCGACTTTAAATGAGTTTAAAGAAACTCAGCAGAGGTTTGACTATTTATCCGAACAATCGTCTGATCTGAGCCAGGCAGTGGTTGATCTTAGGAGCGTGATCGAAGATCTGGACCAGATCATCAAGAAGCAGTTTGACGAGGCGTTCGATAAAATTTCTGCGAAGTTCTCTGAATATTTCCGGATATTGTTCAACGGCGGACGCTCGCAGATGAGTCTGCTTCGTGCCGCAAAGGAATCGGAGGAAAGTCTGCAAGAAGCCGAGGAAGATGAGGAAGAATCCGCAGCAATGGACGGGGTCAGGCATAAAAAAGCCGTGCAGGAAATCGTCGGAATTGAAATAAAAGCCACGCCACCGGGTAAGAAACTGGCCTCGATCACGGCTCTGTCAGGAGGCGAGCGGGCGCTTACGGCAATTGCTTTGCTTTGCAGCATGCTGGCCTGTTATCCTTCGCCGTTCGTGGTTCTGGATGAGGTTGATGCAGCCCTTGATGAAGCCAATTCCATCCGTTTTGCCAGTATTCTGGGAACTCTGGCCCATCAAACGCAGTTCATCACGATCACGCATAACCGCGAAACTATGCGCCAGGCCCATACGCTGTATGGCGTGACCATGACCGAGGAAGGGATTTCCAAGATCTTGTCGTTAAAACTTGAGCAGGCGGAAAAGATCGAAGTGAAATGATCGCAAATATTTTTTCACATATAACGAATTTTATAATTCATACGATTGATCTATGGGGATACACCGGCGTTGCAGTATTGATGGCAATTGAATCGGCTGCAATTCCTTTGCCGAGCGAGGTCATCATGCCGTTTGCCGGATTTTTGGTGGCTTCCCAAAGATTCAGTCTGCTAGGCTTGGGTTTGGCAGGCGCTACCGGTTCTACGATAGGCTCCTGGCTGACTTATTGTTTAGGCTATTACGGCGGACGGCCTTTGATTGAGCGTTACGGCCATTGGGTTTTCTTGAGTGAACGGGAACTTAACCTGACTGAAAAGTTTTTTAAAAAATTCGGCCATTGGTCGACTTTTTTCGGCCGCCTGCTCCCTGTGATCAGGACTTTCGTTTCGATTCCCGCCGGCATCAGTAAAGTTGATTTTTTATCGTTTACGATAACAGCTTTCATCGGCTCTTTTATCTGGTCCTATTTTTTGGCCTGGCTGGGGCAGCGCCTGGGCGAGCATTGGCATGATCTGGAAAACTATTTCAGAAAATTTGATATACTGATAGTTGCTGTTATCGTGATTTTTATTATCTACTGGATCAGAAGACATTTAAAAGCGGTTTCTTTAAGGAGTTGACCTTGCAACTTACTTTTGTTATGCTATGCAGGCATAAAAAATATGTTAACAATACGATTACAACGTACAGGGACCAAGAACAAAGCCGACTTCCGGATCGTTTTGGCGCAGGCTCACCGCAGCGCGTCCAAAAAAGTTTTGGAAGTTTTGGGGCACTATAATCCGCGCAGCAAGAACTTCGGCATCAAAGACCCGGAACGGCTGAACTATTGGATCGCCCAGCATGTCCAGATTTCTCCGACAGTCCACAATTTATTCGTAGAGAAAAAATTGGTAACCAGCAAGAAGGTTAAAGCCTGGCAGCCCAAGAAAAAAGCGGGTGCTTCCGCTGTGGTGAGTGAGGCTGCTGCGCCGGCAGAACCTGCTAAGGTTGAATCCCCAGCGTAGATTTGGTATTATTTATTTAACAATTAACCATACAGACATGGCACAAGAACAAGACCAGGAATTTGTTGAATATCTCGTGCGCGCTCTGGTTGATCATCCCGAAGATGTGAAAACCGAACGGACAGTGGACGAGATGGGGGTGTTGATCACCCTGCACCTGCACCCGGAAGATATGGGTCAGGTGATCGGCCGGCAAGGCCAGACCGCCAAATCCATTCGCACATTACTGCGGGTGGTCGGGGCAAAAAGAAAGTCTCGCGTGAATCTGAAGATCCACGAACCGGAAGGTTCGAAGCGGCCGATGGGCCGGGATTCGAGAGATACGGAAGGTCGGGAGTCAAAAGATACGGATAAAGAATTGGCAACCGACATCGACGAGTTTAAACTCTAAATCAAAACCCCGCAAACTGTGCGGGGTTTTTAATTCCCAAATGAAATTTATTATTCTAACTTTATTCCCCGAAGCATTTGAGTCTTACCTGAACGTAAGCTTACTTAAGCGCGCTCTGGCGAAAAAATTGATCAGGATCGAACTGAAGAATTTGCGGGATTGGGGAGAAGGGGCACATAAAAGCGTAGACCAAAGACCATACGGCGGAGGGGTGGGTATGGTCTTGCGAGTTGATATTATTGATAAGGCCCTGAAGAGTCTAAAACTTAGGAAAGGCAAAAAAGGACAAGCGATAATTCTGATGACTCCGCAGGGAAAAGTTTTCAATCAAAGAACAGCCAATAAATTAGCTGACTACAAAACTATTTGCTTAATTTGTGGTCGCTATGAGGGTTTTGACGAGCGCATTCGTGATCTGGTTGACATGGAAATATCTTTGGGCGATTTTGTTTTGACGGGCGGCGAAATTCCGGCTCTGGCAATTCTGGATACTGTTGCCCGCTTAGTCCCGGGCGTGGTGGGCAAAGAAGAATCTTTGATCAATGAAAGCTTTAGCGACGGGATTCTTGAATATCCGCAATACACGCGACCCGAAAATTATAAAGGCAAACGAGTACCGAAAGTTTTGTTAACCGGCCATCATGCCAAGATCAATGAATGGCGAAAGTCTGAGGCTTTAAAACGGACAAAAAAAAGAAGACCGGATTTATTGAAAAACAATGCCAAAATTTGAATCACAAGAAACGAATCGTTTGGATAAATTTTTAGCAACAGTTGCCAGTGTTTCTCGCGGCAAGGTTCAAAAAGCTATCAAACAAGGCCAGGTTTCAGTGAATCAAAAAGTCATCATTGAGCCTGATTTCAAAATTGCTCCAGGTGACCAGATCGAACTGCCTGAATTTGAAAGCGAAGAACTAAAGCCAAGCAATTTGGAACTAAAAGTTGTTTTTGAGAATGACGATGTTGCGGTAATTGATAAGCCGGCAGGATTGGTTGTACACCCAGGTGCCGGGAACAAGGAAGATACTCTGGCCCAGGCTTTGATTACCAAATATCCCGGTATTGAAAACGTAGGAGAACCTCATCGGCCCGGAATTGTTCATCGATTGGATGAGGATACCTCGGGTTTGATCCTGATCGCCAAAAATCCCAAAAGCTTTGAATACTTTAAAAAACTGTTCCTGGACAGGAAAGTGGAAAAAGAATATTTGGCTTTAGTTCATGGCATCTCGCCCAAAACCCACGACGTGATTGATCTGCCGATACAACGGGTGCCGCTGAAACAAAAAATGAAGATCGGATTGGGTAAACCTGCGTTGACCGAATACTGGGTTTTGGCCGACTCTGGACAATATTCTTTGCTTCGTGTAAAATTGCATACAGGTCGCACACATCAGATCAGAGTTCATCTTTCCCATATCGGCCATCCGATTGTTGGAGACCAGGTTTACGGAAAAAAAGAAGACACGAAAATCCTTTCCCGGCAGTTCCTGCATGCGTATAAACTCAAGTTTCAATTGCCCAATGGGACGTGGATAGAATTATTTTCAAGTTTACCCCGGGATTTAAAAGATATACTTAAAAAAGTTAATATCACTTATGACAATGATCCAAACATTTAGAGAAGAACAGTTAAAGGCAATTCCGAAACTAAAAGCCGGATACATCGTGCGCGTATATCAAAAGATCAAAGATGTCTCGCCTGACGGCAAAGAAAAAGAACGCGTCCAGATATTTGAAGGCCAGGTTATCGGTACCCGCGGCGGCAAAGCCATCAACGGCACTGTGACCGTGCGCAAGATCTCTTCCGGCATCGGCGTGGAACGCATTTTTCCCATTCATTCACCAAACATAGAAAAGATAGAAGTAGTGAAAGAAACCCCGGCCAGAAAAACCAAGCTCTACTACACAAGAAAAGGACAGGAAGCGAAGGTCAGAGAATAAATTTAAAACCGCCAGCGATGGCGGTTTTTTTGTTCATGACTTTGCTCAGTAGCATGCTACTGAGCAAAAAATATCTCTATATCAATTTCAGCACTTTCCACCAAGCATCAATATACTCAGGCCGTTTGTTTTGATATTTCAAATAATATGCATGTTCCCAGACATCAAGGCCCAGAACCGGCGTGTGGCCATGCAGATACGGTGAATCTTGATTGGGCATGCCATGCAGATGCAGTTTGCCGGACACATCCCGTGCCAGCCAGGCCCAGCCTGAGCCAAATTGCTTGGTCGCAATATCCGTAAATTGTTTTTTGAATTCATCAACTGAGCCAAAGACTTTGTTGATATCTGAAACTAGCTTTTCATTCTTATTGTTCGCAGGGTCCAGGATCTTCCAAAACAGGGAATGGTTGAGGTGTCCGCCGCCGTGATTGCGGATCGCGATCCGGTCCTCATCATCAACCTTGAGCGAATAGAGATCTCTTAATAGTTCGTCAACCGGTTTGTCCTGCAATTCCGGATATTTTGCCAAAGCGGCGTTTAATTTATCTATATAGGCCTGATGATGCTTGGTATAATGGATTTCCATGGTTTTGGCGTCAATGTAAGGCTCCAATGCATTATAAGCATAGGGAAGTTTTGGCAATTCTTGTTTCATAAGTATAGGTTAATGTTGATATTTGCAAATTAACATTTGTTGTTACTCAAGTCAATCGGCAGGTTGACATACAGGCAGTTTATGGTATATTAGAAATAGCTTAAAAAGCTAAATATATTGAATTTTAAGTATTGCTGATCGTTGGTTGCATCTTTGATTCATGACTAATTCTTTTGTGTCCAATTTAATCCTAAAAATTTCCACTCTCACAAATTTCGAAAGAGGGTTTTCAACGTTTTAATTTGATACAAACAATAAAGTTCAGAATGATGCGACCAACAAAGCTTGGAAAGGTTTTGTATGCTTATTGGAATTATTGTTGGAGCGCTTTTAGGAGCAATGGTGGGTTATCTGATCCGCAAAGTGCAGATCGCCAACCAGGTAAACTCCATTGAAGGCCGGGTCGCCAGGGCTTTGGAGGAAGCAAAAAATAAGGAAAAGGAAATTTTGCTTGATGCCAAATCGAAAGCACTGGAAATTGTAGGCCAGGGTAAAAAGGCAGAAGAAGAATTTCGGAACCAGATCATCAAAGTCGAGGACCGCTTAAGCCGCAAGGAATCGGACCTCGAACGCAAGCTGTCCGAATCCGAGAAGCTCAAAGAAGATCTGAATTTCAAAAAAACAGAGATCGAGAAAACCAAAGATGAGATGCGGGGACTGAAGCAAAAACAGCTTGAGCAACTGCAGAAGATCTCAGGGCTTTCAACTGAGGACGCCAAAAGAGTTCTTTTGGAATCCACGGAAAAGAGCGTGAAAGAAGAGCTGACCATGCTGACCCACAAACTGGTCAACCAGGCCCGCGAGGATGCGGATAAAAAAGCCCGCGATATTGTAGCTCTCGCCATACAGCGCTGCGCATCAGAGGTCACCAGCGAAATGACGACCACGGCTGTGACTTTGCCGAGCGAAGAAATGAAAGGGCGGATCATCGGCAAAGAAGGCCGAAACATCCGGACCTTTGAGCAGATGCTGGGAGTGGAGGTCATCGTTGACGACACGCCTGATGCCGTGATCATTTCCGGCTTCAATTCGGTCCGCCGCCATATCGCGAAGATCGCCCTGGAAAAATTGATTTTGGACGGCCGCATTCATCCTGCTAAAATTGAAGAAGCAACGGAGAAAGCCAAAAAAGAAGTTTCTGACATGATCAAAGAAGCAGGCGAGCAGGCAGTGTATGAACTGGGTATTGCCAATTTTCCGCCAAAATTAGTGCAGCTGATCGGGAGGCTCAAATTCCGCACCAGCTACGGCCAAAACGTACTCAAACATTCGATAGAGATGGCCAAGCTGGCGGCATTGATGGCCGAAGAGATCGGCGCTGATGTTATGACCGTCAAACAAGGAGCCCTGCTGCATGACATCGGCAAAGCCTTGGACCAGGATATGGAAGGTACTCACGTGGAGATCGGCAAACAGATCGCGAAAAAGTTCAATCTGCCCGAAAAAATAGTGAATGCGATCGAAGCCCATCACGGCGATGTGGAATACACTTCTATTGAAGCCGCTATCGTTGATGCTGCTGACAATATTTCCGGAGCAAGGCCCGGAGCTAGGCGCGATACCTATGAAAATTACGTAAAAAGACTTGAGGAACTGGAGAGCCTGGCGCACAGCTTTGAGGGCGTTGATAAAGTTTACGCTATTCAGGCAGGAAGAGAGATCCGGGTGTTTGTTAAACCCGACAAACTGGATGATTGGGGGGCGACGAAATTGGCCCGCGAGATCGCCAATAAGATAGAACAGGATCTGAAGTATCCGGGAGAGATCAGGGTCATGGTCATCAGGGAAACAAGAGTAATCGAATATGCAAGGTAATGCTTAAGATAATATTTTTTGGAGACATCACAGGCGAGCCGGGCCGGGCGGCCGTTAAAAAAACCCTGCCGGATTTGATCAAGTCCGAGCAGCCTGATTTGATCTTGGCGAATGTTGAAAATTTGGCTCACGGCAAAGGCGTGACTGTCAAAACTTTGGAAGAATTGATCCGCCTCGGCATCTCCGGGTTTACTTCAGGCAATCATATTTATTCCAAAAAAGATCTGTCGGATGAAACTTTCCGAAAATATCCGGACAAACTTGTCCGGCCGGCTAATATTCCCGACACCTATGCGGGGAAAAACGCGGTGGTCATCCCGACCGCCAAAGGCGATGTCTTGATCGGCAATTTCCTGGGCCAGGTGTTCATGGAAAAACAATTCCACGATCCGATCAGTTCGCCTTTTGCTGAAGCGGAAAAATGGCTTACAGCCAACGATCCAAAAAATTACGCAGCGGTGGTGATCGATTTTCACGCCGAAGCGACAAGTGAGAAAGTCGCCTTCGGATATTTTTTGGATGGCCGGGTCAGCGCAGTTTTGGGCACGCATACCCATATCCCCACTGCAGATGCAAAAATCCTGCCCGGGGGAACCGCCTATATCACGGACGTCGGCATGTGCGGAGCAGCAGGGGGAGTGCTGGGTGTTAAGAAAGAATTGTCTCTGGAACGGTTTACCTCGGGCACACGGGTGCCGTTTGATATCCCGGAAGACCCTTCTTCTGCGGAATTAAGTTATGTTATCATAGAGGTGGACGAAACCAGCCGGAAAGCCCTCAAAATTTCCAGCCAACATCAAATAATTAAAATCAATGGATAATTTTATTTTTGACCCAGCCAGTAAATTTTTAGACCCGGAAAAGATCCTGTTCGCCGCAGGCCTTTCTGCCGGCCAGATCGTGGCCGATCTGGGCACCGGCAGCGGATTTTATACCCTGGCGGCCGGGAAAATTGTCGGGGATGGGGGACAAGTTTTTGCCGTGGATATTTTAGATACAGCCTTAGACCATGTCTCGGCGGAAGCCCGGATGAAAGGCTTGAGAAATCTTAAAATCTTACGCGCGGACCTGGAACAGGCCGATTCCTGCCGCAATATTCCCACAGGCAGCATTGATATGGCGATCATGGCCAATATCTTTCACCAAATAAAAAACCATGCCGCTTTGTTCACTGAAGCTTACCGGATGCTGAAAACCGGCGGCAAGCTGGTGGCGATAGATTGGAATGATATGCCCGGTCCGATCGGGCCTATGGCGGCGGATAGGGTCAAACCGGAAGTTTTAAAAAAATTGGCTAAGCAAACAACATTGAAGGAAGCGGGAGTGCTGCCTACTGATATTTATCATTATGGATTAATGTTCATTAAATGATCATGTGGGCCAAATTATTTGACCGCAATTTGTGGTTTGCGCAGCCTTCGATCGTTCTTGCCCATACGGATCTATACTTGGGATATTTTTTTGCCGCTTGCATAATTTTGGCGATCGTCTTAAAGCTGTCCGAGCGGTTTGTCATAAACAAGGTCAAGGCAAAACTGATCGACAGACTTTTTTATCTTCTATTAACGATCGGGATCTCAGGCCTGGTCTGGTTTGGGTTCAGGTACGAAAATACTCAGATCTTTGCCATGCGCGCCTGGGCCGGTTTGGTGCTGTTGACAGGATTGGTTTGGTTTTTGTTCGTAATAAAATACCTGATCTTTAAATTTTCTACAGAGCTGAAGGAATATGAGCATACGCTCATCAGAAATAAATATATTCCCGGCCCGAAAAACCGATGACCAACCTCGGATCGGCGGGAGAGAAGCTGGTTGCTGAAACCTATCAGGAGCAGGGCTGCCGGTTGCTTGAAAAAAATTATATCTTTCCTCACGGCAAACAGATCGGAGAGATCGACCTGATTTTTGAAAAAGACAAAGAGATCATATTCGTGGAAGTGAAAGCACGTTCGTCTGAGAAATTCGGCGGTCCGTTCGAGGCGGTGGATCTTAATAAGCGCAGAAGGCTGATCAAAACAGCCAAATTATATCTTCAGCTGCATCCTAAATTTCTGGAGCACAATTACCGGATTGACGTGGCAGGAGTCGATATTGACAACCCAACCGAACCTGTTATAATACTTACGAACGCTATTGAAGATTTAGATTAAACGAGCATTAAGCTCGTTTTTTTGTTACAAGGAATATTTTAATTAACGAAAAAATTGAGTCGCAGACCCGCAGGGTCGAGAACAATTTTTTCGAGAGGAGCGGCAAGTAGACCGAAGCGTATTTGCAAAGCAAATCGCGAAGTGTCTATCCGACGCGACGAATGAATGAGCAGTTTGAACAGGCGCTGAATCAGATCGCCGAAGAGAAAGATATAAATAAAGAAGAGATCTTGAAAATGATCGAGGTTTCTTTGGCCGCGGCTTTCCGCAAAGATTACGGCAAAAAAGACCAGAATATCGTGGTCGAGTTTTTGCCTGACACTTTAGGCACGAAAGTCTTTGACGTGAAAAAAGTCGTAGAAGAAGTAACCGACCCGGTTAAAGAAATGACCCTTGAGGATGCCAAAAAAGCGAAAAAAGGCGCTAAGGTCGGCGATGAGATAAAAATTGACATCACGCCCAAAACCGGCGCCACATTCGGCCGGATCGCCGCGCAGACCGCAAAGCAGGTCATTGTCCAGAAGATCAGGGAAGCGGAGCGGGGAGTGCTGTTCACGGATTATAAAGCCAAAGAGCGCCAGTTGGTTTCAGGGATTGTCCAACGAATTGAAGGCGAGACTGTACTGATAGATTTGGGGAAAACCACGGGAGTTTTGTTTCCTTCCGAACAGATCAAAGGTGAGAAATATGCCATAGGCGCACGGATCAAAGTTTTAATTCTGCATGTTGAACCCACGGCCAAGGGACCAAAGATCACATTATCCCGATCGCATCCGGACGTGGTCAGAAGGCTGTTTGAAATTGAAGTGCCGGAGATCTTTAACGGCATTGTTGAAGTCAAAGCCATCGCCCGCGAAGCGGGAAGTCGGACCAAGATCGCAGTCTGGTCGTCACAGGACGGCGTGGACCCGATCGGCGCTTGCGTGGGCCAGCGCGGGACCCGCGTGCAGGTCATCATGGCAGAGCTCAACGGCGAAAAGATAGATATCATTTCCTGGTCTGAGGATCCCGTGAAATTTATCGCCAATGCTTTGTCCCCGGCAAAGATCTTGAATGTGACGTTGAACGAGGATGCCAAAGAAGCCAAGGTCGGTGTGCTTGAGGACCAGCTGTCTTTGGCCATCGGCAAGACCGGTCAAAACGTCCGGCTGGCAGCGCGGTTGACCGGCTGGAAAATTGATATTGCGGAAGAGAAAATTTCAGGAGGCCAGCCTGAGTCGGAGGTGACGAGCGAAGAATTAAATCCGGAAGAACCCGCTGTTGCCGCGGAAGGAGAACAAATAAATGCGCAATAAAATAATAGAGATGCCTCTGGTGCCGATGGTGGTTGAAAAATCCCAATTCGGCGAGCGGGCCTTTGACATCTATTCAAGGCTTTTGAAAGAAAGAATTATTTTTTTGGGCGAGGCGATCGATGATCATGTGGCGAATTTGGTGATCGCTCAATTGCTGTTCCTGGAAGCAGAGGACCCGAAGAAAGAAATTAAACTGTACATTAATTCTCCGGGTGGCTCGGTCACATCCGCTTTGGCGATCTATGATACCATGCAGTTTGTAAAAGCAGATGTGATCACGGTCTGCATCGGACAAGCCGCTTCTGCCGCGGCCGTACTTCTGGCCGCTGGCGCTGCCGGAAAAAGAATGTCACTGCCGAACGCGCGCGTCATGATCCACCAGGTCATGGGCGGAGTGGAAGGCCAGGTGCGCGATGTCGAGATCCAGACCAAAGAAATGGTCCGCATCAAGCATCAGATAAACGACATTTTGATCAAACACACAGGGCAGTCATTGAAGAAAATTGAAACTGACACTGACCGAGATTTCTTCATGACCCCGGAAGAAGCAAAAAATTACGGTCTGATCGACAAGGTCATTCTGCCGTAGATTTATTATTTAATTGCACAAAGGAAAACAGGACAATTGTCCTGTTTTTTTGTTAACGACTACAGATTGACAAGTACGCTTAAATTTGCTATAATAATATCAGTAATGGTAAGTTTTGTTAGGTTCGAAACCAAAATAAAAAACAATTGAATATAAGACTACTGAAAAGGCCCAAAATTGGCCATTTTCTGGTGTTTATTATGTCTTTACCCTTGGTAGCTAAGTAAGTTTAATCAAGGGCCGGTTGTTGAAACAAAAACAAAATCAAAATGTCTTTTGAGGAACTGCCAGAGCTTCTGACGATCCGCGAGGTGACTCATTTGCTGAATGTTCATCCGAATACCCTTCGGAATTGGGAAAAAGAAGGGCTGATTAATGTTGTCCGGATCGGTCCCAGAAAAGACAGGCGATATGAGAAGCAGGTTATCAGGAAAATAATGCGGCCGTAAAATATGAGCCAAAATAAAATCAAAATTTTAGCGCTCAAAGTCACCATAAGTATTTTAATACTTGGTTTTGTCGCACCTGATATTTTTCCGATCCAGGCTTATTTTATTCCTATTGCACAGGCTGCAACGGGTGTGCCGAAGGCATTTAGCTATCAAGGCCGTTTAACCGATTCAACCGGCGCACTGCTGGGGGGAGCGGGAACTAACTATACTTTTAAATTTTCCATTTGGGACAGTGCCACGCCTCCCGGTGGGACACGGTTGTGGCCAGCAAGCCCGCCCGGTTCTGTAACGCTTAATGTTACCCAAGGAGTGTTCAACGTAAATATTGGAGATACGGCGCATGGTTATCCGGATGCGCTGACATTTGATTTCAATTCCACCGATACGGCATATCTGCAAGTCGAAGTTTTAAATCCTGCTACCTCCACGTACGAAACTTTATCACCGCGGCAATTGATCGCATCTTCGGGCTATGCGATCAATGCCGGGACAGCTACTGCCTTGCAGACAGCTCGGAATATAAACGGCGTACCTTTCAATGGCACAGCGGATATTACTATCCCTTCCAATACAGACGCCGGAGCTTTAACCGGTACGACCCTGGCCGCTAATATAGTTAATTCATCTTTAACTTTGGTGGGACACCTGGTTTCAGGCACGCTCATCGGCACTCAGACTTTTACCAACAACAATATTTCTGACAGCGGAGGACTCACAATCGACTCGGGTGGCGCTTTGAATTTAGGCACATCTACTTCGACCAGTGTTTCGATTGGCAAAACAGGAACCGTCACCACGATTAATGGTTCTCTGACGATCCCGAACTACATTGACTTCACTAACTTAACCGCACCTGCCTACAAGGAGGGCCGATTATTCTACGATCCTGTCAGCAAGTCTTTATCTTTCTACAACGATCTCAGTGGGCTTAGTTTGCATATTGGTCAAACACTCTGGACACGTGTAAAAAATGTAACAGGTGCAACAATTCCCAAAGGTTCATCCGTATATTTTAGCGGTGTTGACGCATTTGGTTTTCCAACAGTTGCTAAAGCCCAGGCAAACAGTCCCGTAACTACCCAATCAGCAGGAGTTACAACCCAGGATATTCCGAACGGAGCTTATGGTTATGCCACCGGCGTCGGTTTGGTTGAGAACCTTGATACCTCAGCATTCACCGCGGGTGACCGGCTTTTTCTGTCGCCTACAACACCCGGCGGGTTTGTAACAACCCAGCCTGCTGCTCCGTTTTTTTCAATGCCTATTGGACGGGTCATAAAATCTGATGCTGTCTCAGGTAGTATTGAAGTTGTCGCTACTCCATTCACCATCGGTGCATTTACCTCCGGTTCAATGATATTTGCAAGCCCATTAGGTTTGACGGCCCAGGATAATGCCAATCTGTTCTGGGACAATGCAACAAAGCGCTTGGGCATCGGTGACAATACGCCTGCGGCAACTCTGACCATCGGCAACGGCACAGCCGGCAGCGGTCTGTTTGAAGTGTTCGGGGCCAACGGCAATGTCACGACGCAAGGCGATATTACTTTGGCAAACGGAGGAGGCAGCATCACCGCAACAGGCGGCGGTCTGACATTAGTTGGCGGAGCGGCTTCCAATCTTTCAACTACGGCTGGCAATATTACGTTGCAGCCTGCAGGCGCCGGAACGACTGCAAATGTACAAATTGGAGCAGGTGGGGCTGGATCAGCAACGCCAGATCTTCTGGTCGTGGATGCGAAATCATCGGCGGGTGATCCGGCCGGTACCAATGGCGCGATCTACTACAATATTGCTAATAACAGATTCCGTTGTTTTGAAAATAATGCGTGGAAAGATTGCGATTCCGTCACTGCCGCAACTTTGCAGGTCGCTTATAATAATAGCGGAGCGATTACGACTTCCGGATCCCATGATATTGCTTTCACGCTCACGTCCGGGAATTTCATCGCTTCCGGGGCTGGCTCAGTAAATCTTACTCCGACCGCTGCTTCATCTTTTACTTCCGGAGGCGCGTTAACTCTGACTGGGGGAGCGGCATCCGCATTATCTACCACTTCCGGTGATCTTACTTTGCAAGCCGGTTCAGGTACGGTTTCCCTGGGTAGCTCGACTAATTTGACCGCAGCAACCGGCTTAACTATCTCAACAGGATTCGGCAATATAATATTGCATCCGGCAGGAGCCGGAACAACGGCCACTGTCCAGATCGGTTCCGGCGGAGCCGGCTCTACCGCTCCTGATCTGTTTGGCGTTGACACAAAGTCAGATGCCGGAGATCCGGCAGGATTTAATGGAGCGATGTATTACAATACCAATTCCAACAGTTTCCGCTGTTATGAAAACGGGGCATGGAAAAATTGCGATACGACAGGCGGAACTACAACATTACAATCGGCTTACAGCGCCGGCGCAACTATCACGACCGGAAGCTCAACTGATATTGTATTTACGCTCGCTTCCGGAAACTTCGATGTTTCAGGGGCCGGCTCGGTAAATCTTACACCCACAGGTAACTCCAGCTTTACTTCTGACGCAAATTTAACACTCACTTCCGGTACGGCAACTACATGGGGCACAACTGCCGGAGATCTGACTTTGCAAGTTAACGGCGTCGGGACTACAGGCAGTGTTCATATTGGAGCTGGAGCTCCCGGTTCCAACGGCCCTGATCTGTTCGGCCTTGATGTGAAATCAACAGCCGGCGATCCGGCCGGGTATAATGGAGCGATGTATTACAACGGCTCATCAAACGTTTTCCGTTGTTTTGAAAATGGAGCATGGAAAGATTGCGGTGCGACGGGAAGCGGAGGAGGATTGTCACTGCAGCAAACGTACATAAATGGTCCAACTATTACTACGACCGCGTCAACTGATCTGGCTTTGATCCTTGCTTCCGGTGATTTCACAGCCTCGGGAGCCGGTTCGGTAAATCTTAACCCGACAGGTGCTTCCAGTTTTACTTCCGGCGGAGCATTAACGCTTACCGGCGGAGCGGCATCTGTTTTCGGAACGAGTGCCGGAGATCTGACTTTGCAAGCTGCCGGAAATGGAACTACGGCAAATGTTCATATTGGCGCAGGAGGTGTCGGGTCCGCCACGCCGGATCTGCTTGCTTTGGATGTGAAATCTACAAGCGGAGACCCGACCGGTGTCAACGGGTCAATGTACTACAATGCGAGTACAAACAGGTTCAGATGTTATGAAAATAACGCTTGGAAAGATTGTGATATCAGCGGTACTGATACTTTGCAAACTGTTTATAATAATGGCGCAACTATTGTTACAGCCGGTTCCGTTCCAATCACGTTTAATCTTGCGTCGGGAAATTTTAATGTCTCCGGCGCAGGGTCTGTAAATCTGACCCCAACCGGAGCGTTAACGCTCACCGGAGGCGCTGCGTCAACATTCTCAACAAGTTCCGGCGCGCTCACAATCGACTCAGCAGCTACTTTGAATTTAGGCACCACTAATGCCACCGGAGTCTCCATCGGTAAAACAGGAACTGTCGCCACTGTGAACGGTTCGCTTACGATACCAAATTACATTGATTTTACGAACACGGTAAAGCCGCCGTATTCTGAAGGCCGAGTTTTTTATGACACAACTGACAAGACTCTTGCATATTATAATGATGCCTCTAACAGTACGCTGAACATCGGTCAGGAAGAATGGATCCGTGTTAAGAACATTACCGGCACCGATATTGCCGATGGCAAAGTAGTATATATTAGCGGTTCCTCAGGAGGCATACCGACAGTTGCGTTGGCCAGGGCTGATAGTCCAACTACTTCTCAGGCGGCCGGCATCACAACTAATGCGATTCCCAACGGCAGCATCAGTTATATTACTAATTTTGGATTAATTCATAAGGAGAATACCGCGTCGTTCAGTGCGGGAGACCAAATATTCCTTTCAGCCACATCTGCGGGTGATTACACGGCCACCAGGCCCTCTTCCCCGAATCTTACGGTAAAACTTGGTTATATCGCAGTGTCAGATTCAACTTTAGGCATTGTTCTGGCAAATATCGCGCCAGCGCCGTTTCAATCTGGAATTTTAGGTACCGGCAGTATCCCGTTTGCCAATTCCAGCGGCCTGTTGATTTCAAATAACAACAATTTATTTTGGGACCAGGTAAATAACCGTCTCGGTATCGGTGACAATACGCCCGCAGCAACTCTGACCATCGGCAATGGCACACCCGGCAGCGCCTTGTTTGAAGTTTTTGGGTCAACTGGAAATATAACGACGAAAGGGGATATTAATTTGGCTGCCGGCGGTACTATTACAGGTACCGGTCCTTTGGCCATTACTGCAACTGGAGCAAATGCTCTAACTTTAGATACAGGAACTACGGGTACAATCAATATCGGTACCGGGATTTCTGGCAAAACTATAAATATTGGCACAGACAACACCGCTGCTGATACGATTGTCATCGGTTCTTCTCTGGATACTCTTAAACTGGGAAAGTTCAATACGGCTAACGCCATTATCTATACTGCGAATGGAACTACCGATGGCACTCTGGCCTCAATAGCCAACGGTACGACAGGGCAATGTTTGGTAGCCACCACAGGGCTTGCCCCTGCTTGGGGAACGTGTCCTGCAGATGCAAGTGCTCTTACAGGAACCACTCTTGCAGCCAGTGTAGTTAATTCTTCCTTAACATCAGTTGGAACGTTAACAGGCCTGACCGTCACTGCTCCCATCATAGGTTCTATCACTGGTTCCTCCGGTTCTACTACCGGCAATGCTGCAACTGCCACCACTCTCGAAACTGCCAGACTCATCAACGGAGTATCATTCAACGGTTCTGCTGACATCACGGTAGCTGCCGATGCCGGCACTCTGACCGGAAACACTCTTGCTGCGAATGTGGTTAATTCATCTTTAACTTCAGTCGGACCCTTAACAGGTCTTACTGTCATTGCTCCTATTGCCGGCAGCGTCACCGGTTCAGCCGCCACTGTTACAGATGCTGCACAACCGGCTATTACTTCCGTCGGAACGTTAACAGGTCTTACGGTAACAGCGCCGATAGTTGGAAGTGTGACAGGAAGTTCCGGTTCTACCACAGGCAATGCTGCTACTGCTACAAAGTTGGAAACGCCTCGTCTCATCAACGGAGTTGCTTTTGACGGCTCAGCAGATATTACGATCACTGCCGTTGCTGCAGCAGGAACTCTGACAGGTACAACCCTTGCAGCCAATGTGGTTAATTCTTCCTTAACATCTGTAGGAACATTGGCAGGATTGACTGTCACAGCTCCGATAGTAGGAAGTGTTACTGGTTCCTCCGGTTCTACCACAGGCAATGCGGCTACAGCTACCACTCTTGCAACCCCAAGACTAATCAACGGGGTATCCTTCAATGGTTCTGCCGACATCACAGTTACAGCAGCAGCAGGAACTCTGACAGGAACAACCCTGGCAGCAGGAGTCACAGCTTCATCTCTAACATCTGTAGGAACATTGGCAGGCTTGACTGTCACAGCTCCGATAGTAGGAAGTATCACAGGCAATGCGGCAACAGCAACCACTGCTACTTCTGCCACCAACCTTGCCGGAGGCTTGGGAGGCCAGATCCCTTACCAATCAGCTGCAGGAACAACAGCATTCTTAGCCAATGGTACTGCAGGACAAGTTCTTCAAAGCAACGGCACAACCCTGGCTCCTACTTGGGTTGCAGCTGCTACCGGAACACTGACCGGATTATCGGTTGTATCAGCAAATGGTTTTGCCGGATCTTCCAGCGGCGGCACCACCCCTGCTATTACTATCTCAACCACGATCACAGGATTACTAAAGGGGAATGGAACAGCCATATCTGCTGCCACAGCAGGCACTGATTATTCCCTGGGAACCTCTGCTTTAGCCACCGGTATCTTAAAGAGCACCACCACTACAGGGGCATTAAGTATTGCAGTGCCGGCGGACTTCCCGGTATTGAACCAGAACACTACTGGCTCTGCCGCAACATTAACAACCCCCCGCCTAATCAACGGGGTATCCTTCAATGGTTCTGCTGACATCACAGTTACAGCAGCAGCAGGAACTCTGACAGGAACAACCCTGGCAGCAGGAGTCACAGCTTCATCTCTAACATCTGTAGGAACATTGGCAGGCTTGACTGTCACAGCTCCGATAGTAGGAAGTATCACAGGCAATGCGGCAACAGCAACCACTGCTACTTCTGCCACTAACCTTGCCGGAGGATTAGGAGGCCAGATCCCTTACCAATCAGCTGCAGGAACAACAGCATTCTTAGCCAATGGTACTGCAGGACAAGTTCTTCAAAGCAACGGCACAACATTAGCTCCGACTTGGGTAGTTCCAAGTTCAATAGCAGCAGCAGGAACTCTGACAGGAACCACTCTTGCAGCCAATGTGGTTAATTCATCCTTAACATCTGTAGGAACATTGGCAGGCCTTACTGTCACAGCTCCGATAGTAGGAAGTATCACAGGTTCCTCCGGTTCTACCACAGGCAATGCTGCTACAGCTACCACTCTTGCAACCCCCCGCCTAATCAACGGGGTATCATTCAACGGTTCTGCCGACATCACAGTTACAGCAGCAGCAGGAACTCTGACAGGAACAACCCTGGCAGCAGGAGTCACAGCTTCATCTCTAACATCTGTAGGAACATTGGCAGGATTGACTGTCACAGCTCCGATAGTAGGAAGTATTACGGGGAATGCCGGGAGTGCGACCAAGCTAGCAACACCTCGCCTCATCAACGGAGTTGCTTTTGACGGCACTGCCGATATTACAATCACCGCAGCTGCGGCAGCTGGTACTCTGACCGGCACTACTCTGGCTGCCAATGTGGTCAACTCGTCCTTAACCTCAGTAGGAGCTTTGGTTTCCGGAACACAGATCGCTTCTCAAACGTTTACCACCAACAACATTGCAGACTCAGGAGCCTTGACCATAACTTCAGGGGGAGCTGGCAATTTGGCGCTCAACTCTGCTTCAGGCATAGTGACTTCCAACGGCACAACCGTAACATTGGGAGGCTCAGCCACCATCAACGGAGGCAATGCCGCTGCCGGCACCTTAACCTTAGTCTCCACTACCAATGGCACTAAGGGTGATATTCAATTTTTCTCATCCGCTAACAAGATTACTTCAGCCGGCGCTCTGACCATTGCCGGACCAATAGTTGCTTCCAACTTCACCGGCACATTGACCGGCACCAACACCGGAGACCAGACCATAACCTTAACCGGAGATGTCACCGGATCAGGCACCGGTACATTTGCCGCTACGATTGCCCCGAATGCTGTGACGACAGGTAAGATCCTTGACGGTACAATTTTAAATGCTGATCTTGCTAATTCAACAATAGGATTGCTTATTGGTACATCTGGAACAGATGTAGGCGTAACGGGTTCTCCCGCATCACTTGGGGGCAGCCTTACCCTCAATATTCCAAACGCCTCCGCAACCAACCGTGGAGTGCTTACCGCAGCCGACTGGGCAGCGTTTAATTCTAAACAGGCAGCTTTTGGATATACGCCGGAAGATGTTGCTAATAAATCATCAAATGTCAATCTTGGCACTTCCAATATTTTATATCCAACTCAAAATGCGGTAAAAACTTATGTTGACAATCTTACCACTGGCCTCATTTGGCAAAACCCGATAGAAAATGCCGGCGTTATTGCCGATACGGCAACTCCGGTCGGATCTCCAGTGAGCGGTGATTCTTACATAATTAATACCGGCGGCAATACCGGCGTTTGGGCGGGTTTCAGTGCCGGGGACCTGGTCCAGTACCAAGGGACTACATGGGTAAAGGTCAAAAGTCTTGTGGTCGGAGACCGCTTTGGCGTGAGTTTCTTGTCTCCGACAGTTCCATCCGGAGCCATGACAGGAAAAAGTGACAACCTGGTACAAGTCAGCGGCGGAACTCCCGGCGCATTTACGTATACCTTTATCGCCCCAGTAAACAACTATGCAGTGTTTGATCAAAATCCAAACAGTATGAATTACGGAGTGTCCTTCACTTATACCTCATCACTCGGAGAATGGGTTGCGCTTTCCGCAAATACCAGATTATCGGCAGGCAACGGTCTGCAAACGGTCGGAACTACCGTAAGTTTAGGAGCCTTGACTGCGGACTGGAACCAGACAGGTGTGTTCAATATCAACACCGCAGGCAATGTCAATGTTAACGGCGGAACCCTTGGCACAACAGCATTAACCGGGAATCTTTTTAATACTACAGCGACAACTTTAAATATTGGCGGAGCTGCGACGAATATTGTCTTGGGAGCCGCAGGCGCAACCCTTACAGGGGGCGGAGCGCTTACTATCAGTTCAGCTCCAACGACTGCTTTAACTCTTGATTCCGGCACCACCGGAACCGTTAACCTTGCCACAGGCAATAATGGCAAGACCGTCAACATCGGCACCGGTACTTCCGGAGATATTATTAACATCGGTACGAATAATACAACTGCCGACACCATCTCTATCGGCTCTGCTCTTGATTCACTTAGTATCTCGTCGGCTCACTTTACAGCCACCTCAGCCGGAGCGTTGACCATTTCCGGAGCTTTGTCTGCCTCCAACTTCTCCGGCAGTTCATCCGGCACAAACACCGGAGACCAGACTTCTGTTTCCGGCAATGCCGGTACGGCAACAGCCCTTCAAACACCTCGAGCTATTAATGGAGTAAATTTTGATGGAACTGCTCCGATTACCATCACGGCCGCTGCCGGAACCTTAACCGGGACCGTCCTGGCTGCCAATGTAGTTAACTCTTCTCTAACATCAGTAGGAACCTTAGCAGGCTTAACTGTCACAGCTCCGATAGTAGGAAGTATCACAGGCAATGCGGCTACTGCTACCACTGCTACTTCTGCCACTAACCTTGCCGGAGGATTAGGAGGACAGATCCCTTACCAATCAGCTGCAGGAACAACAGCATTCTTAGCCAATGGTACTGCAGGACAAGTTCTTCAAAGCAACGGCACAACCCTGGCTCCTACTTGGGTTGCAGCTGCTACCGGAACACTGACCGGATTATCGGTTGTATCAGCAAATGGTTTTGCCGGATCTTCCAGCGGCGGCACCACCCCTGCTATTACTATCTCAACCACGATCACAGGATTACTAAAGGGGAATGGAACAGCCATATCTGCTGCCACAGCAGGCACTGATTATTCCCTGGGAACCTCTGCTTTAGCCACCGGTATCTTAAAGAGCACCACCACTACAGGGGCATTAAGTATTGCAGTGCCGGCGGACTTCCCGGTATTGAACCAGAACACTACTGGCTCTGCCGCAACATTAACAACCCCCCGCCTAATCAACGGGGTATCCTTCAATGGTTCTGCTGACATCACAGTTACAGCAGCAGCAGGAACTCTGACAGGAACAACCCTGGCAGCAGGAGTCACAGCTTCATCTCTAACATCTGTAGGAACATTGGCAGGCTTGACTGTCACAGCTCCGATAGTAGGAAGTATCACAGGCAATGCGGCAACAGCAACCACTGCTACTTCTGCCACTAACCTTGCCGGAGGATTAGGAGGCCAGATCCCTTACCAATCAGCTGCAGGAACAACAGCATTCTTAGCCAATGGTACTGCAGGACAAGTTCTTCAAAGCAACGGCACAACATTAGCTCCGACTTGGGTAGTTCCAAGTTCAATAGCAGCAGCAGGAACTCTGACAGGAACCACTCTTGCAGCCAATGTGGTTAATTCATCCTTAACATCTGTAGGAACATTGGCAGGCCTTACTGTCACAGCTCCGATAGTAGGAAGTATCACAGGTTCCTCCGGTTCTACCACAGGCAATGCTGCTACAGCTACCACTCTTGCAACCCCCCGCCTAATCAACGGGGTATCATTCAACGGTTCTGCCGACATCACAGTTACAGCAGCAGCAGGAACTCTGACAGGAACAACCCTGGCAGCAGGAGTCACAGCTTCATCTCTAACATCTGTAGGAACATTGGCAGGATTGACTGTCACAGCTCCGATAGTAGGAAGTATTACGGGGAATGCCGGGAGTGCTACTACTGCTACCAACGCTACTAATACCGGAATAACAGATGATACTACTACCAATGCATCGGTATATCCGACCTGGGTAACTGCTAATACAGGAAACCTGCCTCAAAAAGTTTCTTCAACCAAACTTTTCTTCAACCCTTCTACCGGGTTATTAACTTCTACAGGATTTGCAGGGCCTCTAACAGGAAATGTAACCGGTAATGTTACTGGTTCCTCCGGTTCTACCACAGGCAATGCTGCTACAGCTACCACTCTTGCCACCCCCCGCCTAATCAACGGGGTATCCTTCAATGGTTCTGCTGACATCACAGTTACAGCAGCAGCAGGAACTCTGACAGGAACAACCCTGGCAGCAGGAGTCACAGCTTCATCTCTAACATCTGTAGGAACATTGGCAGGCTTGACTGTCACAGCTCCGATAGTAGGAAGTATCACAGGCAATGCGGCAACAGCAACCACTGCTACTTCTGCCACTAACCTTGCCGGAGGATTAGGAGGCCAGATCCCTTACCAATCAGCTGCAGGAACAACAGCATTCTTAGCCAATGGTACTGCAGGACAAGTTCTTCAAAGCAACGGCACAACATTAGCTCCGACTTGGGTAGTTCCAAGTTCAATAGCAGCAGCAGGAACTCTGACAGGAACCACTCTTGCAGCCAATGTGGTTAATTCATCCTTAACATCTGTAGGAACATTGGCAGGCCTTACTGTCACAGCTCCGATAGTAGGAAGTATCACAGGTTCCTCCGGTTCTACCACAGGCAATGCTGCTACAGCCACTGCTTTGCAGACACCACGAGCTATTAATGGAGTAAACTTCGATGGCACTGCTCCGATTACTATCACAGCGGCAGCAGGCACATTAACAGGAGCTACATTAGCAGCCAATGTACTTGCCTCGTCCTTAACATCCGTAGGAACACTTACGAGTCTTTCTACTTCCGGCCAGATCACATCAAGTCTTGCGACAGGAACTGCACCATTTATCGTCGCCTCCACTACAAATGTTGCCAATCTAAATGCTTCTTCTTTGAACGGCGCAACCTTTGCCGCTCCAGGAGCCATCGGAAGCGGAACAGCCAGCACCGGGGCTTTCACCGGACTTACTCTAGCTGGTCTTGCCGGCAACAACGCCGTGCTCTATGCCACAACCGGCACTGGAGTTGTAGCAACAGCTCCTACTTCTACCGCAGGCTTATGTTTAACCTCCGGAGCTGGGGCGGGATTTGTTCCTGTTTGGGCCGCTTGCGGCGGAGCAACTCCTACATTACAAACAGTTTATGCCGCGGCTTCCGGCAACACCATTACTACTACTGATGCCAGAAACATTGCTTTCACTTTTGCTGATACCGCTACTGACCAATCCTTGACCTTAACTCAGCAGGGAACTGCTCCTTCCTTGATCGTGGATGATACCAATGCCGGCACCAACACTGCCATAGACATCAGATCAGGCGGAGCGACCAAGCTGACTATTAATGAGCTGGGAACTATCTCTACTTCGGGAAACATTACAGTCAGCGGCACCGGCACCATTACCTCCGCAGGATTAGTTACAGCATCAGCCGGCCTAACTGTTACGACCGGAGATCTGGCTATCACCGGCGGCAACTTATCCTTGGGCGGCACACAAAGGATCTCCAATGCCGGAGTGGGAGCGTTCATCACCGGCACAACAATCGGCTCCATGACTTTTACTACAAACAACATCGCAGACTCAGGAGCATTAACTATCAAATCGGCCGGCACTAATCCTTTAACCTTAGACTCGGGTACTACCGGAACAATTAATATTGGCACGGGTACTGCAGGCAAAACCATCAACATTGGGACAGACAATACAACTGCCGACACGATTGTCATTGGTTCTCCTTTAGATACCATAAGACTTGGCAAGTTTTCAGCAGTGAACGGAGTATTGTATGTGGACAATGCCAATGGCAATGTCTCTGAAACTGCCGCTTCAACAGGTATTCAATGTTTGCAAACTTCCGGCGTCGGCACAGCTCCGATCTGGGGAGCTTGCGGTGGCGGCGGGACTCTGCAAGCAGCTTACAACTCAGGAAATACAATTCTGACCACAGCTGCCAGCAACGTTACTATTACGGATATTGCCGGGACTCAACTCGCGGTGAATATGAATGGTGGAGTTGCTCCGACAGTTGATATGGTTAACATTTCAAATGCCACTGGCGTCACGACTGCGGGTGTCAGCGGTTTGCAGATCACTTATCTGGGAGGCGCGGCAGCGGTGGAAGCTTCCGGGGAACGAATTGATATTACTGGAGGTACTACGGCGGGCGGCATTTGGAATGGATTGAGACTGACACAGGGAACGGTTACGCCCGGTATAACGGTCCAGGATCTTAAATTGGAAACAGCGACACTGACTCAATCTACAGCTGCAACAACGAATATTAACGGCTTGAATTTGGGTGTAGCCGGAGCTTTAGTTCAACAGACTTTGGCTGGTGCAATCAACTGGGACGGCTTAAATATTACTACTCCCGCTTTAACAGAGACAACGGGAACCGTGATTGCTAATGGCTTGAATATAACTCCTGGTTCAGCCGGGGTGGGAGCCGAGCTGAACGGTATTAATATAGGCAACTCTGCCGGGGGCGCATCTACCCAGGAATCAGCAATTAAAGTAGGTACCGGTTGGGACAATATTCTCAGCAGCCCTAATGCATCGATAACGGGAGCAGGCGCCATGACAGTCACTTCTTGTACCGGTTGCGGAACCTTGATCGGAGTACAGACGTTCGTCAACGGCAACGTTACATACACAAAAACAGCAGGAACAACCAATGCGATCATTGAACTCTGGGGTGGCGGCGGCGCTGGCGGCAGCTGTACAGCCGTAGCCGGATGCGCAGCTGGCGGCGGAGGCTCCGGCGGTTACGCGCGATATTACTTTACTGGTATGGGGGCCGGACCTTTCACAATCGCTGTGGGTGCTGGTGGAACTGCTGTCGCTGGAGCCACGGGTAATACCGGAGGCATAACCACATTCAACACAGGCGTAACCACAATAACTGCAAACGGCGGCTTGGGTGGAACAACGGCGGCAGGCACTGCAGTTATTAAATATGTGGCAGGTGGAGCAGGAGGCGGTATTTCCACAAACGGCACAGTGAACCTTGCCGGCGCTCCGGGAGGCTCAGGCATGACCAGTACTGTTGTCACAACAGAATCATCAGGATTTGGTGGGTCAACATCTCTTGGCGGCGGCGGTGTAGCAGTTACAAATAATATTGGCGCAACAGCGCTAGCCGGTATTGCGGCAATTGCAAATACAGGGTCCGGCGGTTCGGGCGCAGCAACAGGCACAACAACATTGGCAACAGGAGGGGCGGGAGCCGGGGGCAGAATCATTATCTATGAGTTCAGATAAAAATGACGGAGAGAAAAACCAAATTAATATTAATAGCAGTTATTTCTGCAGGAATATTCGGAGTCGGATTTTATTTTCTTGCGTTGCCTCATCTCAATTTGAATAAAACGGCAACTACTGTAACCAAGTTGTTTGGCTCAGTATTTCCGACGCCTAAATTCCCTTCAACCGGAACGATAGAAACGCCGGTTGAAGGAACTCCCACCGCAGTAACACCTGATGTAAACACTCCGGCTGCAGGAACATCTGCCGGTACGACACCAGCTATTGTAATACCACTTGCAACTAGACAAGCATTTGCGAGACCGATCACCGATACGACACCACAATTGCTCGGCAAGACAATATTTAGAAAGAAAGACCAGGCGACGATACCGGTTCATCCTCGTTTCAAGAACGGTAATACAAATATTGCTTTTTATGCATTGTGTCCGACCGTGGCTTGTCCTGCCGTCGGTACCACGGCTTCACCCAAGTATAATTTTTTTGCAGAAGATACAACTACCGGTGATCAACCGTTTTCAAATTATTGGACTCCTGACCCTTCTTTTCATAAAATTGTAGTAGTAGAATATGTTAATGATAATCACCAATTTACGTGTTCGGATCTTAGCTTAGATCAGTGTATTGCCAATCGACATTTCATCAGTCAAACTTCTATACAACTTGTAGATGACAATGCGATAACTTTTCATATAATTACGCTCGTTGAGAACGGGACCGACGGTACGGCCGTTCCTTCTGACTTTATGGTTCACGTCAAGAATGCCGGTGCGGATGTTGCAGCAAGTCCTGCATCCGGAACGGCAGTATTACCGGGAACTTTATATACACTTTCTGCCGGCACCTATGCTGTCAGTGAGGATGCAAATGCTCTTTACACCCAAAGCTTCAGCGGGGATTGTGATTTGACCGGCGGCATTACTCTGGTGGCAGGGGATGACAAGACATGTACCATCACCAACACTTTCGGTCCGCCGGTGACAACAACGGCCACCCTGCACGTCATTAAACAGGTTAATAACAGTAGCGGCGGCACGGCAGTTGCTTCCGACTTTAATATTCACGTCAAGAATGCCGGAGCGGATGTCGCAGGAAGCCCGACAGTCGGAACAGCTGCGCCGGGATCTTTATATTCACTCGCTGTCGGCATATACAACGTCAGCGAAGATGCCAACACTTCTTATACGCCAAGCTTTAGCGGTAATTGTGATATAACCGGCAGCATTACTCTGGTGGCAGGGGATGACAAGACATGTACCATCACCAACAATCAAATATCTGCAAACACGACACCGGCTGCTCTTCATGTCATTAAGCTCGTAGTTAATGGAAGTGACGGCATCGCAACTTCTTCTGACTTTAATATCCACGTAAAGAATGCAGGTGGGGATGTTGTGGGAAGTCCTGCGGTCGGAGTTGCAGCACCCGGAACTTTGTATACACTTTCTGCAGGCGCGTATGCTGTCAGTGAGGATGCGAATGCCCTATACACGCAAAGCTTCAGCGGGGATTGTGATGCTGGTGGCAATGTGACGTTGCTGGCTGGCGACAATAAGACATGTACCATCACCAACACTCAAATTTCTTCAGTACCGATAGTACCGCCACCTGGGACGGGTACAGTTTTGGCAACACTTCATGTAATCAAACTCGTGGTTAATAGCAGCGACAGCACGGCGGTTGCATCCGACTTTAATATCCACGTAAAGAATGCCGATGTGGATGTGCCGGGGAGCCCGGCAGTCGGGGCTGCGACGCCCGGAACTTCTTATTCTCTCTCTCCCGGCACGGTTGTAATAAGCGAAGATGCCAACATCGCTTATGTACAAAGCTTTAGCGGGGATTGTGATTCGACCGGCAATATTACGCTGTCGGTTGGCGACGACAAGACATGTACGATTACCAACACCAATATTTCTGTTCCGGTACCTACCCCTATTCCCGAGCCCACCCCAACTCCAACTACCTCGCCAGACACCACAGCACCGGTCATCATACTTATTGGCGATCCAACGATTAATCTAAATGTCGGCGACACATATATAGAACAAGGTGCTACCGCAACAGATGATGTCGATAGCTCGGTTGCAGTTGTGGTCAGCGGGACTGTGGACACATCTACAGCCGGTACTTATATAATTCACTACAACGCCACAGACGCTGCCGACAACCCTGCGACCGAAGTTACCCGAACGATCAATGTAGCCGAATCAGTCCCAGCTTTACCCAGTACGGGATCGGGTCCTCTTATGCTAAGTAATTCATCAGGTATTATTATACTGAATGTGATCCTCGGGATAATTTTGGCTTCGCTTGTTTTCTTGTTTATAAGGAAACGCAGGGGTAGCCCGGTTGTTAAACAGGATCAGCAAATAGACAGCACCGCGATTAGTTCTGCCCCAACTGCACTCGTCGGGCGTAATAATCCCGAACAACCCACAGCGTCAGGGGATCATACAAGCACCGGCAATAATCAGATCGATAAGCCGCCGATCCAGACCCCCACCCCAGAGCCTACTCCGCTCCCAGCACCAAAAATAACTCCCGAACCTACACAGCCGGAAAACAATGATAAGGAAGTTTTGAAATAAGAACCGGGAACGGTTGACTTGCCATTTGAAATAATATTTGTTATCATTTGGGTACAAGAAATTAATATAAACGAAACAAATGCCAAATGAAATAGATACTCCACCAGCAGGTGGAAGCACTCCTACACCAACTCCGGCTCCGAGCGAGCCGATACCAGGCGGTGTTAATCGCTGGCGCTGGGCGAACTGGACAACCAAAGCCGTAATGACTTTGGCAGTCTTACTGCTTTTAGGAGCAGTTGGAACCGCAGGATTTTTTTATAAGCAGTTGACGGATATTAAGAAAGACCCAAACAAGGTGGCTGCTGATGAAACTAATGCCACTATCAGTGCAATTGGCAAATTGATAGTTTTGCCGACCGATGAACAGCCAACGCTGGCGACCGTAACCGATCCGAGCAAACTTGCGGATCAGCCGTTCTTTGCTTCCGCCAAAATGGGCGATAAGGTTTTGATCTACACCAATGCCAAGAAAGCCATCCTATACGATCCTGTCGCTAATAAGATCGTGGAAGTAGCGCCGATCAATATCGGCAATACTGCCGCGGCTCCAAGTGCCGTATCCGGCGCTTCAACTGACGCTTCAAAAACCTCCGCACCCGCAACCCAAACCCCAAAGAAATAAAAATAGAAGAAATAGCAAACAGTAAGAAATAAATAGAATAAAACCCAGGTATGAGCCAGGGTTTTATTTTGCTATACTTTGCTTAAGAAAATGAAACTGAAAGAAACAAATATTGTCGTCCTGTTTACTATAGGCGGACTGCTGATTTTATCCATAAATCTAGCACAAGCTACAGATTATTCTTCCGCCAATTTCACCGTGACCAATCCGGTAATTGATACAGGCAGTGCTTCGTCGTCATCCGCTAATTTTGGTCTGGGGCAATCTTCCTCCCAAACCGCCATCGGTAGATCTTCATCCGGCAGTTTTCAGGTCTGGAGCGGGTTTCAATATTTTTTCAAAGTCAATGCCAATACGTTAACCGCGACCGCGGGAGACGGCTTGATTGATTTGAGCTGGACCGTGCCGGCAACGTTTTTGGGGATCGCGGTTTCTTCATATGAAGTCGGTGTTGGGACCGTGTCCGGTTCCTATGTTTTTACCGACGTAGGCAATGTTACAAGTTTTTCCAAAACGGGCTTGGCCAACGGCACGCCGTATTTTTTCAAGATCAAAGCCAAATCAGCCGGCGGTTTGCTGTTGGTGTTTTCCAACGAAGCATCAGCCACACCCGTGGGAGCAACTTATCCGACTCCTTACGCTACTCCTTATCAAACGCCGGGTGGAGGTGGTGGGGGAGGAGGCGGAGGCGGGTCACCACCCCCTCCACCGTCCGGTACCGCGAGTATTGTCCTGAAAGGTTTGGCGTCACCCGGAGCTTCTGTATTTGTTTTGCGTGACGGGGCCGTGGCCGCCACGAGCACTGCTGATCCGGCAGCGGGATTCAGCATAACCATAAGCGGCCTTGGCACAGGCATTTATTCGTTTACTCTTTATGCGGAGGATGTAAAGGGAGTGCGGACCTCTACCACCAGTTTCATACAAGCGTTGACCAATGGCGTCAGCACTACGGTTGATAATATTTTTTTGGGCCCCAGCATCGGCACGGATAAAAGTGTTGTGAAGCTCGGCGATACTCTGAATATTTTCGGCTATACCGCGCCGACCTCGCAAGTTTCGGTATTCGTGAATTCTGCCCCGGTCATAACTAAGGTTACCGCGGCCCAAAGCGGCGCCTGGTTTCAGGCCTTCAATACAGCCGTACTCGACCAAGGTGCGCACACCACCCGTTCACAGTCAGCCAAGGACAATTTACTTTCGGTTTACAGCAATACCGTGGACTTTCAGGTAGGCGATACTTCCGTGCCAATCACTCCCGGCACCTGCGGCCGGTCAGACCTTAACTGCGACGGCAAGGTCAACTTGGTAGATTTTTCAATCTTGCTGTTCTTTTGGCAGCAGACCAACCCGTCAAATCCCAGAGCCGATATTAAGAAAGACGGCGTTGTCGATCTGACGGATTTTTCAATATTATTATTTGATTGGTCTGGCTGATATGAAGAAAAAAAATAAAAATCGAATTTGCGAGCGAAGCGAAGCAATCTATTCCATGTCTAAGATTGCTTCGTCGCTGCGCTCCTCGCAAATGCCTATTATGCTTGGCTTGGTTTTATTTATCTTGTTTTTTAGCGTCTGCTCTCGAGCTCACGCAGCCGTTCTCTTTTCCGGCGCTGCCAATCAGGACGTTTACGAAGGCCAGACGTTTGTAGTGGATTGGTATCTTGATTCCGAAGGCAAATCCATCAATTCCCTTGATCTGAAACTGAATTTTTCCAAGGATACGTTGGAAGTATCCAATGCCACCGCAGGCAACAGCCTGATCAGTCTTTGGATAAAAGATCCGACCGCTGACAATTCAAACGGCAATGTTGAACTGGTGGGCGGGATCACAAACGGCATTAACAGCAACAAAATTCCGGTTTTCAGGACAGTATTTCGGGCCAAAACCGCGGGGGCCGGATTTATTAATCTGGATCCCTCTTCAGTTGTTTTGTTGAATGACGGATCAGGAAGCAATGAACCGCTTAGATTTAAGAACGAAACGTTCGATGTCCTTCCTAAAGGTTTTATACCCATCCTAATCACCTCAACCAGCCATCCTGATCCCGATGCGTGGTACAAAAATCGTGACGTGGTGATCAAATTTACCCCCAAAACGGGCGAAGACTACAGTTACAGTTTCAGTTCAAACATAGATATTATTCCGGATGATAAAAAACAGGATGTGCCGGCGCAGATTTCGTACCCAAACATGCCGGACGGCATTTATTACTTTAAATTGAATTCCAAAGTAGGAGATGCTAATTGGAGCGAGGCGGCAGTGTTTCGGGTCCAGATCGATGCCACACCACCTGAACCTTTCAGTCCGGCCATCGCTTCAGATCCGACGATCTTCGGCGGAAATAAATTTGTAAGTTTTTCCACAGTGGACAAAATCTCGGGAATATCGTATTATAAAGTCCAAGTTGGTTTGTTCGGCCGATCCATTGAAACACAAAGTCCCTATAAATTGTCAAAACCTTTCGTCGGCGATTCGGTTCAGGTTGAAGCCGTAGATATAGCGGGGAACATGCGAGATGCCAGCATTGCGTTTCCCGGTTTTCTTTCAACAAAAGCATTTGAATGGATTTTAGTTTTGATAGGTCTTGCGGCAATTGCCCTGGGTTTTCGAAAACAAATCACAAAATTCATAACAAAAAGAAATGAAAATAACATCTCAACATAAATCCGGAATGACAATCCTCGGTTTTCTGGCGGTTTTTTTGTTTTTGCCCCAAATTTCTCACGCCGCAACCATATTCACCACTCCCTCCTCAGGAAGTTTTGGAGTAGGCTCTTCTTTTACAGTTTCCATAAAAACCAACACGCAGGGAGCTGCGGTCAACACTGCTGAAGCCACGATCTCTTATTCCACCGACACCCTGGACCTGGTCTCGGTCAAACAAGGTTCAACTTTTTTCCTCTCCGCACCCGGTTCGCCTGCCAAAGGAACAGGCACCGCTTATTTTGGCGGGGGAGTGCCCTCACCGGGTTACAATGGTAGCGGGGGCACTCTCGGTACCGCCACATTCCGCGCCAAGGCAGCGGGGGCAGCGACTGTCACTATCAGTTCCGGCAAGGTTTTATTGAATGACGGCAATGGCACTGATGCTTTTTCAGGCGGTTCAGGCGGCCGGTTTAATATTACGGCACCGGCGCCTTACGCAACCCCTTCAACATCACCGGCAGGCGCGTTAACCGTAACAGTGACATCCGGTACACATCCGGTGCAGGATAATTCGTACAGCAGCCGCGATGTTATTCTGAACTGGGATAGGCCGGCTGGTGTTTTTGGCTATAGTTTTGCGCTGGACCAAATTCCGGATACGATCCCTGACAATACATTAGATACGACGGTCACCACTACCAAGACATACACCGGTTTAGCGGACGGGACCTGGTATTTTCATATCAAGGCTCGTACGCAATCTTCTTCTGCCGGGTTTGGACCGACTACAAATTTTAAAATCCAAATTAATACCCAAAATCCAGCATCGCTGACTCCTCCGGCACCGATAGCGGCACCGGGTTCGGCAAGCGTCGGGTTTTTTCAGAGCACCGTGTCCGTTCCGGTCTATATTTTGTATTCACTGATTGTGCTGATCCTGATCTTGTCCGGATTTTTAATTTGGTTTATGGCTAAGAGCAGTAAGAAAAAGCGTTGATGAAAAAAATATTAATTGTTTTCGGAATCGTATTTGCTTTCGCGGTTTTGCCGCGGATGGTTTTGGCTGCAACTTTATATGCCAGCCCCTCCTCAGGAAGTTTTGGAGTAGGCTCTTCTTTTACAGTTTCCATAAAAACCAACACGCAGGGAGCTGCGGTCAACACTGCTGAAGCCACGATCTCTTATTCCACCGACACCCTGGACCTGGTCTCGGTCAAACAAGGTTCAACTTTTTTCCTCTCCGCACCCGGTTCGCCTGCCAAAGGAACAGGCACCGCTTATTTTGGCGGGGGATTACCGACTCCAGGATATAATGATACTGCCGGCGTACTCGGCACCATGACGTTCCGCGCCAAAGCTTCAGGCACGGGAATTGTTACGATCGATTCAGGAAAAGTTTTGTTGAATGACGGCAATGGCACCAATGCTTTTACTTCCAGCTCAGGCGGCCGATTTACGATAACAGCAGCATCGCTCCCAGCCGGCGCGGTCACAGTAACAAGCGTCACGGATCCGGTTTCTGATGATTGGTATAACCAACCCAATGCGACTTTCAGCTGGGATCGGCCGGCCGGCGTTTTTGGTTATAGTTTTGTGCTGGATCAAATTCCTGATACTGTCCCGGATGATATTTTAGACACGACTATCACAACTTCTAAATCATACACGGGTTTAACAGACGGAACTTGGTATTTCCATATTAAAGCGCGGGTGCAATCCGCATCTGCCGGGTTTGGCCGGACCACGGATTATAAAATTCAGGTTGATACGTCGTCGTCGCCGGCTTTTGAGGTGAAACTGCTCGGGGGAACTGATGCTAATCATGTGACCCAAACACCCACGATAATATTTGAGGCAATGGATGCAACATCCGGCATTGATCATTATGAAATAGTCCTTGATAACCGGACAATCGCAAATAAAGCTGACTCGCCATATACTTTTGATAAGATCGCAACCCCGGGCGCGCATTTAATCAAGGTTTTGGCTTTTGATAAAGCGGGTAACGAACAAACTGCCCAGCTGCCGATCCAGATCTCTGTGGCGGGCGGATTTTTGCAAAAAACCTGGACGCTCCCTGTATATCTTTTGCTGATCGTCAATCTGCTGATCCTGCTGATAATAACGCTGATCCTGTGGCTGATATTCAAGCGGAAGAAAAAGCGGACTGCTGTATCTGACGAGATCGCGGATATTCAAGCCGAGATCGATCACAGTTTGGAGCAACTGAAGCAGAGGATCAACAATAAGCTTTTGACTCTGACAGCGCGGTCAACCCAGGAAATATTTAATAAGGAAGAACAAGCGTCTAAAGATATTTCGGTCAGCGTGAACAAAACCCGCAAGAGCGTGGATAAGAAGATAGGCAAACTTTCCAGAAAAATTTCGAAACAAAAAGAAGACAAAATTTTAGAATAAAAAGAAAACGCGGATCCAGAGGATTCGCGTTTTGACTCCCGCCTTAGGGTTGATTTTCCAGCAGAGAGCGGACCTTGTCCAGGAACTGCTGCTCTGTGAAAGGCCATGTGATCTCCGGTATTCCGTTTCCTGCCAGAACCGGCGTAGTCACGAGGATTGTTTGGCCTGACAAAGATAAGTCTTTAACTACGATCCCGCCTCGATCGCCGATTTCATCGATGACGATCAGATCTTGCCGGCTGCAGAATCTTTTGAGCTCATCCGCGTCCCTCGCACGCATAACCTGATACTCGTCATGCAGCCAGGTATGAAAGCGGTCAAGCTTGGTCTTCCTGATGCCTGCGATGAGAACTTTTTTCATTTGCCGGCTCCGATCGAACGATCTCTTTCGCGGGGTTGGTTCGGGTTAACGACCACTACCTTGTATAGATAGTGACGGTGTTCATCGCCTTTGACAACACGTATTCTGTAAGCTGAGTTTGTGTGCTTCAAAGCTTCGGAGAGCCGATTGAAGGAGATCTTCTCATGGCTCCATCGGACGACACCGAGATATTGCAGTCTGGTTATGACCTCGTCGTAGCTGATGGGCTGATTGGAATTATCTTTGAAGACCTTTAAGTACGCTAAAAAGAGAGGTCTGAGATTGAGAGAGAGAATTGCAGCCCAGTCCGACTCGGTTAACCGGTCCGTCACAATTTTTTCATACGCCCTTTGAGCGGCCACTTGCTCCTCCTTCTGACTTTAGAATATATCAGATTTAAGCAAAAAGAAAACGCGGATTACGGGAATCCGCGTTTTGAGCAGGCTTACCTGAAAATTAGTTGGTGTGGACCTGCGATTTCGACTTTTCCTGCAAGTTCCAGCACACTTATTTTGAGATCTTTGCTCCTATCAGGCGCTTCTGTAGTGAGGCTGACAACGACTGTGTCGCCAACTTCAAACAGCATCCAAACTCCTGGCGTGTCTTTTTGAGACACGTAAACTTTCATGCGTCCTCCGTAGACTTTCGCTCGCCGCTAGTGTAGCATACCTAGCGCGTTTCGCAGTCCGAACTCAACGGGAAGAAACTTGATGACCATGTAACTCAAGAGAGCGTAGAAGAAAAAAAATGCTATGAATAACCCGATAAGTTTCCGGCGCGGGATCTCTTGCACTCGCTCTCCTTATCCGTGGGTATTTGCCGCCGGTTCTTTAGGTAGGACACTCTGAGACTCAACCAGTCGTACCCTTCGCCCGCAATATAGAGAGAGTACCCGATCAAGTACCCAAGGAGTTTCTTCATCTTATCCTCCTGCCAGGTCCATGTTATGGACATTTGAATATAGCAGGTTTGGCAAGTTTTGCCAATCCATAGAAATACTAATGAGTTTGCTACTGAGCAAAAAAAATCCTCCCAGCTCTGTTGCAGAACTAAGAGGAGTTTGATCACTTTTTTTTCTTCAAGTAATCGTTGTTCAAGTGCTTAGCTATCGCCTCCGCCATTGACTGGCGGTTGGCCGCGCCCCGGCCTTTGTTCACGGAGTAACTCCAGAGCACGATGCCGTCTTTACTGACCAGAGTGACCGAAGTGGAACCCGTATCTGCGATCCCGGCGCAATAGGCAAACAGACACCTTGCGATCTTGCCGGCTCCGCTTTCAGATTTGATTTCTACTTTCGTCGCCTTTAGCGTGTAGGTCGAGCCTTCTTCTTTGGTCGTCACCTGCACTGCGACTTCCTTTTTCAGCATGGCGGCGGCGATGTATGTATCAAAGCCGTCTTCCATGGGTTCGATGTAGAGCGTCGGCTTCGGTGCCTGAGCGAGCGCATTCGCCGTTACAGTCAGCACCATGAGCATCATCAGCAATCGTTTCATCGGTCCTTCTTCCTGTGGGTTATTCGTCCGGGATTGGAATTTCTTCGGTCCGGTCCTCTACGCCGAAGATAAGTTTCGGGTTCATCATCTCCTGTTTTGAAAGCTCGGCCGTGATCTTGCTGCCGCCGGATTCAAGCAGTTTTTCCGCCAATCTCAAATAGAGCACGTCTTTTTCTTCTTGACTGCGTGCAAACGGCTCGATAGCGGTGCTTATGTATGCATCAAAGAAATGAAGCATGTCCTCATCCAGCCGCGCGGTGAAGCCAGGTTGGGCGCTTGCTTCTTTCGCAGACAGGAGCGCTACGAGAAACGAAGCTAGCCCCATGATCCACGCATCCGGTTGGTTTGCTTCCAAAATATTGTCGAAGAGCTTTTCCAAAAGTTTTTGCCTCTGCATATCACGAACCTGCCAGGCGGGCGCTGTTCCTTCTGACATAAGTCCTCCAAATCTTTTGATTGGTAAGGTCAGAGTTTCAGGCGGGTTTGCGTCGGTTCCGGACGTTTGAATATATCAGTTTTTGTCCGCAATGTCAATTGGTCAGTTCCCATTTTTTTAAAAAAGGACAAAAGAAAACCTCTCAGTTCTGTTGCAGAACTAAGAGGTTGAATTGCCTGGGGCTCAAGCAAACCTCAGGCAGTCAGCTATCGGAGGTTTTTTGGCGTTGCTCCAAAAATCTTCCTATACCCAGTATTTTCATCTTGTAGTTTATAACACGCGGGCTGATAGAAAGAAGTTCGGCTGCGCCTTTTTGCACCCAGTCACTCATCCTGAGCGCTTCGATGATCGCCTGGCGCTCTATCTCTTTGAGGGAAGTGCCGGCGAGCGGAATGTGTACCAGTTTGCCGCAGGGTGGTTCATCAATTTTATCGGGAGGCGGTTCCCGTCCTCCTCCGTCGAGTCCGTGGCTCATGCGGCTCCTCCTGTCGTTAAAGGAAGTTTTAGATAAGCGCGGCGTATGCCAGCATCGTAGCCAGCAAGAGAGCGGCGATCACCAGCCGTTTGTCTTTCTTGGGCGTAACCCGCTGGATCTTTCTGAGTGCAAAAACCGCCAGGGCGAGAATAGCCACTCCGGATAAGACTTGGAAGTCGGTAGCATCCATTGTCCCTCCTTTCGTCTACAGTGCCAGAAGTTTTTCTAGCAGCAAGTCTGGTGCATCCTTAGAGTTTTTCCAGACGAATGGCATGCCTTCGGGTACGTCCACAGGCCGCATGGTCGAGAACAGCACCACTTTTTTCCCCTGCGTCAGGAGTTGCTGCACGAACCGGAAACCGTCGTTGCGATTTTTCGGGTCAAGCGTGCCGTCGCAGATGATGCCGTCGAACCGGTCGTTGGACATTTCTTCGAGCGCACGAGAGATCTTGTCGGCCCAGACGACTTCGTGGCCGTGATCTTGCAAGTAACCTTGGACTGTCTTGGCCAGTTGTTCGTGGTCCTCGATATACAGGATCTTCATCTAAAGCCTCCGCTTTCGATTGTTCAGGTCTGTGTTCAGTCGTAGTTTGGGCCGGTTCTGACATTAAACTATATCAGATTCCAGGCAAAAAGAAAACCCCTTAGCTTTGTTGCAGAACTAAGAGGTTTTAAGCAAAACATCAAGTGCCTTGTGGTGCTATTGGCTGAACTCTTCTTATAGTTCCTGCGCCAATTGAAGACAACCTTTGAGCTTACGCATTCGGAACGGAAGACCTTTCCTGATGAAGAAGATGTCGTACCCTTTTGAAGAGTCGTACCCTAAAGGGGTCTCCTCAACAAGCTCCGGTATAGACCAGGTACTGATTGGTTTGTTGTCGGTCTCGCGTAATTTCTTGAGAACCAGCAACTTTCTCGGCTTCCATTTGATACTGAATATCTTTCGCCAATCTTCTTTCGTGAGCCGAGTGTCGAACTGGCGATTCACAATGACGTTGTGCTGCACTACCAAACCGCGACGGGTATGCCGGGCAGTGAACACGATCTTGTCTTCGAGAATGGTCTTACCCGCAAGTGATTGCTTGATAGCTTTTGCAATTTCAAGAGCGAGAGGGGTCAGGGTAGTCATCTGGTCTGTTTTATGAGACATAAATCCTCCAAACAAATTCTCGTGTTAAGGTCAGTATTTCTGCGGCTCATCCCATTACTAATTTATAATTATAGCAGATTTTAGTGTTATTGTCAAGATACCTATTTGACTAAACGTTTTAGTATAGCCAACAAGGGCATCTTATGAACAAAAGTACCGCCAGCTTGACAACCTTGGTAAATAACCCTATTATATTTGTACGTTAAAAATCTAATAAAGGAGCCTTAAAAAACACTACACGTTTTTGAGCCAATTTCTTTGATCCCGCAAGCTTATATGGGATATCAGGAAACACGAAGAAGCTCGTGTTTTTTACTTGCTTAAAGGTTTTTAAAGAACCTTAACAAATCAATACAGTAATAGATTGTACACTCAATAGACTTTGCAAGCAGTTTATTGGGAATAAGAATACGTCAATAACTTTGAATTTATAAAGGTTTATGTAATTGACCTTTTAAAAAAATAATTGCGCCAGTTTGTTTCTGAACAAGAAGCAAGCTCAACAATTTCTGGTAGAGGTATCGCAAGAAATCCTCTCAACAGAATTATATGAAGAGTTTGATCCTGGCTCAGGATGAACGCTGGCGGCGTGCCTAAGACATGCAAGTCGAAAGGGTTAGACCCTTGGCGAACGGGTGAGTAACGCGTGGGAACTTCCATTAAGTAGAGGATAACCTTCCGAAAGGGAGGATAATACTCTATGTGGCCGCAAGGCTAAAGATTTATCGCTTAATGCAAGGCCCGCGTCCCATCAGCTAGTTGGTAAGGTAAAAGCTTACCAAGGCTATGACGGGTAGCGGAAGCGAGAGCTTGATCCGCCACACTGGGACTGCGACACGGCCCAGACTCCTACGGGAGGCAGCAGTTTGGAATTTTGGACAATGGGCGAAAGCCTGATCCAGCGACGCCGCGTGCGGGAAGAAGGACTTCGGTTCGTAAACCGCTTTTAGCAGGAACGAATTTTTGACGGTACCTGCAGAATAAGAGGTTGCTAACTCTGTGCCAGCAGCAGCGGTAATACAGAGACCTCAAGCGTTATCCGGAATCATTGGGCGTAAAGCGTGCCGATAGGTGGTTTTATTAGTCTTGGGTAAAAGCCAGAAGCTTAACTTCTGAGTTTGCTTAAGATACTGTAAAACTTGAGGGGCAAAGAGGTGCTTGGAACGAACGGTGTAGTAGTGAAATGCGTTGATATCGTTCGGAACACCGAAAGCGAAGGCAGAGCACTGGGTGCCACCTGACACTGCTAGGACGAAAGCGTGGGGAGCGAATGGGATTAGATACCCCAGTAGTCCACGCTGTAAACGATGAATACTAGGCATGCGCGAGTATCGACCCTCGTGCGAGCCGTAGCTAACGCGTTAAGTATTCCGCCTGGGGAGTACGGTCGCAAGACTAAAACTCAAAGGAATTGACGGGGACCCGCACAAGCGGTGGAGCATGTGGTTTAATTCGACGGTAAGCGAGGAACCTTACCAAGGCTTGACATGTAGCTGCAAGCGCACGGAAACGTGTGACCTTCGAGGGTGCTACACAGGTGCTGCACGGTTGTCGTCAGCTCGTGTCGTGAGATGTTCCCTTAAGTGGGAGAACGAGCGCAACCCCCGTAGTATGTTGATTTTCATACTAGACTGCCAGCGTTTAAGCTGGAGGAAGGTGGGGATGACGTCAAATCAGCGTGGCTCTTACGCTTTGGGCTACACACGTGCTACAATGGATAGGAACAAAGGGACGCAATACCGTAAGGTGGAGCAAATCCTCTCAAAAACTATCCTCAGTTCGGATTGGGGGCTGCAACTCGCCCCCATGAAGCTGGAATCGCTAGTAACCGTGAATCAGCCTCGTCACGGTGAATACGTTCTCGGGTTTTGTACACACCGCCCGTCACACCATGGAAGTGGTTAACGCCCGAAAGCCTCTTTTGAGGAATAAGGTGAGAATCATGACTGGGGTGAAGTCGTAACAAGGCATCGGTAGCGGAAGCTGTCGATGGATCACCTCCTTTCTAAGGAGAATTCCGCAACATGTAGTACAGAGATTTCGATCTTTTGCTACTAGCGGTATATGGTCGATTGCTCAGACCTAAAGTCGGAGCGATACTAAAAGATTTCAAAGTGAAAAGACGAAAAACTTATTCCCAATAATTTGTTTGCAAACAAATAAAAGCCTCGTGGCCATTCGGTCAGAGGCTTTTTAAATTGCATAGTATTGACAATTCGGCCATTCTGATGTATTATGTTTAGTCTCGCAACCCGGGATCATATTCGATTTTTTGAGGAGGATGGAATGAAAATCAATGCGCGTTTTCCCAAAGCGATGCCGGCAGTTGGTTCTCTAGTGCGGTTTACGACAAGCGAGAACGAGTTGAAACCGAAAGAAGGCAACGACCTCATTGAGGCCATCATCATCTCTCGTTGGTTCGATAGCGCAACGGGTCTGTTTTACGCCACGACGAGCAATCTATTTTTCCAGGATCTGACATACAATCCTTATCGACGCGCGCGTGGGTGGGAAAGTTCGATCGGGCAATCCGAAGGCAAAGAATTCCGGAAAAATATCTTGCAACTCCGAGTTCTCAAACGCCGCTAGACGAATCACAGAGCCTTCGTAATTCGAAGGCTCTTTTCTTTTTGCCAAAAAAAGAACCCCGATACTAGACGCTACGCGTCAGTACGGGGTATGGCGGTCGTCGGGAATGACCGCTTTGTGCGGTCACGATCCGCTTTTGCGTCCGGCCCAGTTGAAAATGTTCTCTTCGAGGAAGAATTCGAAGATGAACACTTTTTGTTTCTGGGAGTACTGGATATTGGTATATCCTGGTTCCATGCGGGTTTCTCCGTACGAAAATCCGGCCAGAAACCCATAGCCTGCCCGAGAATCCTTATCGCAATCTCCACAGAATCTGAATCCGGCAAGAGCGATCAGAGGAACTCGGTAGCTGCCGATAGTTTGTTCCGGCAGACTGGGCTTAAGATCGTCGAGAGCGTGGCGTCCTTGGCTGAAATTGATGTCCCGCCAGAGACCATACGACGACACCTCAGTTGTAAACCAGATTGGACCAGCTACTTTCACGGAAGCTTCTGCAAAAACTCCAATGTTTGCAGCGGCTGTCGAAAGCTCGAAGTAGTCGTAAAAACTACCGCACTCACCGCCACCTTCGCAGTAGATATCAGAAGTACCTGATCTGAATGAAAAAGCAGGTCCGGCTGCTATTTGAATCCGATTGCCGAAATTCAGAGTAGGTCCAAACTGAAGAGGAACTTGGTAGGTCGGTCGAAGGGTGAAGTTGACCCCATCGTCTTTGAAGGAGCCACCTTGGACAAATACAAAGGTCGTGAGGTTTTCGGGAAAGTTTCCGAAAACGTTTTTGGCCCACAGGACTGGTTGCAGGCCGCCTTTCATTTTGAAACCAATTGTGACACCTTCCGGGTGGTCCACTTTCTTTTCTTCATCTTGCTGGGCCGAAACTGGTGGCGCAATCATCAGGAGAGCGACGACCAGAGCACTTGACCATTTTTCCATAGGTCCTCCTTGGACATTAGAGCATATCATTTTAATGAATTGAAATCAAGAGCCTAAAGATCCCGTCAAACGGGACAAGTCGGCTCTTTTTTGTTTTGCAAAACTACGTATCTAACTACGTAGTTTGCGACGTCGTAAAAAAAGAAGCGGTCGTCTGGGACGAACCGCTTAGCCTAATTCAGGACTTTTCTTTGTGGTTGATAAACAATCGAAAGTTGAACGAAAATCCAACCGCCAGCTTTCTGACATTTTCCGTATATCGGATATCCGAGAATTGCGGATTGAGAGTCGTACTAGATGGGATATACCCGATCATCAGCCGCGCGTCCACGCCATTGTCCTCGTCACAATCACAAAGCCCGATTCCAAACAGGATGCCGTACGGTACGCGGCGTGTGGCGATAGTCTGTTTGAGTAGAGTATCGTCGCCACCATAAGCACTAAATCCCTGTTTGAAATCTATCGTGGTGGTGTCTTTGTTGTTGAGCAGTCCTTGAACATGTAGCCAGACCGGCCCAATTGCGCGGACAGACCCCTCGACATATTCGCCGTAATATCCGCCAGTGTTGAGCATCTGGAAATATGTGACTGTGGAACCTTCGCAGTAGCACCCTTGGACGATATTTTTATCGCTGTTGCCGCCCGTTATCAGCATATTGAAGCCGCCCGCCAACTCCACCCGGTTTTTGATGTTTACGAAAATTCCGAGCTGGCCTGTACCCATGGTCAAATCCTGTATGAAATGGTCAGCTGGGAACGTTTGGGTAGAGTCCGGGATCGTCCGGAGTGATTCGGGGATGTTTGCGAAATCGGAGTTACCCCGCCAGCCAAACGAAACTCCGAACGTGCTACCGACAATCACCGCGGGTGCGTGGTTGGCCACCGGGTTGTCCTGGGCATTCGCAACCGACGCTAGAAGTGAAAAGACTGCGATTGCTGCAAAAGTCAGTTTTTTCATATGTCCTCCTTTGGCTATCAATCCTAACATGTTCGGAAGCGGTTCGTAAAGAACCTTCGGCGGCTCTTTTTTTGTTCGGTCGGTTTGTGTTAATATACTTCAAACGAAAACAAAAACCGCTAATCGCGGTTAAGTTTGTCTTAAGGAGGGTGATTGTGAAGGAATGGGTTTTCCTGCTCGTCGCTGCTCTCGCGGCTGCTTCATGCAGCAACACTACATCCGTGTCAGCGCCTACGCAGACGGCCACGAACTCTGTGCCGATCAGCAAAAGCGTGATCTTCGATGCCATTTCCGAAGGCAATAAAATGTCTTCCTTCGCCGAGTTCCGTAAGAACGGAACTGCCTTCTACCATAAGACCGGGGGTGCCGGCGGTGGGAGGGGATTCAATATCGCCGTGATCGATTTGAATACTGGTGAGCAGGTAGGCCAGGTACAGAATTTCGATACATGGGGCTCGGTAAGTCCAAGCCTGGTCACTGCCTATCTGGACTCCATCCCGAACAAAAGCCTGATCTTGATCGCCGTCGGAGATGAAGCAGGGATCAATCACTGGGATACCTGTGATTTTTACTCCGGTAGCAGTCTGAATCTCATAGACAGCTTGAGAGCGCTTGGGTCGACGATGATTTCAAATTATTGCTACGGATATTCCTGGAGCATGATCGCCATCAAAGGCGGCGACAAGAAAGACGAGCAGTTGCTTACGATCGGGGATGCGAAAAGCACTTTCAGCCTTCAACTTCCGTAGTTTGCGAAGTTCAGCCGTTTTCACATGCAGTGAAGTCGGCTCTTTTTTTTGGCAAAAAAAGAAGCGGTCGTCTGTGACGCCGCTTAGAAATCGCTTAGCTTGCTGAATTTTGGCGGAGGAAGCTGCAAACAGGTATGCGTAATGACCGTTTGGTTGATCCAGCGCCGCCTCCATTCTGACCACTCTCCTCTCTCTCGGATAGTGGCGCACACGCTACGCCGGCCTTCTCTGGGTGCAAAAACATGAGCAGCCGACGCTTCGACTCCGGGAGGTATAACGCCGCTGTTAAAACTTCCTTCCTCTAAGCCATCTCCCCATGTCCATACCGGTTCTCCGCGGCTACCGGCTACCCAATCGTTTTCTCGCATGTGACGGATCGAGACCACCACACCATTACCATCATCGCTGACAGACTCAAGAACAAGACTGACCGTTTTTGGAGGTTTGGCCTCAGCCCAGTCGTTGAACGCGTGTACTAGCAGACCCAATATCGCCATGGGGACAAGAACGGGTCCGAATACCAGCGCCAGAATACTAACTATGAAAAATAAGGCGTTATTGAAGAGTTTATCGAGGACAGTATCCTTAATTGAACGCCCTTGATTCATTGCGTCCTCCTTCGACTCCAAGGTATACCTTTTCGTCCCGCTAATCAAGAGTCTTGAGAACGGCTCTTTTTTGTTTGTCAAAAAATTGTTATACTAAACTCGTAGAAGATCAAAAATGAAATCAAAAAAACCTGACAAAAAATCGCCAATAGTTCGTCACATTCACAAGACCATCAAGAAGAGCACTTGGATGGCTCGGGAAGTTGTGAAATTCACAGGCATTCCAACGGCCTACTCTGAGACCGTGGCGTGGTTTGCGGAACGCATGATCTTGGCAACTATATGTCTGCTGATTGCGGGATTTACCGTCGGAGTAATTTTTGCTTTGTATGTATCACCTCCGATTGCCCTAAGTCCCACATATACTTATCTGGCTGACCACGCGGACATGGTTAAGGCACAGTTCATTGATTTTGCTTCGCCTTTTTTTGAACAATTCTTAAGGGAAAATTATAAAGAAGAGAAACTCCAGGCGAAAGCTCTGGCTTTACGCAAACAACAACTCCAGGCATATTTGGAGAAGAAAGATTCGCCGTTTGCCGATGATGATCAGACCTTGACCGCGCTGGCCTCGGCCAAAAACATGAAATTGATCCTGGCGATCTCGTTTGTGGAGAGCAACTTCGGCAAGCATTGTTATTATTTCAATTGCTCGGGCATTGGCGGGTCCGTACCGAATCTGCGGAAGTATAAAAGCTACGCGGAGTGGGTAGTGGACTTTGACAAACTGCTGGAAGACCACTACAAAGGTGTGGCTCCGGAAAAGTTTATCGGCCTCTATGTCCAGCCGGGGAGTCCGAATTGGATCAACGGAGTGAGCCAAGTTTTGGAAGAATTTAAAGAACAAGGAATAGCATAAATCAATCGCCCGGAGGCGGTTGTTTTATGAGCCTGGATAATTTTGAGCTCATTTTTTTCACCATTGACATTTTCTTTGGCCGGGTATATACCATAAACATATATGTCCAATTGCAAATGGGAAATTCTATATCTTGTTGACCCGCCTGTCCGCCCGACTTGAGGTTATATTTAACAGTGGAAAGGGCAGATTTATGTGGAATCATTATCTTCTGTGGGCGATTGATGAAGCCATGCGCCATCTCTGGCCGGGTAAAAAATAAACTGCGAGAAGAAACAAAAAGTAATAAAATGACAAAAACCGCCTGTTGGCGGTTTTTTCTTTTGCACTTTTATTGTTCCGGCTATATAGTTAGAACATGAATAAACTCCTGAAAATAGAAGAACTGGCAATGTTTTGTCTGGGCATCTTTCTGTTCTCGCAGCTTCATTTTGCCTGGTGGTGGTTCGCGCTTTTGTTGCTGACGCCGGATATCGGAATGATAGGGTATCTGATAAATCCAAAGATCGGAGCTTTTACTTATAACCTCCTGCATCACAGAGCCGTGGCCATAAGCGTATATTTATCGGGGATCTATTTCGGCAACAGCATTCTGCAGCTTGCCGGAGTGATCATGTTCGCGCACAGCAGCATGGATCGGATCTTAGGCTTTGGGCTTAAGTATCCTGATTCTTTTACTCACACTCATTTGGAAAAAATAGGGAAATAATGAAAACTATTTTGCACGAAGGCAATCAATACGTGTTAAGGTTTGACAGGGGAGAGGAAGTCATCTCTTCACTCAAACAATTTTGTCAGCAGGAGAAAATCGTTTCCGTCTTTTTTTACGGGTTGGGCGCATGCAGTTATTTGAAGCTTGCTTACTATAATCTGGAGACAAAAAAATACCAGGAGCAGGAATTCGATCGGGATCTGGAGATAGCAGGTGTCAGCGGAAATATTGCAGAATTTGAGAATGACCTGACTGTGCACATGCACGGCAGCTTTGCCGACGAAACCATGAAAGCATTGGGCGGGCATGTTGTGTCCATGAAAACAGCCGGGACCTGCGAAATATTCCTGACGAAATTCGGACAGCCGATGACCCGTAAATTCAACCCCGAAACCGGCCTGAAGCTTTTGGATTGACTTCGCATTTTCTTGATCCAATAAAAAAACGGGCGTCTCACGGCGGTCCGTTTGTATTATTTTGGAGGGATGTCCTTTGGCGGGGGAATGAAATTCTGTTCAGGGCCGGGCTTGATCTTGTCACCCGCTTCGCGCCAGAGCGAATCGATGAAGATGCGGATCGTGCCGTCGCCTATACGCATATATTCGACTTTATTGGTCTCAATCCAGTTGTATATCGTGCGCCGGCTGACACCGACCAGTTCACAGGCTTTCGGTATTGAAATTGTTTTGCGCTCCATTGAGCTCCTCCTGAATAAAGATTAACACATGCGCTTGATTTATCAAGAATTAGTCATATTTTTTTGATTTGATATAATAAATGCATGAAAAGATTGTATTGGGAAATTTTGTTCGGTGCGCTGTTCGTTCTGGCCGGCAGTTTCCTGGCGTATAGATTCCTTTCCGGTTACAGTGCTTTCTGGACTGCCCAAAAATTATGGAGTTTGATCTTGGTTGTTGGTTATGTTTTCGTTGCCGGCGGCTATTGGCGACAGGGAGCAATTATTCACAGGGCGAAAAACGCCACAAATGTATCTTTGATCCTGCCCAGCGCAGTTTTTGTGGTGCAGTGCATAATATTCGTCAAAGGAATTTATTACCATGATGCGGCGTTGGTTACGGGCGCGATTCTGGTAAACTCGGCCGTAGTCTTCGATATTTATCAAATAATAAGAGCTGGCAGTCATTAAACAAGGAAATTTTATGTACAAAGTAAAACCGTCAGAGGAATGCGAAATGATAGAAGACATGCCGTTGAAAGCTTTGGTGCTGAATGCTTCTTTAAAACATAAAGGCAAGGAGATATCAAACACCGAGGAACTGGCGCAGCTGGTTTTGGATAATATGAAGCCTCATAAAGTGGAGTCCGAGATCATCCGCCTGGCTGATCTGAGAATTCCTGTGGGCTTGGATTATAAAGAAAGCGATGACGACGAGTGGCCTTCGATCGTGGCTAAAATTAAAGCTGCGGATATTGTCATCTTTGCCACGCCGATCTGGTGGGGCGGACGCTCCAGCCTAATGCAGAGGATAATTGAGAGATTGGATTCTTTGGACGAAGAGTATTCGGCTTCGGGTAGATCGGCTTTATTGAATAAAGTGGCGGGGATATGCATTACCGGTTCGGAAGACGGGGCGCAGGCGGTGCAGGGAGCGATCATGGAAGTTCTGACCTGGATGAATTTTACTTTGCCTCCGGAGTGCTGCGCTTACTGGGTCGGGGAAGTGGGACAGCCGCCGGCGAAGGATCGCGAAAAGCGGCTAGCCAATGAAGCCACCAAGCACATGGCGCACAATCTGGCCCGCAATCTGGTTTATTATGCGCAACTTCTGAAAAAGCATCCGATGGTGATGAAATAGTTTAGGAGGATTTATGAAGCAGGCCATCATCGGCCTTGCGATCGGCTGGCTTTTCGCAAAGCTCCTGGGCAGGAAAGACGAACAGGAATTCAAGCTTTGGAAGCAAGCCGATCGGGAGTACGACTTGTTGTTCCATAAGCTGCTGGAATTGCGGGACGATCCGACCATGACCGACAGAAAATGGGCGAGCTGGCTCCCTGTCTTTGAGTATATGGACAGGCACTATGCAGCCAATAATTTTCTGAATGTGAAAGTTGTATCGCTTGGCGAGTTCGTCAGAAAACAGATCGATGACAAATGTTATTTATAGGAGACCAAAAAGCGGCCTTGGGGCTCCTTTTTTATTTGGAAAGTTTTGTTATAATATCTTTAGAAAGGAAAATTTTATGGCTGACGAAAATATGCCCGAAGGCGATAAAGTGTGCGGCACATGTCACCATGTCCACGGCAAGGCCGATGGAACATGCGACTGCGGTTGCACAGTTATCCAATAGTTTAAGAAAAGAAAACCGTCCTGAGGAACCAGGACGGTTTTGATTTGAGATATTTTTTTTCCTTTTTAATTTTGAAAATTTAGTATAAGCTATTTATATGGAAACTATTTCACGCAAACAGGAGTGGCTGATCTTATTTGCGGCCATTATTGCCAGCGGCATGGCTTTCTTGGACAGCAGTGTTGTGAACATCGCTATCCCGGCCATTCAAAACCAATTTCACGCCAGTTTTGACAATATGCTTTGGGTCGTCAATGCCTTTCCGCTTCTTTTGGCATCATTGCTTTTGGTTTCAGGCTCATTGTCCGACCGGTACGGCAGAAAAAAAGTTTTTGTTCTGGGGATCATTGTTTTTACTCTTGCTTCGATTCTGTGCGCTTTGGCGCAAAGCATCATCCAGCTGGCGGTTTTCAGGGCTTTGCAGGGGATTGGGGCTGCGATGATGATCCCGGGAAGTTTGACCATCATTAATCTTAGTTTTCCTGAAAGCAGAAGAGGCCGGGCGATAGGTTTGTGGTCAGGCTTTTCCGGCGGGATAGCCGCAATCGGCCCGTTCATCGGCGGCTGGCTGGTCCAAACCCTGTCCTGGCGGGCAATTTTTTATATCAATCTTCCTTTAGGCATTCTGGCATTGGCCTTGACTGTATACGCCGTGGCTGAGACCAAAAATGCTGAATCAAGGAAATTGGATGTTTGGGGGACGCTGCTGATCCTGCTTGGCTTGTTCGGGATAGCTTACGGATTGATGACAGGGCCTGTCAAAACTTGGCAGGACCGATCTGTCCTGGCAGGTTTGCTTGGCGGATTGGCGTGTCTGATCGCGTTTGTTTTCGTGGAAAGAAAAACCGCCGAGCCGTTAGTTCCATCAGCGATATTCAGATCCAAACTGGTTTTGGGCGCTAACTTGGCGACTTTATTTTTATACGGAGCCCTCAACTCGCTTATATTCTTCGTGGTCTTAAATATGCAGCAGGTGCAGGATTTTTCTCCGCTTAAGGCAGGCTTAGCCTTACTGCCTGCCGTACTTATCATAACTTTCCTGTCCGGTTTCGGCGGGACAGTGGCGGATAAGATCGGTCCCAGGCTGCCTATGATCGTAGGCCCTTTACTGGTTTCTGCCGGCACTGTCTGGATGATCTTCGCGGGTGTTGGGGCGGATTATTTTAAAGCGTTTTTACCGGGCTTGATTTTGTTCGGCCTCGGCATGGCCGTGGTCATAGCTCCCTTGACCAAAAGCGCTCTGATGGTTCCGGAACATTTTTCCGGTTCAGCCTCAGGGGTCAACAATGCAGTGGCACGCGTGGCGGCGCTTTTGGCTGTCGCGGTTTTGGGGGCAGTGGCGATTTCTTTTTTTGGGAGCAGTCTTAGGAATCGGATAGCACAAACTTCACTGGCGGTTTCGGAAAAACAGCAGATCCTTGCGCAATCCGACAGACTGGGCGGCATTGAGGTTGCGGAAAATTTTACTCCGCAAGAAAAGTTAGAGGCGAAAACCGCGATCAAACGATCTTTCGTTGACAGTTTTCGCATAGTCCTTGCTATTACTGCTGTACTGGCTTTTATCAGCAGTATTATTTCAGCGATCTTGATCTATTGACGTTCGATCAGGGTCCTTAAATACTACTTTTTTGTTTGCCCGAACGATTGACTTGTTCGGGCTTTTTTGATAGGCTTTAGAGTCATTTAAGGAGGACGTGATGCGCTTCATTCGGGAAACCCCGTGGTATATTTTCTTTCCGCTCGTGCTTGCAGCCGTCGGTTGCATCATCGCCCTCTTCAGGTTGCTGAGGATAAATTCACAGTCGAACCAGGCCATATCCAACCAAGGTCGGAATGACGCCCGCGGCCTCGCGCAAGGACGATACCATCTCAAAGAAAAGAAAGTTCTCCTATTCCGGGGGATCAGGCTGGAGCTTGCGACAACCGGCCGTAACCGGGAAAAAAAGATCATCAGGTTTCCGATGAAGCATCCGGATTATGAGGAATTCAAAAACCTCGCAAACCTGGAGATCGTCGAGTTCAATTATGTGGGGCTGGCTCTTTTTGAAACGAAGGAGTCAGAGGTCAGCCCTTACTTGAGATTGAAGCGCAGATAACTAAGACTCATTTTTAAATGGGTCTTTTCTTTTTGTAACAATTCAGGTTCAGTTGCGTTTTAGTTATTAAACTTCTAGACTGCTAATATTGTGCTTCAAGGAGGGATCTATGACTGTCAAAACCTGGCCATGGGAATGGGTTTTTATTGCTCCTGTCCGGGTTTGGAGCCTCACTATATGGCCGGTGCGCCATCTTTTTTACCGTAACAGGGGTAATCCGGATCCGCGTCGGATGATCATCGACTTTACGCACACCGATATTCTGGAAAAGATCAGGCGGCGCGGCGATGATCGGCATTCTGGCCACAGCTTTTAGCTACCCAATTGATTTTTTGAAAGGAACCCGAGCGGTTCCTTTTTTATTATGCTAAAATTAATTTATGAAGTTTGAGCCAGACAGCCTTTTGAATTTATTTTATAAACTCCCGAAGAATCTTGTCCGGTGTTTTTCCGGCTATAATTTTTCCTGGCAGATATTGGCCATGGTCTTAACGTATATTCTTGCCGTCACAGGATTCGATTGGGCTTATTTTCAGTTTTTCAGGCACACCTTCCTCTATACTTTTTCGTTTTCCGCGGCTGTCCTCGGAAGTATTCTGCCGATCCTGGTTCCGGGATTTCTGTTTATTGACGGCAGGATCAAGAAAGATCCGGAAAAACTGAATGCTGCTTTTGCATTAGGGCAGGCCGCGATTCTGGCTTCATTTGTCTCATCTTTTTATAAAGCCTTGACCGGGCGAATGTATCCGCCGCAATTTTTGGATAGCATCGACATCAGCAAAGTGTTCAGATTCGGATTTTTGCGGGGAGGAGTTTTTTGGGGCTGGCCCTCTTCGCATTCGGCAATTGCTTTTGCAACTGCAGTGGCTTTGATCATGCTGTATCCGAAAAATAAAACAGTTAAATATTTAGCTCTGCTTTATGCGTTTTTTATCGGTGTGGGAGTGTCTATCAGCATCCATTGGTTCTCTGATTTTGTGGCCGGGGCCATCATCGGCACTGTGATCGGGATGGTTGTCGGCAAAAGTTTTTTGCACCGAAGTTCAACAATAGCCCGACCGGTCTCGAAATAAATAAAATATGAAAGATAAATATAAAGTGCCGGCGGCGGGCTTGAAATCTTTATATCGATTCATGGCCGGCAGCGCCATGGCAGAATTTGATAAATTTTTCGCGATTTGGTAATATTGAATATAAGATTATAAGTAGAAAAGAAACAAAATATGAAAAATAGAGTGATAACCTCAGGTTTTACCTTGAATAAAGTAATTCCCTTAGGTTTTACCCTGATCGAATTGTTGGTTGTTATCGCCATCATCGGCATTTTGGCTTCCATCGTGCTGGTTTCCCTGAACTCTGGTCGGCAAAAATCCCGTGACGCCAGACGCCTTTCTGACGTGCGGCAGACCATAACGGCTTTGGAAATTTATTACAATGACCAAAACGGCTACCCTGTTGCGGCAACGGCTACGGTTATAGAAGGTATGGGACTCGGGTCTACCAGTGGATGGAACGCGGCTCCGACCGGAACGATTTATCCTGACCAAAGAAGCTGTTGCTCCTACTCCTTTTGACGGGAGCTGTACTACGGCCCAGAATCAATACACTTATACTGCGGCTACAGCTGCAACTTACACCCTCACATTCTGTTTAGGTGCCACCACAGGCGGATATGCACCGGGTGTCCGTACAGCCCGGCCCTCAGGCATTAATTAATATTTACAGCCGACAGCCATCCTTGAATCGGGATGGTTTTTGATTTGCTATAATGCTTTCATGAAAAATCGATTGAAATATTTGCTGGTTTTAGTCCTGGTCATGCCGGTTTTGGCATCGGCACATGGCCTGGTCACGACTCAGTCCCAGACAGTAGGCAAGTATTTAATAGAATTTGAATATAATACTCTCGGCAACATCTTAACCGGAGATTTCACGCTTTACGATGTTTATCTTCTGAACCCTGCCACCCGCGACGGCATTGATTTTGATTCAGCGTTCATTCGAATTGAAAAACAGAACGGGCCCGCGATGCTTGCGGGTAATTTGGCGCAGGCCGCGGATATCACGGGCTATGCCAGTTTGAGCGGAGTACTGAACGATCCGGGAACTTATACCGCGGAAGTTAGTTTTTACAAGGACGGCGATACCCTGGCAGAATCGAAGTTTAATTTTACCGTGGAAAAAGATCAGACTTATTCGGCTGACGGTTCTGCCGACCAAAAGAAAACGAATTATTTTAACATTCTGCTACTTCCCGTCGGATTGGTATTGGTCGCCGGCGGAGTCTGGTTATTTAAAAAAACCAAGCAGTAAAAGACGCTCTCCAAGAAGGTTTACAAAGTGCTCGGAATTTGGTAAATTATGTAGGCAAATTTGATTTTAGGGCTTGATAATGAGGGTGTGTAGCTCAGTGGTAGAGCACGTCACTGATAATGACGGGGTCGGAAGTTCGATCCTTCCCACACCCACCAGAAAAATTTATGCATTTTATTTCAGGAACGATCGGAGTGATAGCAGGGATTTTGCTCATTCGATACTCCGTCGCGCTCACCGATATCTTTGGCCGGGTTCAATGGGCCGAGAATCACCTTCGCGGAGGACTGGCCGGCACGTATTCTTTGTACCGGATCGTTGGCGTGGTTTTCGTAATCCTTTCGCTGTTTTACATATTTAATGTTTTAGGTTTTATACTCAGCCCTTTAAGTTCGATATTTGGCGGCCTTAAGCAATAGATTTCATAAAATTAGGGAAATTCCGAGCAATCCGGGGAGTTGCGAATGACTAAGGGGCCTGTAGCATAGTGGTAGTGCACCCGGTTTGCATCCGGGGGGTGGGAGTCCGATTCTCCCCAGGTCCACCAAAGAAGACTTTTTCACCCCTTTTTTAGGATTGGAAAGGTCTTTTTTGTTTAAATGGACCTTTTGTTTCCGCGGATTTCATCAAAATTATTGATTATCGTGTCCAATTTGACGGAAAAAGTAATATTTATTATAATTCAGAAGCAATTGAGGATATCCTCAGGTTAAAACCCTCACACCCCCGGCCCCTCAACCCGAGGTGGGATAGGGGAATTATAAACTGAAGAGAAACAAACAATGCTATTTGGTAAATCAAAAAGTCAGTTGGGGGTGGATATCGGATCATCAAACATCAAGATTGTCCAATTAAGGCCAAAAGATAGCAAATTTATCCTGGAAACCTACGGTTTAGTGAATTTTTCTTACCAGATTGCGGCCAAGGACGGTAATAACGGGGTGACCCAAACCGCTCAATTGCTCAAAAATCTCATTACAAAGTCAAGAGTTACAACCAATCAGATAGTCGCTTCGCTTCCCAACAGCTCGGTCTTCACCTCTGTCATTGAGATGCCGAAAATTCCCGACAATGAGATGAAAACCGCCGTAGAATTTGAAGCCAAGAAATACGTCCCCCTGCCTTTGCAAGAAGTGGCCCTGTCCTGGAGTGTAATAGAGGATAAACGGGCAAGAAATGATCAAGACCTCAAGCCCGGCAATTCCAGACCTGAATTAAAGATCAAAGTTCTGTTAACAGCAGTGCCAACCACGGTAATAGATAATTATTTGAAAGTATTTGAGATGGCGGGATTAGAGCCCTTGGCCTTGGAAATCGAATCTCTGTCGCTTATAAGATCATTGGTAGGAGAGGATTTAAACATTAATCTTGTGATTGATATTGGAGCTAAAAGCACCAGCATTAATCTTGTGGAGAGCGGATATCTGCGGCTGTCGAAGAACTTAAATGTCGGCGGAGATACGGTAACGGGAAGCATTGCACAAAGTTTGTCAGTGAACTTTGCCCGCGCCGAGCAGTTCAAAAAGGATTTTGGGTTGTCGGGTTCAGCGCAGCAGATTCCTGCCGTCATGCGGCCGATCCTGGATATCATCAAAAGCGAAGCATCCCAATTGATCAGCCTGTTTGAAAGCCGGGGGGAGCGGATTGATAAAATTTTACTCTCAGGCGGCGGCTCGAAGCTCCCGAGTTTGAAAGAATATTTTTCCGGATTAGGCAAACCCGTAGTCTTGGCCGATCCTTGGAGCCAAGTGTTGTTCTCCCCAAGCCTTAGGCCGGTTATCGAACCTTTGGGATTAAATTTGGCGGTCGCGGTCGGATTGGCAATGCGACGCTCCGATAAATAAAAATGATTATTAATGAAATAAAAAATTACGAAGAAATTGAGTTGCGGCCCAGCCCTTTCACGCAAGAGCTGGACGAGAACAATTTTTTCGAGAGAAGTAATACGTCGACCATTGCATATTTTGTGCAAGCAAAATCGCAGAGGTTTGACCAATTACGACAATGGCTGAAATAAACCTGCTTCAAAACCGATTGAAAGACACCACTAATCTCGGCCAGCGCCAAAACAGATTAGTGATTACTGTTTTGTCAGCGATTTTAGTCGTTTTAGTCGGTATTACCGCGGTAATATTTTTCCTGAATAAATCTCTGGCTGACCAGACAATTACCGCCACAAGCACCAATCAGGATCTTACGAAACAACTAAATGATCAGCAAAGCAAACTCGGAAATGCCAAGTCATTCCAGGCGCAACTGGCGAATTTGCGCTTTCTGCTGAACGGCCATACATATGTATCGCCGTTGCTGGACGAATTATCAAGGGTAACTTATGCCAGATCACAGTTCATAAGTTTGGACGTGACACAGGTCGGTAAAATTCACCTTGAAGGCCGGGTTGATTCTTATACGGATCTCGGGAAATTGATCTTGGGCCTGTCCACTTCCCCCAAATTCAGTCAGATCAAACTGTTATCCGCAGTACCGTCCACCGGCAGCATTAACGGATATATCTTCTCCATCGATATGAACGTGACACCGGATATTTTTCTTAAAAAATAATTATGGCCCAAGTAACTTTTAAAACAATCATTTACATAGCCATATTGCTGATCCTCGCGTGTTTTGGCGTCGGGTATTTTCTTACAACACCGCAATGGAGCCAATATTCCATTGGGAAAGCCCAGCTGGCAAAAGTGCAAAGCGACAACGTGCAAATAACTTCCGACCTAGCCTCTGTTCAGAGCTTTTTGGACGATTATCAGACCTATCAAAAAGACGCTGATACGGTCAACCTGTCCCTCCCGATTAAATCATCAGACATGGCCAACTTTGCGGCCAGTCTCGGAGATCTGGCAAAATCATCCGGAGTAGTGCTCTCCAATATTGCCATACAAGAAACACCCACCACCGCGGCAACCACGGTTAATGCTATTCAGGTAATACCCGTGTCTCTTACTGCTTCCGGCACCTTTGCTTCGTTCAAGGACTTTATGATCAGGCTGGAAGACCATCTGCGGATAGTAGACGTAGGCCACGTGTCTTTGAAAACAGATGAAAATGGTTTAATCCAGTACCAAATGAATTTACAGACTTATTATCAGAAATAATATATGGATCCAAAACGCAAAAAACTTTATATTATTTTAATCATAGCATGCGTAGTTATCAGCATCGGGGTTTTTCTTTGGGGCAGAGGCGGCTCAACCCCCGCGACGCCGGAAGCTAATGCACCAAGCCCGCTTAACACAACCGGCAATGCCGCAGGCCTAGGCCCGGTGCTTAAACCTGACGGGACTTATTCGGCGCCGGCCGTATTTCCGGAAAGCACGAAGCTGGACACATCAGTTTTGAATTTAGGTACTTTTACGTTATTAAAAGTCTACCCGCCGGCGACGGTTAGTGCGGGCGAACTTGGACGCGATGACCCATTTAAGAATTATTAGGCGATGGCGAATAACAAAGTCATAAGCTCTCCGCAACAAAAGACCCTCAGTTTTGAAAATTTTTTGCTGGAAAAGGGCTTCATAACTAAAGATAATTTGATCAAAGCCCGGGCCGAATCAACTACAGCCCACCGGAACTTGTTCGATTATCTAGTCAGCGAGCGATATATTTCAGAAGAAGATCTGACAAAAGCCCGCGGTCTTTTTTTTAATGTGCCTTATGTTGACCTGCGGAACAAAACTATTCCGAAGGAAGTTATAGATATTACTTCCAAGGAAGCTGTATCCAATTACAAGTTCATGCCGTTTGAGCTGACAGATAATGTCCTTAAAGTAGCCTTGACCGATCCCACCAATCTTGCTGCGCTGGAAGCTTTGGAGTTTTTATCGCAAAAAAATAAATACAGAGTAGAACTTTATATCACCTCATACAATAGTTTTCAGACAGTTTTTCGGAAGTCCGGCAGTATCACGAAAGAAGTAACCCAGGCATTGGAGGAGGTGGTTAATAAAGAAAAGATCGACCAGCGCAAGCTTGAAAGCAAAGTTGTTTTTGATGAGGGTCAAAGAATTTTTGACGAGGCTCCTATTTCCAAGATCGTGGATGTTTTTATCCGCCACGCGATCGAGGCCCGTGCTTCCGATATCCACATTGAGCCTTCGGAAGAGGATCTGCGCGTCAGATATCGCGTTGACGGCGTGCTTCACAGTTCCCTGATCTTGCCGAAATCCGTACATGCGGCGATCTTGTCGCGTATCAAAATTTTATCCAATCTGAAGATCGACGAACAGCGCCTGCCCCAGGACGGCCGGTTCCATCTGAACCTGGAAGGCAAGCCTATCGACTTCCGTGTCTCAACTTTTCCGACTGTTGTGGGCGAAAAAGCGGTTTTGCGCATTCTGGATAAATCAGCCGGCGCGCCGACCCTGAGCGAACTGGGATTGACCGGCCGCAGGCTGGAGATCGTGGAGGAAGCTATTAGAAAGCCGCACGGCATGTTTCTGATGACCGGGCCCACTGGGAGCGGCAAATCAACTACGCTGTATTCCATTTTAAGCATATTAAATACGACAGCAGTCAATATTGTGACCCTGGAAGATCCGGTGGAATATTTTATTGATGGGGTCAACCAGGCTCAGATCCGTCCGGAGATCGGATTGACTTTTGCTTCGGGGCTTCGGTCCATTTTGCGCCAAGACCCGAATATTATAATGGTGGGGGAGATCCGCGACCGGGAAACGGCGGACCTGGCCGTCAACTCGGCTTTGACGGGACATTTGGTATTTTCCACTTTGCACACAAATAGCGCCGTAGGCGGCATTCCTCGCCTGATGGACATGGGTATAGAGCCGTTTTTATTGACCGACTCGCTGAACTTGATCGGAGCCCAGCGTCTGGTGCGAAAAATTTGCGATAAATGCAAAACAGCGGTAAAACCGACTGAAGAAATCGAGAAGATCATACGTGAGGGCATGGTCACAGTCGATAAGAAAGAATTGGAAGGTATTGATATGGAAAATATTAAGGTCTATATCGGACGCGGCTGTCCGGTTTGCGGCAATACCGGATACCGGGGCCGGATCGGCATTTATGAAATGCTGGCGATCTCAAGGCAAATTCAGATCATGATCGGTGACCGTCAGCCGGCTGCAAAAATTCAAGACTATGCCATCAAAGAGGAACATTTTATTTTAATGCAACAAAGCGGCATAATAAAAGCATTGCGCGGCATCACAACTGTTGAAGAAGTGGTGAGAGCGACCAAAGAATAAATATGTTTAACGTATTATTTGCCCATTCAGATCCAAAGATAGTTGACCTCTATCATCCCCGCCTGGCTGTTCATTTTTCCGTGGATTCGGCGCACGACGGCTTAACCGCCCTGCGCAAACTAAAACTTGCCAAGCCCGGATTAGTCGTTTCGGATTATGACCTTCCCTTGCTGTCAGGACTGGCATTGTTGAAGTTTTGCAGGCGGCAAAGCGCTTATGCTTCCATCCCGTTTATCTTCCTTGCCGACATTGCAAACGCCCAGCAGGCTCTAAGTTCCGGCGCCAATGATTGGCTTCAACTGTCTTCAGTCACTCCGGACCTGCTTATCGGCAGAATTTACGGGCAATTAAAGCTAAATCGATATGGTTTACAAATCAACAGAACTTGAAGTCAATACTTTATTGATGCTGGTGCTTCAAAGAGAAGCATCAGATCTGCATTTAATTGCCGGCAAGCCCCCGACACTTAGAATTGACAGCCAACTCGTGGAGCTGAAAGATTATGAGGTTTTATCCGGCAATGCGATTTCCGGCATCGTGGACGTTTTACTGGATACCGAGCAGAAAAAAAAAGAATTCCGCGACAACAAGGACTTGGATTTTTCTTTTTCTTTCAAAGACAATGTCCGGTTTCGGATCAACGTTTATTATCAGAAAGGTTATCCGGCCGCGGCCCTGCGCCTGATCTCGAACAAGATCAAAACGATCGAGGAATTGTACCTGCCGACCCAGCTTAAGGACCTGATCAATTACAAACAGGGTTTGGTCCTGATGGTCGGTCCTACCGGGCACGGAAAATCGACAACTCTGGCGGCTCTGATCGATCTGATCAACCATACCCGCGCGCAAAATATCGTGACCATTGAAGACCCGATCGAATTTGTTTATCTTCAGGACAAGTCGCTGGTCAACCAGCGCGAGGTCGGGTTTGATACGACTTCGTTTGGCCGCGCTCTTCGTGCAGTTTTGCGTGAAGATCCGGATGTGGTTTTGGTCGGAGAAATGCGCGATTTGGAATCCATCGCCACGACGATCACCGTGGCTGAAACGGGACATCTCGTGTTTGCGACACTGCACACCAATAACGCCGCCCAGACCATTGACCGCATCATCGATGTCTTTCCCGCGTATCAGCAAAATCAAATTCGGACGCAGCTGGCCAATATTTTGGTGGCTGTCATCTCCCAGCGATTGCTTCCAAAGATCGGCGGGGGACGGGTGCCGGCGGTGGAGATCATGATGAAGAATAACGCCGTATCCAACGTTATTCGGGAAAACAAGACCTACGAACTGCCGAACATTATCCATACCTCGGCCGCCGCAGGGATGGTTTCTTTAGACAACAGTTTGGCGCTGCTGGTGAGGAGTAACGTGGTCAGGCTGGAAGACATAGTCGCGTATGTGACGGATCAGGATTTATTTGAAGGATTATTAAGAAGATAATTTATGGAATTTGCATACCAAGCGCGGGATAATACAGGCAAGATGCGGACCGGCACGGTTCAAGCCGTCAATGAAACCAATGCATTGGAGATCCTCGGAGAGCACGGTCTGATCGTGATCAAAATGCTGCCGAGCAACAAGGTTGACATCTTTGAACGCGTGAAAATTTTTGACAGGGTCTCTTCGAAAGATATTGTGCTGTTTTCACGACAGCTGGCTACTTTGATCAGCGCTAAGGTTCCGATCGTGGAAGCGATAAAAATTTTGCAAAGCCAGGTAGCTTCCAAAAAATTGAAATCCGTTCTGGGCGAGATCGCTCAGCTTGTGGAATCCGGCGACAGCTTTTCCTCGGCCGTGGCCCGTTACCCGAAAATATTTTCAAAACTTTATGTGAACCTGATCCGGGCCGGCGAACTGTCGGGGACTATGGATGAATCCTTGTCGTTTTTGGCCAATCAATTGGAAAAGGACTATGACCTGCGGTCCAAGGTCATCGGTGCTTTGACTTACCCGGCATTCATTGTGGGAACCCTGGTCGTCGTCGGGTTTTTGATGTTTACTTACGTTCTGCCGCCGCTGGTCAGCGTTTTGCAGGCCTCATCCGTTGAATTACCGTTCACAACCAAGATTTTGATAGCGACCATGAATTTTGTCCAGCATTTCTGGTGGCTGGTCCTGGCAATCATCATCGGACTGATCGTTGGCTATCGGTTTTACAGTAAAACCCCGGGCGGACAATATTTTATCGATAATGTCAAAATCCACCTGCCGGTGTTCGGTTCCTTGTTCCAAAAAATCTATATGACCCGATTCGCCAGAAATTTATCAACACTGATTGCAGGCGGGATCCCAATCGTCAGGGCGCTAGAATCGGTTGCCGATATAGTGGGGAACGAAGTCTATAAAGAGATCATATTGGAGGCGGCTGAACAGGTCCGCAACGGCAAAAGCATTGCTTCCGCCCTAACCTCCAGGCCCGAATTCCCGGCGATTGTGGCGCAAATGACGCAAATCGGCGAGACTACCGGCCGTTTGCAGGAAATTTTGGACAAATTGGCGATATTTTATGAGAAGGAGATGGAGGTAGTTTTGAACACCTTAACGACCCTGCTTGAGCCTATTATAATGCTGGTCCTGGGCGTGGCGGTGGCGGTCATGGTTGCAGGAATTTTACTTCCGATATATAGTTTAGCTGGAGCTGCTTAAGACAGGTATGAGACAAAAATTAACAGGAAGCAATAATACATAAGAGGTAGTTAGGGAATTGAACAAATTCTTCATTTTCCTTTTTGCCTCTGATGTAATTTGTGGTTTCCTTCTTAAATGGAAGGGGGTGAAATTATGAGAAACATGTTTAATCGAAAAAATAAGGGTTTTACTTTGATCGAATTATTGGTGGTTATCGCTATTATCGGCATTTTGGCTTCTATCGTGCTGGTTTCTCTGAACTCTGCTCGTCAAAAATCACGTGACGCCAGACGTCTCGCAGACATCAGACAGGTTATGACCGCTTTGGAAATATTCTACAACGATAATAACCGTTATCCGTTGCCGCTAACTGCGTCAACCACAGGCCCTACACCAGCGGACGGCTCCCCAGCTTGGAGCACTTACGTTGCTATTTGGCCGACAACGCCGACGCCTAACGACGGTGCATGTACAGCCCCGCAAAACTTGTACACCTATACGCAAGGCCCAGGCGGCACTGCCTACAAAATCGCCTTTTGTTTAGGTGCTCTTACAGGGGGATACCCCGGAGGTGTACCGCTGTATGCTTCGGGCGCAGGTATCAGCACTACGGCTCCATTCTAGCCTGAAGTATAAGAGTTGAGCGTACTTTCTTCCCTCACTTTCTTCTATGAGATTTCTCAAATTAGAAAGTGGGGGATCAAGTGCATTTAAATCACCTAACTTGTAACATGTATCATGGAACAAAAAAAACAAAACCGAAAAAAATTGATTCATGTTCCATATTCCATGAACTAGGCTTTATCAGCATTGAATCGCTGATTTTAATTATTATGATTGGTTTGCTCATATTGACCGGTTTGACGGCTTATTTTTTTGCCGTTGGCCAAGCCCGCGACAAACAGAGAATGTCGGATATTGCCGCCATCCAAACTGCATTGCAGATTTATTATAAAGAAAATGGTTTTTATCCGACCGGCCAAAGCATTGCTCAGCCTATGGGAATGACCGGTTACCTCGATAACTGGCCCACACCTCCGCAGCCTTCCGGCTTATGCACAAAAACGCAGAACCAATACCTTTATTCTCAAAAAGCCAACGGAGAAGACTTTAACCTGAGTTTCTGTCTGGGCCAAAAAACTGACGTTTTGTCCGCCGGGCCGCACACATTAGCTTCAAAAGGTATCCAATAGTTCTGAACAAAAACTATGAAAAATTTATCTTCAAAATTGAAAAGGGCCGAGGGATTTACTCTGATTGAACTTCTGGTGGTCGTATCGATCATCGGGCTTTTGGCTTCTATCATAGTAGTTGCGCTTAGCAACGTACGGCTCAAATCCCGCGATGCCAGGCGTCTGGCGGATATGCAACAGATCAAAACAGGCTTAGATATTTACTACAATTTAGGCTCAGGCTATCCGGATCCCGCCGATTGGAACGCGGCGCAGGCCGTACAAGGACAGCTTTCCTGTTCCGGGTCTCCAACTTTGACAGTTCCTCAGGATCCTCTGCATAATGGCACTCCGGCCTACGCGTATACTTACTCACAGGGAGGGAATATTTCTACGGGGTGTGGGGGAAACGTCTCCGCTGATTATGAAATTCAGTTTCAAACCGAGGGCGCTACTGACCTCGGTCCAGCAGGTACTTATTGGCTTTCCGGTTCCGCCGGAATAACTACTTCAGCTCCGTTTTAATTGACTGGAAAGTGAATTTAGAATAAATCCCGATGCTTGAGCAACGGGGTTTGTCATATTATGACGCTACTATTTATTTTTATTTTCGGATTGATTGTCGGCAGTTTTTTGAATGTTGTGATTTTTCGGCTTGCTTCCGGCGAATCTTTTTTATTTGCCCGTTCTCATTGCCGCAGCTGTAAAAAGGAACTGCAGGCCAAGGATTTGATCCCAGTGTTTAGTTTTTTATATTTGCGCGGCCGATGCCGGTATTGCGCCGCTGCAATTTCCAGGCAATATCCGGTTGTTGAACTGGCCACAGGGTTAATTTTTGTTTTGTTCGCCTTAAAGTTTCAAATGGTTTTCAGTTGGGTTTTTGCACTAAATATAATTTTCGCCTGTTTTCTGCTGGTGATAGCAGTGTATGATTTTAACCATTATCTGATCCTGGATAAGGTTTTGCTGCCGGGTTTGGTCCTGGTTCTTCTTTATAACATTCTTCAAGGCTGGCCGGTCTTTTGGGCAGGCTTGCTTTCCGGGGCAGGGTTTGCAGGATTTTTTCTTGCGCAGTACCTGATCTCGCGGGGTAAATGGATCGGATTAGGCGATGTAAAATTAGGTTTCGTTTTGGGGAACCTGGCCGGCTGGCCAATGAGTATTTTAGTTTTGATCTTAGCTTATGGGTCAGGCGCAGTTGTGGGAATAGCCTTGATCCTAATGGGACGCAAAAAATTCGGCTCTAAGTTGCCCTTTGGGATATTTTTGAGCTTGTCTGCTATAATAGTAATGCTGGCAGGGAACCCGATCATGACCTGGTATCTTAGATTGATCGGACTATAAAGCTTTTTGCAATATGAAACTTAAATACATAAAAAAGAATAAGCCTACAGACCACAGGTTACACGCTACAAGTTATGGCTTCACCCTGATTGAGCTGATGGTGGTGCTTTTTATAACCACAATGATCGCAGGGATCAGTGTGGCTAATTTCCGGGCTGCTGAAAAACAGAAACAAGCGGTGATAGCCGGCGATACGGTAGTTAATGCCATAAGAAACGCCCAGAATTTTACCCTCACGGGTAAAAATACGAATAACACGGATGCAACTTGCCGTGTGCCGCAGTATTACTATATTACTTTTAATTATTCGGGCGCCATTGTTTTATCCGCTGTCCACAACAACAACAGCGCGGGCACATGCAGTTCGGCTCCTGATACTATTGAAACTTATCCTTTGCCGATCAATACCAGGATCAAAGCAAGCGGCCTGGTATTGGACGGAGCCATTGCCAGTTCTTCTATATCATTTATGTTCATGCCGCCGTTTGGCGTCCTGACTGCAGGTAAGGATATCGGAACGATCAATGCCACTACTACTGCTGCTTTTACCACGGCGACGATAAGCGTGGAAACATTAGAAGGGTCGGCCAGCAAGACCGTAACTATTGATGGAATAGCGGGCAAGATTCAGTAAAATAAATGTCAGCTTACTTAAAAAAATTTATTGAATATGCAGGCAAGTACGGATGGGTAATCAGCATCATATTGAGTGTTGCTGCTTTGGGATTCAGCGTATACAATTTACGTGTTTTGAAAATCAAGATTACTCAGCAAAATTCGCAGGCAGCAGCTGCGCCAGCTCCAGGAGGGGTGGCGGGGATATCAGTTGATAAGTTATTGGCGGGCATGAGCGGCAGCGAGCCTGTGCTCGGAGATAAAAACGCGCCGGTCACTATGTATGAGTTTGCCGATTTCCAATGTCCTTTCTGCAAAAGATTTTTTGACAGCAGCCTGCCTGAGCTGAAGCAGAAATATGTTGATACCGGTAAGGTCAAGGTTATTTTCGTCAATGTGGCATTTTTAGGACAGGAATCCAAAGACGCGGCTGAAGCCGCCAAGTGCGCCTCTGACCAGGGTCAATTTTGGCCCTATCATGACAGTTTGTATGACAACCAAAGCGGCGAAAACCAGGGAACTTTCAGTGCCGCCAAACTCCAAAGCCTGGCGAAGAACCTGCACCTTAACTTAAATGATTTTAACCAGTGCACCGCCAGCCACAAATATCAAAAAGCCGTGAGCGATGAAACTGACCTGGCAAACCAAAACGGCGTTTCCAGCACGCCCACTTTTTTAATTAACGGCCAGCAAATCATCGGAGCCCAGCCGACAGCAACATTTGAACAAAAGCTTGATGATCTTTTAAAAAATTAATGTCCCAATCCGTAAGCCTAACTGTTGCATTTTTAGGCGGAGTACTGACATTGCTCCCTGCTTGCGGGCCGGCTCTATTGCCGGCATTTTTTGGTTTTGTGTTCACTGAAAAACAAAAATTGGTTCTGGCCACGGTGTTTTTCGGTCTGGGGTTTGCCTTAGTTTTTTTTCCTTTCAGCTATGGGTTTAATTTTTTGGTCCATTTGTTGATTTATTCGCGGGAGGTTTTATTTGGCATCATAGGCTGGCTGCTCGTAATTTTCGGTCTATTGTCGCTGTTTAATTTTTATTTGCCTTTATACTCAGGCGGAATCAGGCCTGTTCACAAGTTTTGGCAAACTTTTTTTTTGGGCATTATTTTTGGCCTGACAAGCAGCACTTGCACGGCTCCCATTTACGGGGCGATTTTGTCGTTGAATAGCTTGAGCTCAGGCTTTGTGCAAGTCAACCTGCTGCTCTTAAGCTTTATGGCCGGCATGATCATTCCGCTTTTGATCCTGGCAGGTCTTGTCGAACATTATGGATTGTTAAATTTAAGCATCTTTCAAAAACCTGTTCTGAGAATAAATGTGGGCCATCGCATTTTTTCATTCTTTCTCGGCAATCTGCTGGCAGCGCTGGTTTTTATCCCTCTGGGATTTGCTTTTATCGTCTCAAAAGGCGGCGCACCATTCCTGTCCTTTGCCCAGTCAACGGGAATTTTGATAAAGTTTGAAACTTTGAACGAATCCCTGATCACTTACAATGCGGCCCATCCCCATCTTGATTACTGGGTTTTGGGCTTATTGCTGGCATTTTGCCTGTTGCTGTGGTTAAATACATACAGGAATAAAGAGTGATGCGAATAAATTTTAATTTGCCTGCGGCGGTTTTGATTATTTTTTTATTTGCCGCGGGGATTGGTATCGCTTTGCTTAGCTCTAAATCCATCCGGCAGCAAGCGGTTTCACTCGGCCTGCCGCCGATTGATCAGTTTCGGAACCTAAATTACCAAGATCAGCTGGATTTGATCAAGAGGGCTGCGGAAGCAGATCCGGTTAAGACATGGACTTATGTGAAATCGGCGTTTTTGATCAATGGCCAGCAGGCAGAGAATGCTCATGAGTTCGCTCATTTGGTCGGGAACGGGATGTACAGCAAGTATGGGCTTGATGGCATCACCAATTGCGATGAAACTTTTGGATTCGGCTGTTTCCACGGCGTCTCACAAGAACTGCTGGAACAAAAAGGCGTGTCCGTGGTCAAAGAAATCCAAAGCCGTTGCATTCAAATTTTCCCGCCTGATAAAACTCAGAATTATAACGGTTGTATCCATGGCATGGGGCACGGACTTCTGACCTGGGAACATTTCCAGGTCGGGAAAGCTCTGCTTGATTGTGATAATCTTGACCAACTTTACCAAAATTATTGTTATGACGGAGTGTTCATGGAACATGCATCGGATCTGGCCCAAAATGAATTTGATCCGGCGCATTCCTGGCAGTTTTGCTCGGCGCTTGCTGACAAATACCATTATAATTGCGCGCGGTATCAATCCCAGGTTTTTTTAACCCGGTTCGGCATCGATATTCCGAAGATCGGAGCTTATTGCGCGCAAGCGCCTGACGAAATATCCAGCTCCACGTGTTCCGAAAGTCTGGGTTATTATATTACTGACATGAATCTGGGTAAATTGCCGCAGATCTTACGATCTTGCAGTCAGATAAAGGGCGACGGTTCGTATCATTGCATCATTGGCGCTTCCCGGGAAGTCGCATTCCAAACTTATGTCGGATGGCAAGAAACGGCGGAAGCTTTGTGCGAAAGCCTGCCTGCTAATTGGAAAAATCAGTGCCCTACAACCAGCCAATCTCTTGCTCCAATGTAATTTTATGATCGAATTTCGGCAAAAATTGAAAAAACCTAACTTTGTTTATTTCTGGGGGTTCTTAGCCGTTGTCTTCCTTGTCCTAGGATCGATCTTGTTTTTTGCGTCCAGGCTTATTATCAGGAGAAACGGACCGCTTCCGGTTTCGACAGCCGATGAGATCATTCAGATCAAAGATACCACGATTCTTACCGAACAAGTTGCATGGTACAAAAAATTGATCGAAAGGGTAGGCCCGTCCGAAGCTCAGGACGATCTGGTTAATTCCGGGCTGCCGTTTACCGGGCAAACCCATTTACTCAATCATACAGTGGGTGATTATCTGTACGAGAAGTTCGGGGTTACAGGGCTTTCGCAATGCAAAGAATATTTTCTGGCCTCCTGCTATCACGGATTTATACTGGACGCGATCGCCACGGGCGGCATTCCGGAAGTGGCGAAGGTCATGAATGCCTGCAGGACTGAGGGTGTCAGCACCGTTTTTCCGCAATGCTCCCACGCCGTGGGACATGGATTTCTCGCATTTGTCGGTTATAAAAATTTAACCCAATCACTGACCATGTGCGATGACATGGTTAAAAGCGTTCCCGATTTTCCGACCTTTAACTGCCAGGACGGCGTGTTTATGGAAAATATCTGGGCTCTGCACGACGGATCTGTTTCTGCCGATCGCTGGGTCAAACCTTCAGATCCGGTTTATCCCTGTGACGATTCCAGGATCGGCCAGAAATATTTGCTGGCCTGCTGGTCGAACCAGCCGTCGCTGATGTACCAGCAGTTTAGCGGCGATCTGAAAAAAGTGGCTGGCCAGTGCGGTATCTTGCAGCAAACCGACTTGCGGCAGATGTGTTACAACGGGCTTGCCAGGCAGATCCATCCGATCGCCGCCGGGAATCTGGATCAGACCTTTGACCTTTGCGGTTTGCTCGGGCGGACTTGGACCGATTACTGCATTCTGGTCAATGACACGGCTTCTTTTTCAGTCGGGGACAGGTCATTGCCGTTTGCGATCTGCGCCCGGATTGACGCTGCCAGCAAGGACAGCTGTTATCAACAACTGCTAGGCATGATCAATGCCTATGCCAAAAGCTCCTCTGAACAGACTGATTGGTGCAATAAGATCGACAGTCCGACATGGAAAGACCAGTGTCAGGCGCAGCAAAGACAATAAAATATCTTTCTCCTTGACAGATTTACTTTTATGTTGTTTAATTTTATGAAATTGCTTGAGTTTTGAATATAACTGATAATAAGTGTTATAATATAAAATATAAACAAACCATTATGAGAAACAGAAATAAAAACTATAGGCAAAGCGGGCAAACCCTTATCGAAACCATCGTAGCGATTTTCATTTTGACCACAGCGCTAACCGCGGGGCTGGGGCTGGCAATATATGCTTTTTCCAGCGCAACTACGTCACAAAACGAAATTGTTGCCTCTAATTTGGCCCGCGAAGGTGTTGAAATCGTGCGGATGATGCGCGATTCCAACTGGCTGGCAGCTGATGCCAAGGATCCTACGAGTGTACAGGGCTGGGGATTGCAGTCATGTGCTGACCTCATTGGCGGCAGGCTTTGCTACCCCAAAGTCTATCAGGCTGTTCCCGGATACAATACCTATAATCTTACTTCCGGTAATCAGCGGGCGATTTTTGCCCCTAACCCTACGACTTCCACCTGGTCGTTAGATGCTACGGCTAATTATGATCTGTATCTGCAGGCCGACGGCACTTATTCCTCCACAGCCAACGGTCAGGCCGTTTTTGCCCGCATGATTAACATCAGATTTAATCCTCCGGACGCTGGCACTCCTTCGGTCCCCGCTAATACTTATACTTTTCAGAATCCGGAGATGATCGTAAAATCCGTTGTGGCATGGCGGGGAAAAAGCTGCCCGTCCTTTAGTTCCAATCAAGATCTTTTGGCATTATCTTCGTCCTGCAAGGTCGTGGTCGAGGAGCATATGACCAATTGGAAGGACTATAGGTAGAAATGCCAAATAACAAATTCCAAATACCGAATAAAATCTCAAATTTTAAAATTGGGAAGTCTCAATCGGCGTTCACGCTGATTGAGACGGTAGTCGCCACGGCTGTGTTCGCTTTTGTCGTGACTTCAATTCTGGGTGTATATATATCAACCATCCAGCTGGACCGCAAAAGCCGGGCGCAGAGAGCCGTGGCCCAGGACGCCCGGTTCATCATGGAGTTCTTAGCCAAAGAGGTCCGCAACGGGACCATCAATTACCCAAGTTACGCATCAAGCACGGTTTCCGGCACCAGTGACTTATATATCCAGAACCAGGCCAACGTAGTTGAGCACTTTTTTTTGAGCGGAACGAACATGCTCATAAACAAAGGCGGGGCCAACGCTAATATGAATTCCAGCGGCACAAAGGTTACCAATCTGCTGTTTTATATCCAGCCCACAACCGATCCCTATACACCGGCCAAGAGCGCTAACGATCAGCCTCATGTGACAGTGGTCCTGGATCTGCAGTCAAACTACGGAACTGCGGCCAAAGACACCGTGACCATGAGCCTGCAGGACTCGTTTGCTATCAGTCGGTATACAAGCAGGAGATGATCGCAAAATCTTTTGGCATTATCTTTGTCCCGTAAACAAACCCGCAGCCTGAAAGCGCTATGAATCTAAAACCTATAACCCGTAACCTGAGATCTGATTCAGGCTTTACCCTGATCGAAGCGGTAGTCGCCACGGCTGTGTTCGCTTTTGTCGTGACTTCAATTCTGGGTGTATATATATCAACCATCCAGCTGGACCGCAAAAGCCGGGCGCAGAGAGCCGTGGCCCAGGACGCCCGGTTCATCATGGAGTTCTTAGCCAAAGAGGTCCGCAACGGGACCATCAATTACCCAAGTTACGCATCAAGCACGGTTTCCGGCACCAGTGACTTATATATCCAGAACCAGGCCAACGTAGTTGAGCACTTTTTTTTGAGCGGAACGAACATGCTCATAAACAAAGGCGGGGCCAACGCTAATATGAATTCCAGCGGCACAAAGGTTACCAATCTGCTGTTTTATATCCAGCCCACAACCGATCCCTATACACCGGCCAAGAGCGCTAACGATCAGCCTCATGTGACAGTGGTCCTGGATCTGCAGTCAAACTACGGAACTGCGGCCAAAGACACCGTGACCATGAGCCTGCAGGACTCGTTTGCTACAAGGCAATATCCGCTCCGGGTGTTTGGCGCAGGTTATACCACTCCTCTCTATACCACCCCTACTTACCCGACTCCGGCTTCAGGATTCGCCACCGGCGGCGCTGTCAGTACCAGTGGTTCAAATACTGTCCGTACTTTTAGTACAAGCGACACACTTACGGTTTTCAGCGCAGGGACGATTCAATACCTGATAGTTGCCGGCGGCGGCGGCGGCGGACAAGCTGACGGCGCCGGTGGTGGTGCCGGAGGAGTGATTACAGGACAGATGTCAATTGCGGCGGGTACCTACCCTATAATTGTGGGCGGCGGGGGCACAGGTGCCACAGGCAGTTGTCTAATTTCTGGAGACACTGGTAGCTCAGGGTCAAACTCGAGTTTTCATGGTCTCACTGCTATCGCCGGCGGCGGCGGCGGCAGTTATGGTACCAGCGGTCTCAATGGCGGCTCAGGCGGCGGGGGCGGCGCAGGCAATGGTGCTGCCACTGCCGGGCTTGGAACACCTAACCAAGGACATGACGGCATGAACTCAAACAATCCTCCTTTTGGCGGCGGCGGCGGCGGTGCTACGGCGGTTGGTGGTGGTTGGACTGCTGCAGCCGGCATCGGTGGCGCTGGAATACCTTCCGATATCACCGGCGCGACTGTTTACTACGGCGGCGGCGGCGGTGGTGGTGCTAATAGTGCCAACGGATCTGGCGGTACCGGAGGAGTTGGCGGCGGCGGCACTGGCGGTACCGGCGGCGGCGGCGGCAATGGCATCAACGGTACAGGCGGCGGCGGCGGAGGAGGAGGCCGCATCAATACCGTTCCTAATCCTACCTGCAGCGGCGGCGGCACTGGCGGCAATGGCGTTGTACTCATTCGCTATCTGACAAATCCCGATATTACTCCTCCGGTTGTCACAGCTTTTGATGTTCAGCCAAAATTTACTTCAGGCGCGGTTACCGCAACTTTCACAACCACTGACTCTGGAGGCTCGCATCTGAAGGATGCTGAGCTTTGGCGGGCCACTGCCCGATCCAACTGCACGACTACAGATGACTCCGGCTGTAATGATTGGGCTGCTGTGGAAAGCGAAGTCGCCGTGAGCGACGTTGTATGGACAAGTTTGGTAAATACGACTGCTACCGGAAATACTCTGACAAAAACCGGCGGAGCGGTCGGTACCAATGATGCGGGAGCCGTTTCGACTCGGACCATCGACTCCGGTGACGGTTATGTGGAATTCACTTACAACGGCAGCGGTTTTGGCGGCTTTGTGGATGGGGGATTAAGCAATGGAAATACTGACCAGAGTGTTGCCGATATAGATTTTGGAATAAAGCTGCAGCAAAGTAATTTTTTCTATGCTGAGGAAAATGGAGTGCCTAAAGGCTCTGCCGGCTCTTATGTTGTCGGGGATGTATTCAGAATCGCAGTTGTAGGAGGCGTAGTCCAATATTCGAGGAACGGGACGGTATTTTATACCAGCGTTCAATCGCCGACTTACCCCTTGTTATTTGATACATCCATAAAAGAACTTAATAGTTCAATCGCTAATGCCAAGATAGCCTCAACAGTCTCAGATTCCTGGACCGGAAATCTTACCGATACTCCTCCGGCCAATATTGCCGAAGTTTACGGACTGCGTGTCCATGACAATGCGGGAAACACAGGATTCCAGCAGACGAAGATAATGGTCGGCGAAGTTACCCCGCCTGTCGTCACAGCGTTTGACGTTCAGCCCAGAACTACTTCAGGTTCAGTTACCGCCACATTTACGGCCACTGATTCCGGAGGCTCGCATCTGAAGAATGCCGAGCTTTGGCGCGCTACTGCCCGAACCAACTGCACGATTTCGGATAATTCCGGCTGCAATGATTGGGCTGTTGCGGCAAACACAACCATTCCCGCCAATAATGTTGTATGGACAAGCGCGGTAAATGCGACTGCGACAGGAAACACTCTGACAAAAACCGGCGGAACGGATGGAACCTATGACGCAGGAGCTGTTTCGACCCAGACCATCGGCACTGATGGCGGTTATGTGGAATTCACTTACGCGAGCGGTACCGGCTTGATGGCCGGCGGATTAAGCAATGGAAATACTGATCAGAGTGATGCCGATATAGATTTTGGAATAAAGCTGCAACAAAGTAGTTTTTTCTATGTTTATGAAAAAGGAGTACAAAAAGGCAGTACAGGCACTTATGCTGTCGGGGATGTATTCAGAATCGCAGTTGTAGGAGGCGTAGTCCAATATTCAAGGAACGGGACGGTATTTTATACCAGCGTTCAATCGCCGACTTACCCCTTGTTATTTGATACATCCATAGGCGGCAGTAATAATTCAATCTCTAATGCCAAGATTTATTATCCCTCCTTAGATTCCTGGTCGGGTACCATGACTGATACTCCTCCCACCGATACCTCATACATCTATGGCGTGCACGTTTATGACTATTCGGGAAACTTTGGACTGGAACCTGCCAAGATCTTTGTGAGCTCAACCTCATACGGTGTCACAACTTCCGGTTTTTATACCGTATATACGTTTACGATAAGCGGCACGTTTACGGTTGCATCTCCGCAAAGTGTCCAAGTTCTGGTGGTGGGCGGAGGCGGAGGCGGCAGCGGCAGTGCTAGCGGTGGCGGTGGCGGAGGAGGAGGAGCCGGCGGTTATAATTACAATGCGAATTATAGTGTGACTCCAGGTTCATACTCTGTCACAGTAGGTGCCGGAGGTGCTGGAGGCGTTGCCAATGTCCGTGCCAATGCACCAAATGGTTCTAATTCAAGTTTCGGAACCATCACCTCTATCGGTGGTGGTGGCGGCAATGGTTGGACTGATCCGAAAGCTTCTAATGGCGGTTCGGGTGGCGGAGCGGAATGGGGTGATACAGTCGGATTAGGCACAGCCGGCCAGGGGAACAATGGCGGTCTTGCCTCTACTACTGCTCCTGCCTCCGGCGGCGGAGGCGGCGGAGGCGCAGGTGCGGTTGGAGGAGCCGGCTCTAGCACAAATGGCGGAAATGGGGGAATTGGTCTTGCAAATTCCATCACCGGTACGTCTGTCTACTATGCCGGCGGCGGCGGCGGCGGCTCAACCAATGCTGCAGGATCTGCAAGCGCCGGCGGCCTTGGCGGCGGCGGCGTCGGAGGAAAAGTTTCTGCCGGGTCGCCCGGAACTGCCGGCACAGGCGGAGGCGGCGGTTCAGGCTCGAATGGGCTTGCCGGCGGCGCAGGAGGCAGCGGTATTGTGATCATCAGTTTTCTTACAACCCCGGATACGACGCTTCCTGTAGTATCTGCTTTTGACGTACAACCCAGGACAGCATCAAGTTCTGTTACTGCCACATTCACTGCCACTGATAGCGGAGGCTCGCATCTGCAGAAAGCAAATCTAATGAGAGCGGTTTACGACGCTTCCACTTGTACAACCACGGTCAATACCGGTTGTGTATGGTCTGTTGCATCAACTATCACCGCTCCAGCGGCTGCAGATACTTGGAACGCCGGATCATCACCGCCGGCAATGTTTTCTGAAATTCCTCCGGCCGCATCTTATATCTATGGCATTCAAGTCTATGACAATGCGGGAAACTTTGGTCTTGAGCCTGCAAAGATCAAAGTTGATGCATTCGGATTATCAGCCTCCGGCGGTACCATTACAACCTCAGGCGGAGTTACGACTGCGACATTCACAACCAGCGGTACATTTACGGTTAGCGGTTCCGGGACAATTGATTATCTTGTGGTCGGCGGCGGCGGAGCCGGTGGTGCGGGCGGCGGTGTTGGCGGCGGCGGCGGCGGAGCCGGTGGCGTGTTCAGCGGTTCCATGGCCGTTACTGCTCAAGCCTACCCTATAACAATTGGTGCCGGCGGTGCCGGAGGAGGAGCGGCCGTAGGCCCCAAGGGCTCCAATACAGTATTTGGAGCTATCACAGCTCTCGGCGGCGGCGGCGGCGGTAATTATTGTAATAATGCTACAAATGGCGCTTCAGGCGGAGGCGGCTCTTATAACTGTACTGCTGGAACGGGTACGGCAGGTCAAGGGCATGATGGCGGAGCGGGTAGTACTGACTCGCCATACGGCGGCGGCGGCGGCGGCGGGGTTAGCGGCAGTGGCGGAGCCGGCAGCAATACAAACGGCGGTGCCGGCGGAGCCGGTATTGCAAGTTCTATCACGGGTTCGCCTGTCTTCTATGGCGGCGGCGGCGGGGGCAGTATCTCAAGCGGTCCTCCTGGTCCTGGCGGCTCAGGCGGCGGGGGAGCTGGCGGAAGCGGCGCTAGTAACGGAACAAATGCGACCCCCAACACGGGCGGCGGCGGCGGTTCAGGCAGCGGTGCCGGCGGCAGCGGCGTAGTTATTATTCGTTATATTTCACCTGTAGTGGAGGGCATTGCCCCGGTCGTTTCAGCTTTCGATGTGCAGCCGAGAAGCGGTTCAAATTTAGCTACTGCAACGTTCACAGCCACTGATGCCGGAGGCTCGCATCTACAGAAAGCTGACCTCTGGAGAGCTCCTTATGATGCCAGTGTTTGCAATCCTGCGGGCAGTACTGCCGGATGTAATTTCGGTGCATCTCCGGTAGATTCAGTCAATGCTCCGCCCGCCTCGGATGGCCCATGGAACGGCACCTTGCATGATTATGCCGTCGGGTCTTTGGTCTATGGCCTCCATGTATATGACAATTCAGGCAATACCGGATTTGAGCCCGCAAAGATCAAAGTTGACGGTCATGCGGCATTCGCCACAGGCGGCACTATTACAACTTCTGGTATTTATGCGATCCATACTTTTACCTCAAGCGGTACATTCACGGTTATTGGATCGTCCCCCGCATCAGTTGATTATCTTGTGATCGGCGGCGGCGGAGCGGGCGGTGGTGCCGGCAATCCGGGCGGCGGCGGCGGTGGTGCCGGCGGCATGCGTAACGGTTCGCTGGCAGTTAGCCCTCAATCCTACACAGTAACAATCGGCGGAGGAGGTGCGAGCGTCGGCGCGAATGGTTCTAATTCTGTATTTGGATCTATCACTGCTCTCGGTGGCGGTGGCGGTGGCACTTATGGTTCTGCTGCTGCAAGTGGCGGGTCGGGTGGTGGCGGCTCTTATACCTATTCCGTTGGAAATGGTACGTCCGGTCAGGGTAACAATGGCGGATCAGGTACTACTAATTCTCCTTACGGAGCCGGCGGCGGCGGCGGCGCGGGTGCTGTTGGAGGAGCCGGCAGCGCTTCTGTTGGCGGAACCGGCGGAGCCGGTGCTTCGAGTACCATTTCCGGCGCAACTGTCTTCTATGCCGGCGGCGGCGGAGGTAATGTCTCAAGCGGTACTTCGGGTCCTGGCGGCGCCGGCGGCGGCGGAGCGGGCGGCCTCGGCGGCGCCGGAACAAATGGGACCGCCAATACAGGAGGAGGCGGCGGCGGCGGCAGCGGTTCCGGCGGCAGCGGCATTGTTATTATTCGTTATCTTATACCGGTTCTAGAAGCCACTCCTCCGGTCGTTTCAGCCTTTGATGTGCAGCCGAGAAATGGTTCAAACGCAGTTACCGCAACTTTCACAGCCACTGATGCCGGAGGATCGCATCTTCTGAAAGCTGACCTCTGGAAAGCTGTCTATGATGTCAGCAACTGCAATCCTGCGGGCAGCACTGCCGGCTGTAACTTCGGAGCAACTCCGGTAAACTCAGTCAATGCTCCGGCTGGCTCGGATGGCCCATGGAGCAGCTCTATGCTTGATAATGCCGCGGGGTCTGTGGTCTATGGCCTGCATGTTTATGACAATTCTGGCAATACCGGATTTGAGCCGGCAAAGATCAGAGTTGATGCCCCGGCAGCATTCGCCACAGGTGGCACTATTACAAGTTCTGGCTTCAATGAGATCCATACCTTTACGTCGAGTGGGACTTTCACGCCCAGCGGTTCCGGGTCGATTCAATATCTGATAGTCGGCGGCGGAGGCGCAGGAGGCAGCGGCAGCGGCGGCACGGGCGGCGGCGGCGGAGGCGGGGGAGGAGTGCAAACCGGCACGCTGGCAGTTACTGCTCAACCCTACACTGTAACAATCGGCGGCGGCGGGGCAGGAGGTGCCAGCTCTGGAGCGAACGGTTCTAATTCAGTATTTGCATCTATCACTGCTACCGGCGGCGGCGGCGGCGCTACTTATGGAGTTGCTCCCGGAAACGGCGGTTCCGGCGGCGGCGGCGATTATAACGGAGTTGCGGGAACCGGTACCTCGGGTCAGGGTAACAATGGCGGATTGGGTTCCACTACTTCTACTTACGGCGGCGGTGGTGGTGGAGGAGGTGGTACTGCTGGAGGAGCCGGCAGTGCTACTGTTGGCGGAACCGGCGGCGCGGGTTTTTCGAGTTCCATTTCCGGCTCAGCTATCTTCTATGCCGGCGGCGGTGGAGGAGGCATTGTAAGCGGCACTCCCGGTCTTGGCGGAGGCGGCGGAGGAGGCGCGGGCGGAGCCGCTGGAAACGGTACCAGCGCTACACCCAACACCGGCGGCGGAGGAGGCGCGGGCGGAAGCTCATCAGGACTTGGAGCTGCCGGCGGTTCCGGAATTGTTATTATCCGGTATAATCCTAGTCCTAGTGCATTTTTGCTGACCTCAGGCTCCTCTTGGACGGTTCCTGCTGGAGTTACAAGTATACAAACATGGGCAATCGGCGGCGGCGGTGGGGCAGGAGGAGCCGGACCCGCAGATGCCTCAACTGGTAGCGGTGGTGGAGCGGGAGGAGTAGCCTATAGTGCTTTTACTGTATCTCCTGGGGCGACTGTTTCTTATAGTTTGGGCAGCGCAGGTACAGGGGGTTCCGGCTGCGCCGGCGGTTCGACCGGTACGGCCGGCGGAAATACTACTGTGACAGTAGGCGGAGTAACCATCACCGGAAATGGCGGCGGGGCGGGCGGCTGCAATACGGGAGTCGGCGGTACGGGTGGAAGTTTCAGCCCTAGCGGTGCAGCTGGCGCAGCCGGTCAAGGTGTAACTGGCGAAGGAGGGGGAGGATACGGCGGCGCAATAGGCGGCGGCATTGGTACCGCAGGAGGCAATGCCGGAAGTACAGGCGGTCAAGCTGTGGATGTTTCGGGCTCGAATGCGGTAATATCTGCGGCAGGATTCAGTACTTCGTCTCCTGGTGTTGGAGGCGGCACTGCTAGTACCCCTGCAAACGCGGTGAATGGAACGAGCGCAACGGGAGTAGGCGCGGGCGGGGGAGGAGCAGGTTGGTATGGGGGAACCGGAGGAAACGGTCTGTATGGAGGAGGCGGAGCAGGCGCTGCGGGATATCAAACTAGTACGACGGGCGGAGCGGGCGGAGCCGGAGCAGTTCTTATAACATTCCCTTAATCTTGTTCCGGATACAATCATTATTCGGTATTTTACTCCATAACTGATATAATATTGTTATATATGAAGCTAGATTTGACTTTTAGGAAAATTCAACCAAAAAGAAGCCAAGAAGGTGTTACCCTGCTGATCTCGGTTTTGGTCATGTCGGGTTTGGCTTTGATCAGTTTGTCGGTTGCGGCTTTCGCCATTCAGGAATTGCGAGCATCCAGAGCCGTGATAGCCACGGAACCTGCGATCTCAGCTGCGGAGTCAGGCGGCGAAGAAGGCTTATGGGCGATCAAACGTTTACCAGCTTCATCTCTGGTAAATTGCGCCACCGGTCAAACCCCGCTAACCTTAAGCAACGGTTCTTTTGATACTTTGTGCAAAACGTACGGCAGTGCAGTCATAAAACTGCAAGCCAATGTCCCTTTTATTTTTTATCTATATGATCCGGGTAATATCAACGGCGATATGGACCTGCTGGCTTATCCCTATACTAATTTGACGGTCATTGACCAATCAGGAACTAACAATGTTTCCGTAAATATCGTGCGCATAGATCAAAGCGCCACTCCGGTTGCCGGGGTAACGGTACCACCCGGTGCAACGCAGGTAATTAATATTATTAGCGTAGCGCCAGGCTCTGAAGGACGGATGAAAGTGACTTTGTTGTCCGTCAGTGATGCGACCGTGAACTTGAATACCAATCAGGGCATGCCGAATTTCCCGACAATCAATTCGGGAGGCTGTGCCGCCAGAACTGCCGTGGCTGATTGCGATACCTCAAACTCAGAATTATTCAGCCGCAGGATCAATATTACCGTGCCGCAGCCGCAATAAGCAGAATTATGAAAACCGCCCTCAACGGGCGGTTTTGTTATTATATTTTTAAATTCTATATTCTGCCTGTTAGGGAAGCTTGATCACCTGACCCACGGTAATTAAATCCGAATTCTGCAGATTTGGGTTTACTGCAATAATGTCATCAACCGTAATGTTGAACTGCTTGGCAATGCTTGCCAGCGTATCGCCGTTTTTGATCGTATAAATTTTATTAGGGACCTTACTAGTGGTATCTTGGGGGATCTTCAGAGTTTGCCCGGCGTGCAGAACGTATGGTTCGGCCAAATTGTTGATCTGGGCGATCGAGTCCCAGCGGACATTATACTGCTGGCTGATGTTGAACAGAGTATCGCCGTTCTTTACGGCATATTGGGTGAACTGCGGCTCAGGATCCTGATGAGTGGCGGCACCCAGGACCTGTTTTTGGTCGGTAATTGCCGGGTCAGCAGTTGATTGTGCAATTGGCGCGGTTGATTTATTATTAACTACGGGAGAGATGTCCTTTTTCGGCCAAAGGTTGACTATGAGCAGAATGCTTGCGACTAAAAAAAATACCCCGGCTGCGGTCAATTTCACATCCCGCCGCTTCTGCGGGGTGATCTGAGCTCTCAGCTCGGGTGATAAGTGGGGTTTAATGTATTTCATTCTCTCTCGTTTTTGTATTTCAAATTTACGTAATCAAACTTACCCCAATTTTACGATATTAAAAACACTATGTCAAAGATCAACGATCAGGATATCAAGAAACGCATCATAAAGCTTGCAAATCAGATAAATACGCTCCGATTCCGCTACCATGTGGAGGATGACCCGACTGTCACTGATGAGATTTATGACTCCCTGACCCAGGAGCTGATTGCGCTTGAGAGTAAATATCCACAGTTCAAACTGAAAAATTCGCCGACCCAACGGATCGGGGGAGTGGCTTTGGATAAGTTTGAAAAAGTCAGGCACAAACAGCGGATGCTGTCCTTAAATGATGCATTTTCGGCAGACGAGGTCAGGGATTGGGAGATCCGTATCAAGAAGATCCTGCCTGAAGAGAAGTTTGACTATTTTTGCGAGCTGAAATTCGACGGACTGGCCATCAGTCTGCGTTACGAGAGCGGCGAGCTGGCCATTGCCGCCACGCGCGGGGATGGATTTGTCGGCGAGAATGTCACGGAGAACATCAAAACCATCCAATCCATCCCTTTGGAACTGCCCGTCAAAAAAGATCTTGAAGTACGCGGCGAGACGATCATGACCAAACAGGTTTGGGAGGATCTGAACAAGCAGCAGGAGAAAGAGGACAAGCCTTTGTACGCGAATACGCGCAATGCAGCTGCCGGTTCCATCCGCCAGCTCGACCCCAAGATCACATCAACGCGCAAGCTTCAGTTTTTTGCTTATGATATCGTCACTGACTTCGCGCAGAAGACTCATGAGCATGTTCATGCGGAATTGAAAAAATTGGGATTCAAAGCCAGCAAGCACCAAAAGCTCGCCAAAAATTTGGACGAGGTCTTTAAATTTTACAAAGAGATAGATAAGGTCCGCGACAGCCTGCCGTTCGGGATCGACGGCATTGTTGTTTCGGTCAATGACCTCAGTCTGTTCAACCGATTGGGAGCGGTGGGGAAAGCGCCACGCGGCATGATCGCATACAAATTCGCGCCCGAACAGGTCACGACAATCGTTGAGGATATTTTTGTGCAGGTCGGCCGCACCGGCAAATTAACTCCTGTGGCCAAACTTCGCCCGGTGTTCGTGTCGGGAACCACGGTTTCCCGGGCCACATTGCATAATGAGGATGAAATCCGGAGAAAAGATGTCCGCATAGGAGATACTGCGGTCATCCAGCGGGCGGGAGACGTCATTCCCGAAGTTGTCCAGGTTTTGCCAAAGATGCGCACCGGCAGGGAGAAAAAGTTTGTCATGCCCAAGCACTGCCCGGTTTGTAAAAGTGCCGCAGTCCGCCGTGTTATCGGCGGGAAAGAGGAGAGCGCTGATTATTTTTGCGAAAACCCCAAATGCCCGACCAAGAACTTGCGGGCCATGGAGCATTTTGTCTCAGCTTTTGATATTTACACGGTCGGGCCGAAAATTTTGAAGCGATTCAAAGATGAGGGATTGATCTCTGATGTCGTGGATCTGTTTTATTTAAAAAAAGAAGATATCCAGTCGCTGGAGCGATTTGGTGAAAAGAGCGCTGAGAATATTGTCGCTTCAATTCAAGCTCACAAAAAGATCACATTGCCTAAATTTATTTATGCTCTGGGAATCCCGCATGTGGGCGAAGAAACAGCCTTTGATCTGGCCCAGCGGTTCGGTTCAGTTGAAAAGATCATGAACGCGGCCAAAGAAGAAATTAATGCAATATCAAACATCGGGGAAGTCGTGGCAGAAAGTGTATTTAGCTGGTTTGCCAGCAAAGCCAATAAGGATCTGGTGAAAAATTTGATCAAAGCCGGAATTAAAATTGAAACGATTAAAATAAAAAATACGCCTCTGACCGGAAAGTCAGTTGTCGTCACAGGAAGCCTTGATTCCATGAGCCGGGATGAGGCGAAAGAAGCTGTGCGCACAGCCGGCGGCGATTGGGTCGGTTCAGTTTCAAAAAATACTGATTACGTGGTGGTGGGCGACAGCCCCGGGAGCAAAGCCGACAAAGCCGAAAAGCTGAGTGTTAAAATAATTAATGAAAAAGAGTTCTTAAAGCTTTTGGGAAGAGATTGATTTATATTATAAGTTTATCAACCGCAGGTCCTGAACAACTGAAGTGGAGGAATACTTGGCTTCTTTATGCCCCAAGCAGCGAAAACGGATCGCCCGCAAGGGAGGCCGGGTTTCACAAAAACTTGGCCGCGCGCACATTTGGAAGACTTCGGAAGATGCTTTGCGTGCAGCTCTGCTCAAAAGCAAGTTTTACGGCCGGCTTTTTGCCAACAAGCCGCCACCGGTCAAGAGTACTATGACCGTTCGCGAAGTCGTGGATTTTCTGGGCTTGTCCGTCCGTACGATCCATAACCGCCTGGCTGACGGCAAGCTTTACGGCAAGAAAAAAGGGAAAAAACTCCAGATCACTACGGCATCGGTCATCGCTTTGCGGCAAGAGTACAAAAAACTGTTTTGAGCGAGATTCTTTTTGTCCAAGGCTCAAAATTTTTGAAGCAAAGGAGGAGGCGGATGAGCGATCCTTCGAACTTGGCAACTCGTGAAGACGCCGCCCGGATCTTTGGCGTATCCCTGCGTGAATTATCCGAACTCATCGCTCCGGCAAGCTTAACTGGACCGTGTCTGACGCTGACAAAACCTTCCTGGTCGTAATGCCCGAAGATCCTGAAAAGTTCATGGCCGAGATCCGGGGCCCTAAACTTTTACGCGTCGTCGAAGCGGCAAGGAAGCATGATGCGCCTACCTCAAGAAAACCGCTCGCCAGTGTGTCCGATGAATTCTACTGGTCTCAGCCCAAATAGCGTTGCAAGCAAGTTGCCGCGCTTTTCTTTTTGCAAAGCAGGTTGTTTAAGGGGTTAAATTGTATTATCATGCCAGTAATTTGTGAAGCTTCGATTTTTAGGGAGGGCATATGGGTAAGGAAGACCGTACGGACCGCCGAGGATTTGCTTCCATGGATCCAGAAAAACAGCGCAGGATCGCCAGCAAAGGCGGACGTTCTGCTCACGAGAAAGGCAAGGCTTACGAATGGGACGCCGAGGCGGCGCGTAACGCTGGCCGCAAGGCGGACAAGTAAGCCGCGGCGGCCGTGGACGACTTGATCAGCCCGCAGCGCCATTCCAGATCCATCAATAGAATAAAGAGCAGTCAAATGATGACTCTCCAACAGCGTTTGCGAGCATTTGCGGCGCTTTTTTTTGCCAAAGCAGATTGTTCAAGAGGTTAAATTGTATTATCATGCCAGTAATTTGAGCAATTTTTTGAGGAGGATGCATGGACCAGCAAGACCGCAAAAACCCTCGGGGGTTTGCATCTCTGTCAGTGGAAAGGCGGCGCGAGCTCGGCAGCAAGGGCGGACCGCGCGGCGCACGAGAAGGGCACTGCGTTTGAATGGAACTCCGATGAGGCGCGAGATGCCGGCCGCAAAGGAGGACGACTCAGTCGCGGCGGCCGTGGACGGCTCAGTGTGCTGGCGGAGAACTCTCCGCCTCTTTTTCCAGAACCAACCGAACAGGAGCAAGCGAGCTCAGTAGAACTGGTACGATCAAAGTTGAAGTCGGATGCGCGAACTGTCAGGTACCTTCCACGCATTCAGGCTCTGACGGCTTGTGCTATTCGTGCACGAAATTCCGCGGTGAACTGCGGACTTTTGATAATGCAGGCCTTGAGCGTCTTCTGCTTAGACAGAATTGGAGCGACAGTTGCTTTGGAATATTCTGCAGTGAGTACAAGCGCCGGGGTTTGCACCTGCCACAATAAGCGGCGTAACGTGTGTGTTGCGCCGCTTATTTATTTTGACCGCAGTTGCTGCACTTATTTTTTTGATTTAAGCTTGAATGGCAAGAGGAGGAAGGGTGGTTCAATCAAAAAAACCTGTGACGGTTGGGTATGCTTGTCAGGTTTTGGACGTGACCGAAACCGAGCTTATGAAGCTTTTGGTGAAGAACAGGCTCAAATGGGCCATGGCAGCAGATAAAACCGTGGCCGTGGAACTGCCGGATGATGTTCCGCGATTTTCGGCAGAATTGAAGATCCAGCGGGAATCAATAAGCTTGGGGTCTGCGCGGCCGAACTTTCTGTGGCGCAAGACACGATCAAAACTTACTTGAAGAATGGCAAACTCAAGCGCGCACCCGCAGGCGTTACCTGATCACCAGCGAATCTGTGGAAAAACTGAAAGCTGTGCAAACAGCACAGCGAAGGAGACGGGCAAGGAGAGCGCGTCATGGCTGAACCCGAAACTGATCTGATTCCTCGGCCTGCGCTCAGGGAGATCGAGAAGCGATACATTCTCGAGATCCTTGAATACACAGGTTGGGATAAGAAGAAATCTGCCAAGATCTTGGAGATCAGCCGCGGTACATTGTATCGCAAGATCTTAGTGTACGGTCTGATTCAGGCCAAGGAGGCGGTGTAATCGATTACGGCCGCTTTTTTTTTCCCCAGACTATCCCCAATAGGGGGTTGACACTCTTTTCAAAAAAAGTTATAATTTAATAAGTTTAGTCAAAACAAACAATTAATTTGATAAATAGGGCATAAATTATGGTTAATCAGGACATTTTCACGATAAAGATAGGCGGTTCCATGAACTAGCACGCATTTTTTATGTGTGTGTGAGCATGACCCGCCAAAAGGCGGTTTTTTGTTGGAATTTATATCTAGGATTCACTGCTTCCCCGCACAGCTTGACTTAAGCAGGGTCTGAAAGCAAGCAGTGGATTCTGGACGTAAAGGTTAGCACTTTGGACAACTAACCGGCATCAAAAGAAACATGTTTTGCCGAATGCGTATGGGAACTGATGAGGTTCCGGTAGGCGCAGACGGACAGATTAATTTCTGAACATGTTTGAATCCAAGTCCTCGTCATGTAAACGGGCAAATAATAAGTAATTAGTAATCACTATTGCTAGTCAAATATATTATGAGGAAAGAACCTTCGGTTCTCTCCTCATCGCGCCCGTCGCAGAGCCGATTTTGCTTCGCAAAACAAGCGCCGCTTACTCCTCTCTCCTCCAAAAAGGAAAAGGAGCAGGCTGCTTGCCGAACGAAGTGAGGTCAGCTTTGCTGACAGCCGATGAGGGAAAACCGCAGGTTGTCCCTCATAACTTGAATTAAACAATTAAGAGTGTATGGTGGATGCCTTGCAGATCAAGCCTAAGAAGGACGTAGCAGCCTGCCGATATGCTTCGGTGAGGTGGCAAGCAACTCTTTGACCCGGAGATTTCCGAATGGGGCAACCTACATGCTGGAAGAGCATGTGTCTCATAGCCGTGGTGGTTATGTTGACGGGATACCGCGTGAAGTGAAACATCTCAGTAACGCGAGGAAAAGAAAATAAGGGCATTAAATAATTTACAAGTAAACAAAATTTGCTCTCAAGGATCTCTTGGGGCCGAATATTTGTTTATTTGGGAGGTCACGCCCCAGTTTTGCAAAAAACTGGAGCTGACCGACCAAAATATTTATTGTCTCATTCTCCTAGTAGTGGCGAGCGAACGGGGAAGAGTCTAAACTAACTTTGTGTTTTCGGGCCGAAGTGTAATAGCAATATTATTCCAAGCCTGATTTAAAGCTTACAGGCGTTGCAAAGATAGGGTAACAACAATCATTCATTAGGTCACTGTAATGATCTTGGAGATTTCAATTGGAGCTGTTTAGCCGAATGGTCCTGGAAAGGCCAGCCAAAGAGCGTGATAGCCCCCGCGTAGTGCGAAAAACCTCTTATATCTTCCGAATGGTTTGTTAAGTACAACTAGACACGTGAAATCTAGTTGGAATTCGTGTCGACTACGACATAAGACTAAATACTTGATCTGACCGATAGTGAACTAGTACCGTGAGGGAAAGGTGAAAAGCAGCCCGGTGAGGGCGATGAAATAGTACCTGAAACCATACACTTACAATCGAGTGGGAGCCTGGACATCGCAAGATGTTACGGGTGACCGCGTGCCTATTGAAGAATGATCCAACGAGTTAGCAGTACGTAGCCCTTACTTAAGCCATAAAACTGGCGAATGTACAGTGAAAGCAAGCGTGAATAGCGCGTAATAAGATTTTAGATATTTAAAATTTTTAATTTTAAATTTTAATTTCTTATAGGTTGCGTACTCTAAACCCGAAACCCGGTGAGCTACCCTTGGCCAGGATGAACGTGGTGTAACAACCACGGGAGGTCCGAACGCTAGTATGTTGCAAAATACCGCGATGAGCTGAGGGTAGGGGAGAAATTCCAATCGAACTGGGTAATAGCTGGTTCTCCTCGAAATAGCTTTAGGGCTAGCCTGTGCCGCACGTGTTTGAGGTAGAGCACTGAATCGGCTTTACGGTCGCAAGATCGTGAACCGAACCAAACTCCGAATTCAAACACTTAAGGGCATGGAGTCAGACAATGAGGTCTAAGCTTCGTTTGTCTAATGGAGAAGAATCCGAACCGCCGTTTAAGGTCCCCAAATCAAAGCTATAGTGTAAAGGATGTGGGATCGCTCATACAACCAGGAGGTTGGCTTAGAAGCAGCCATCCTTAAAGAAAGCGTAACAGCTCACTGGTCAAGCGATCTTGCGCCGACAATGTACTGGGACTAAGCTTTGTACCGAAGGCGCGGGTGCTTGCAATTTATTGCAGGCGCGGTAGAGGAGCGTTGTATAAGGGCTGAAGGTGTAAGGTAACTTATGCTGGACTTTATACAAGTGAGAATGTTGGAATAAGTAATATATATGCATGTGAGAATCATGCTCACCAAAAATCCAAGGTTTCCTGGGCAATGATAATCATCCCAGGGTTAGTCGATCCTAAGTCTGGATCCGAACGGATCCAGATAATGGCAAATACGGTTGATATTCCGTAACCGCTTATAAAACTGAAGCAATTACACATCATGATAATCTGAGCGCGATTTGACTATTCGCGTCGTCGCATTTGTAGTCGTATGTCCGAGGCAAGTCCCGGATGTTCTAACGGCGAGAGTGCGAAGGAAGCCCGGTAACGGGCAATTCGGACGAATCAAGGTGTCAAGAAACACTGCTAGGGCTTAGTGAGATTGCAAAGCAATTTGTAGTCTTGCTAAATATTTATAAGTGATCGTACCGTAAACCGACACAGGTGGATGAGTAGAGAATACTAAGGTGACCGGGACAATAATCCTTAAGGAACTCGGCAAAAAAGCAGGCGTACCTTCGGTATAAGCCTTGCCCAGCCCCACTCTTTTATTTCTATTAATGAAATTAAGAGTGTGTGTTCCAAATTAAAATAAGAACTACACACCAAAGACATTAGTAGCGATGAATGAGTGGAGCTGGGTCGCAGCGAATGACCCCTCCCGACTGTTTATCAAAAACTTAGGTCCATGCAAACCCGCAAGGGGAAGTATATGGGCTGATGCCTGGCCAGTGTTAGAAGGTTAAGGTTCCTTGCGCAAGCTCGGAGCTCAAGCCCTAATGAACGCCGGCAGTAACTATAACTGTCCTATGGTAGCGAAATTCCTTGTCGTGTAAGTTACGACCCGCACGAATGGCATAACGAGTAGGGGACTGTCTTAAGGATTAACCCGATGAATTTACATTGACGGTAAAGATGCCGTCTACCCGCAACAAGACGGAAAGACCCTATGAAGCTTTACTATAGGGTGTCATTGATGCAAGAATTTTTTTGTTTAGCATAGGTGGGAGCCTTTGAATCCTCGGCGCCAGCTGAGGTGGAGGCAACAAGTGAAATACCACCCTAAAAGATTTTTGTTTCTAACCAATATTTAACCAAGATTGGAACAGTGGCTCCTGGGTAGTTTAACTGGGGCGGTTGCCTCCTAAATGGTAACGGAGGCGTTTATTAAGGTAAGCTTAGCTCCGATGGAAACGGAGCTGGACGCGCAAACGCAAAAGCTTGCTTGACTGCAAGGCTGGCACGCCGCGCAGATACGAAAGTAGAAGTTAGTGATCCGACCATCCTTCGTGGAAGGGTGGAAGCTCAACGGATAAAAGTTACTCTAGGGATAACAGGCTGATCGAATTGATCGAATCCAAGAGTCCATATCGACGATTCGGTTTGGCACCTCGATGTCGGCTCATCGCATCCTGGGGCTGGAGAAGGTCCCAAGGGTTTGGCTGTTCGCCAATTAAAGCGATACGCGAGCTGGGTTCAAAACGTCGTGAGACAGTTTGGTCCTTATCTGTTGTGGGTGTTCGAAACTTGAGTGGGTACATCCTTAGTACGAGAGGACCAGGATGTATAGACCTCTGGTGTATTCCGTTGTCCCGTCCGGGGCATGGCGGAGTAGCTAGGTCTAGTTAAGATAAACGCTGAATGCATATAAGCGTGAAGCTGTCCACAAAACTAGGTTTCGTTGCGCTATACGCGCGATAGGTTCGGGGAAGGACTACCCCGTACAAAAACCAATGCTTCGCGGTGCGGAGTGCTGGTCTATAGGTTGCAGGTGTAAGCACAGTAATGTGTTGAGCCGAGCAATACTAATCAACCGAAAGTTTAATTCAAAATTAAAATTTTCCTCAGAAAATTTTATCCCGAGGATATATTTCTTGGGAAGGTTTTAGTTTTTTTGACTAGCAGTTAGTGATTATTAAAAATTACATAATTGTGTGCTGGGTAATGGAGTTGGGCGGATATGTTGTTGACGCGAAACCGGCGTGCGGAGTTTCTACCGTCCACGTTTCGAGGTTAGCGAATACACAACTTCTTCCCATCCTGGGAAAGTTACCAGGCTGGTGGGGCATTGTCTTGACCGCGTAATAAGGTCAAGACGCGACAGATGTCTGCCTAAGCCAGTCTGGTAACTCTTCCCGGTTTCAAAAGTTACAAATTCGACTGTGAGATGTATTCCATCAAGAGTGAGTGAGGTGGAAGCAGGCTGCGGCCGAAGCGTCAAATCCTAACCTGTTGCGGGTTAGGACACAGTTCGGATACCGGAAAGTCACCAGGCTAAGTGAACAACGGCGCAACCTCCCCGGTTGCGAGGGAACGTTTGTCTGCGGTCTGGTGACTCTTCCCGGTTTTAATGGGGAAGGTTGCGGTTCTGAAACACGATGCAATTGGTTCGTGCGACGAACGGTAACTGACCCCCGCCAATTTCAAGGAGAAATAAGTTTGTGGGCGTGTAGCTCAGACGGTAGAGTGCTGAATTAGGATCGACTTTCTTTGCCATGTCGTCTCCTGATCAGAAGCCGCAGGTTCGAGTCCTGCCACGTCCACCAACCTTTGCAACAAGAGTGGGATTAACTCAATGGTAGAGTGCCGCCTTGCAAAGGTGGAAGTTGGTGGGTTCGAATCCCATGTCCCGCTCCAACTTTTTTGGCGAAGACAACAAATTCGCCTCCATTTCCCAGCACGCAAGATAAGATGCCGATTGACGAAAGGCAATATTTTTGCTAAAATAATTAAGTATGCAAAGATATTCTGCTTCGTTAAAGTTGGTTGGTTTGTTGTTGGTCATTGCGGCAATAGGCATCATTGTCTTTGCTGTAACGAGCAACACATTATAAATTTCATTTAATCTCCTCGTGTTTCAAGGCTTGTGGCCCGACCTGATCCCATCCCGAACTCAGAAGTCAAACGCAAGACCGCCGATGATACTTCAGTGTAAGACTGACGGGAAAGTAGGCAATGCGGGGTTTTTAATTTGTCTAAAATATTGCGTGTAGATATGCCTGTAAGCACTAGACATAATTATGGATTTCCGCTAGGCTTTGGAACATTGGGAGGACTTATGAAAAGGCTTCTTTTTCTGGTTTTTGGAGTAATTTGTGCTTGGTTTTTTGTTTTCGTCTTCGGCTTCGCAGATCCTTCGCAATTTCCAGAACCCTGGGTTTGGGTTATCATTCCAAGCGCATTTACTTTGGCCATTACGTGTTTCGCTGGCGCTGTAATGTCCCCATCAGATAAATTTGAGTGGCAACTGTTGTTTTTATTTGGAATGGCAGTCGCGGGATTAAATGCCACTTTTACATGTTTTTTTACTTTTCTGGTGAAATTTAAGGATGGAGGTAATTCCGGCCGCCTATCTGGTGGCAACAGTCATTTTGGGCTCGCTCACTTCTCTTTTTTGGGGAGCTGAGCCTTGTTACCCGAATCAGAAAAAAAAAGCATAATGTTTTCACGGCTGCGCGCAATGCGTAGCCTTTTTATTGCTGCCGGGCAAGCGATATGAACGAGCGCTAGCAATACAGATGAATATGCGTATTTGCCAAAAGGCCATTTGAGGGTTATTATTTCTAATATGACAGAAGCAACCGTCCCAAAAAGCGAACCTGAGCTCGTCCAGCAGGTGGAAAAGATGTACTTCGCGGTCCAGAGAAACCTGACCATAGAAGCCAAGAATATTATTTGGCATTGCCTGGAAACAGCCAAAGAGTACTATCCGACAACTTCATATAAAGAAGATTGGGTAGGGATGTTACACGCTCTGCAGGATGTTATAAATGACTTTGAAAATCAACTGTCCGGGCAAGCGGAACTAAAGCTCCATGCGCTGCAAAAAAATTTAGAAGAACTTAAAAAGAAAGAGACAGGCAAGTAAACTGCTCCCCGAAGTATCGATCATTTTCGGGCCGCGCGCATGCGTGGCTTTTTTAAAGAAACTTGACAAACAATTGGCTCGGAGTTAAACTCTTTTTTGTACGAATTAAAAGCAAAATAAACATATGGTTCCCACCTATGAGGCCTATATTGAAGACGAGGAGTCAGATGCGGAAAATGACGAGATCGAAGAAGTGATCACCGACATTGAAGATGAGTGTGCCTTAGTTTTTGACAACGAGGCCAATGGCAAAATGCTGAATGAAATTTTTGACGCCGCCAGGGCTAATTATGAAAAAGACCGCAGCGGTTGGAAAAGCTTTTTCGGCGACTTGAAGTTCGAATTGATCGCAACTGATGATGAAGACAACCTGCGGGATATTCTCTCTCATCATTTAAGAAAGGCCAGGCTGGAATTAAGCTGATGCGAATCATCGCTGACCTACAAATCCATTCAAAATACTCCCGAGCGTGTTCCCAGGACCTGAATCCTGGGAACATTGGTAAGTGGGCGGATAAAAAAGGCATCCAGGTGATCGGCACCGGAGACTTTACGCATCCCAAGTGGCTGGCGGAACTCAAAGATGCTTTGGAAGAAACCAAGCCCGGGCTTTATCAGCTCAAGGACAGATCCGCAAGGGCTTATTTTATGCTGACCGCGGAAGTGTCGTCTATCTATAAACAGGGCGACAAGGTCCGCAGGATCCACAATATGATCTTGGCCCCGAATTTTGCAGCAGTTGAAAAGATAATTGCGGGTTTGGAAAAAACAGGCGCCAATCTTAAGTCCGACGGCCGGCCGATCATGGGCGTGAAGTGTCCGGACCTGGTCAAAATAGTTTTAGATGCAGATCCCGGGAATGTGATCATTCCGGCGCATGCCTGGACCCCGCATTTCGGGTTGTTCGGCTCGCTTTCAGGGTTTGACACGATCGAAGAAGCCTTCGGCGACCAGGCAAAGCATATTTTTGCGATTGAAACCGGGTTGTCATCTGACCCAAAGATGAATTGGCAGATCTCGAGGCTTGATAATTATAGTTTGGTATCCAATTCTGATGCGCACAGTTTGCGGAAGATCGGCCGCGAAGCCAATGTCTTTGAAATTCCTGAAGAAAAATTATCATTTGATGAAATTATCCGGGTGATCAAAGATAAAAACCCAAAAGAATTTTTGTTTACAATAGAATTCTTCCCGGAAGAGGGCAAATATCATCTGGATGGGCACGCGGACTGCAAGTTCTCCTGTTTGCCGAAAGAAACCAAGCGATTGAAAGGAATTTGCCCGGTTTGCGGCAAGAAATTATTGATCGGCGTTTTAAACAGGGTTGAGGCGTTGGGGGATAGGGAATTCGGCTTTATCCCAAAACGCGCAATTCCGTTTAGAAGTGTTATTCCCTTGGAAGAGGTGATAGCTGAAACATACGGCACCGGTATTGGCAAAAAAGTTTTGGAAACATATGAACGAATGGTTAGTAACGCCCCCGGCGCTGTCGCGCCACCCCCTCTTAATTTAAGAGGGGGTAGGGGGAGTTATTATACAGAGTTTGAGATACTCTTAGATTTACCACGAGAGGAAATAGTAAAAATTTCCGACCCGATTGTGGCAGAATCAATCATCCGTATTCGGGAAGGCAAAGTCCGCATTGAAGGCGGGTATGACGGAGTGTTTGGTAAAATCCATATATATTCTGACGAGGAAAGAAAGAAAGCCGAACAGCATAGTTTGTTTTGAATATTTAATCGCAATTCCGAACTTGTTTCGGAATCTCAGATTAAAAGACCCTGAACCAAGTTCAGGGTTGCGATACGAAACCCCAGGCCTTGACATGGGCTTGGCTTTTTTGATAGGTTGGAAATATCCAAGGAGGCGAGCCATGGTGGGGAGTTTCGAGTCCGACGCGCAGCCGCAGTTCTGCTCCGATTGTGAAATCAAAATGGTCTTTGTGCCGGGCACACAGACCGACGGCGCCCATTTCATCTGTCCGAAATGCGGGTCTACGATGCCTCATCCGACTCCACTGCCGCTGATCCCTTTCACTGCCGCATGCTTCCAAGCCTTTTGGCTTCGGCCGCATCCGCTGCTGGGAAATCAGATCCCGGCCGACGTTTGGCTTCAGGGCCCTGAGATGCGGGAGCACATCAGGAATCTTCTGGGACTTGAATGGTCCTGACGTCAGGGTCAACACGCGACCAAACCAATCGGTGAGGTCGTTCTTTTTTTGTGATATAATTTTGGCATGAGATGATTGTTTGATTTTGCTGCAGGAGGTTTTATGCCAGAGGCGAAGTACTGCGGCCTGGATAGCCCGGCTCCGGACGGACTAAGGTTCCTACCGAAAACGAATGTCTATGACCGCAACATGTTGGCGCATCTGACGCGCGAACATGTCACGATGCCCGAACCTCAGATCAAAGAATTCGTGGAAGCCGTCACGCCCGATATGCGTTCGGAGTGGGATGCGGAGAATCTCTGTCGATTGCTGGTCATCCAGCCGCGGCAAGCAGGGTTCGCCTCATTCAGTCCGGAATTTGAGGCGTGTGAGGCACATTGGCGCCGCGACGAACTTGATCATTTTCGCATGTTCAGCCTGCTGATCGGTCTGCTGACCGGCAGATCAGCAGAAGCTATCGAAGCCGAGATGCGGCCGGAGGATCCTGATTACACGAATCAGAGACCGATCATCGGCCAAGAGCTTGAGATCGCTTTGGCCCTGGCATGGGACGAGTTCTTTACGACCTACTACTACGGCCAGGATCGCGCTCTTTATCGCGCGCTTGGCCATCCCAAATTTTTGCGCTGGTTCAACCAGGTCATCAGGGACGAAAAGCTCCACTTCGATAATTTCAGTTCGGTCGCCATCAGCTGCCATGCGAACAGAGCCTCGGAATTTCCGGCGATCATCGATCGGCTGGAAAGCATGGAGCTGGCCCGGTCAGAATCCCGCCAACTCGGAAAACGAGTCGATTTCCGGACATTCCTCATGGATCGGGGAAACTCCGAACAGACTCCCAGAGAGATCAAGCGCCTAAGCTCGCAATTTCGGAAAGCCATCACCGGCAAACTGAAGCTCGCGCAAGAGTTCGTTTGATTAAAGCGGCCAAACCCGACAACGGGCGAGGTCGTTTTTTATTTCTGCTGAAGCATTGACATATGTCCGGGTTTTTGCTAGGGTTGGGGTTGTAAGGAGGCTCGGCATGAGTACGTTTCGACTTCCGGCAGAAGTGAGCCTGATGATTGGAATGGCGATTCCTAGAGATAAGCGCAGGCAGTTTTGGACAATGCGCAATGAGCTGCTTGGCAATCAAAGCCCTCAGCAGATCTGGCGTTCAGGCGCTGCGGGCCGAAAGAAGATCCGTGAGTTTATCCTCGCGGCCAAAAGCGGGGACATAACATGACGGACAGCGGCTAAGCCCACGGGCGAGGTCGTTCTTTTTTTTGTTTCTGCGGAGCATTGACTAATGCTTGGTTTTCTGATATACTTTATTGTTCAGCGAATTTCCGCTGGCATCCAAGGAGGAGCATTTGGCAAAAAAACGATACCCAAAGTCAAAGTTGCGGACGTATAAAAATCCCGATAACCTAAAGACGGCGGAGCGAGCTGAGCGTGAAGCCAAATTGCTCCGGAGATTGGATCAACGCGCTTTATTTATACCGGCTTCGCTGATGCTGTCTTGTAATGTCCTCACACCCGAAGGCCGCATGAGGATATTTGGTTTGGGCAGGCTTGAGACTGACAGTTTCGGATCAGACATCAAAGGTCTGAGCACCGACTCGAATGTACTGCGAATCATAAAGGAGCGTCTGGCTCAGAAGATTCGTCCGGGAGAGCAGGAAGTGGTGGTCACTCTTCGCTTAGGGAAGAAAGGACAGGGGGTTCGAGTCCGTCTGTAATTGATGTTGCTTTATGCGACCAAACCCCGATAACGGGCGAGGTCGTTCTTTTTTTGTTTTTTTGATATACTTAGCCCATGCAAAAATATATCGCTGTTGTAAATCCGCGGATGGATGATGACGAAATTTCCAGTCTGATCGCCAAAGATATTGCCGGCGCGCTTTTTGAGATCTCACATCAAAATTATCCGCTGGCCGCGAAGATCATTCGGCAGATAAAAGAGCAAAGCGCTTTGCATAACCGGCCGATCAGCATTATCCAGGATGTTTCGAACATGGAAGACCCGCTTGATCTGCAATTTGGGCTGCGAAGCGGGGTGGATTGGGTGGCAACTGACCGCCCTGAGCACGTTAGATTGTCCAAAGGGTTTAATAAACTGCCTGGTGTGATCTTTAAAGGCCGCGATCTGCCGAAACGCCTGCGCGTGGATAGTGTCATGGCGGACGGTTTTTTGGATCCTGATGCTGAAGTTATCGGGATGCAAAATGGGCAGATCAAGCACTTGATCTCGGAACATCCTGACCAACGGGTTTTGGATGCATTAGCAGATATCCTATCTTATGCCGCAACTTCGGCAATCGCTGTGTCTGATCTTGACCTGGCGAAGGCTTTGTCTTTCAGGCGTGCCAGTAAGAAAATATTTTTTGCACCCAAGGATAAGAGTGCTGCAGCCCGGGGCGGGATTTATTGGGGTGTTTATCCGATCTATATGGGCAACGATCTTATTTCGAGCCTCAAAAATACCCGGTTTGTAAAAAAAGGAGAACGCATGGTGGATGCCACTAATATTAAGCATGTTGCAATTCATTCGATCCCATGAGCAAAAAAAAGATCAAAGCCATAATTTTTGATTTCGGCGGTGTGGTGGCGTACGGCGGATATTTGGATTTTATCAGGCATTATTGCGTGGAATGCATGACGCCTTCCGGCATGAAAAAGATTAATAAGATGGAACACCAGGTGAATCTTGGGAATATATCCCAAACGGAATTTTACCGCGAGATAGCAAAGATCTTTCATGTGCATTTGACCCCTGCTCGCATGCATCGTTTGATAGTGAATAAAATGCAAACCAACTCATCTTTGGTTCGCTTGATCCCAAAATTGAAGAAAGCCAAAATTATTCTATTCAGCAATTCCATAGGCTACATGGCCGCGGAAGTTATGAAAGCGAGACATCTGAGCAGTAAAAAATTATTTGACCGCGTGTTCTTATCCAACATCATGCATCTGGCCAAGCCGGACGAAAAATCTTACGAGTTTGTTCTGAAAAAACTTAAAGTAAAACCCGCCGAATCGCTGATGGTAGACGATAGAATAGAAAACATTCTGCCCGCTAAGCGACTGGGCATGAACGGTATCGTTTTCAAAAACACCCGGCAATTTGCCGGGGAATTAAAAAAATACGAGTTGATTTAGAGTTGATTTCTATGCCGAAATAAGCTACAATGAGGCGACTAAACGCCTTATTTTGTTAAATAGGAAGGGTCGCATAGTGGCCTAGTGCACGCGCTTGGAAAGCGCGCATACCGCAAGGTATCGGGAGTTCGAATCTCCCCCCTTCCGCCAGAGAATTTATAATGGAAGAAATAATTTTAAAAGAACTACTGGTCATTCCAGGTATCGGAAAAAGCATTGCGCAAGATTTATTTGATCTGGGAATCAGAAAGGTTTCGGACTTGAAGGGCAAAGATCCGGAGAAACTTTATAAAGATTTTTGCTATCTGCAAGGGCAGCAGATAGACAGATGTTTATTGTATGTTTTTCGGGGAGCAGTTTATTTCGCCAGCCATAAAACTCACGATCCTGAAAAATTAAAGTGGTGGAACTGGAAAGATCAAAATGGCGGAAGATAAGAAAAAATGGAAGCGGGAGATCTCGGCCGGCGGCGTTGTTTATAAGAAACAAAAGGGCCAGATTTTCGTATTAATGATCATGCCTACGGGCAGAAAGTACGGTCCACCCGAGGGCTACTGGGCTTTTCCCAAAGGCAAAATAGACGAAGGGGAGGACAAGAGGCATGCCGCGCTGCGGGAAGTTAAGGAAGAAACAGGCGTGCAGGCAAAGATCATGGAAGATCTGAGCTATGTTAAGTTTTTTCGAAATTACGACCAGACGCTTAAGTTTGTCCATTATTTTTTGATGGAATATGCCTTGGGCAAGCTTGCTGACCACGACAGGGAAGTCGCAAAGGTGAAGTGGTTCAAATTAAGCGAGATTGAATCTCATCTGAAATGGCCTGCTGATAAAGAAGTTTTTGAGAGAGCGAAGAAAATATTAGAAAATGTCTAAAGGTCTAATTTCTGAATTTCTAAATTAGGCATTCAGGACTTGAGAAATTTTCGTTTATGTTCGATTCACCGATTGACGAGATCAAATCCCGGCTGACCATTACTGAAGTTCTGGGAGATTATATCCAGATGAAGAAAGCCGGGACGAATTTTAAAGCGGTTTGTCCGTTCCATTCGGAAAAAACGCCGTCTTTAATGGTGTCGCCGTCAAAACAGATCTGGCACTGCTTTGGCTGCGGCCTGGGCGGGGATATTTTTGAATTCATCAAACTGATAGAGAACGTAGAGTTTCCCGAAGCGCTTGCGGATCCTGGCGGACCGCGCCGGCGTAGAACTGAAAAAACCGACAGTTGAGCAGATCCAGATGGGGCGAGAAAAAAGATGTGCTGTTTGAGATCAACCTGCAAGCCGCCAAGTATTTTGCCAAAGTTCTGTGGGAATCCAATGCCGGTTCCGAAGCCCTATCTTACCTACGCAAGCGGGGACTGACCGATCAGACGATCAAAAATTGGCAGCTGGGTTTGCACCGGATGATTTTCATTACCTTGAGAATTTTTTGGCCAAAAGTTTTGACAAAAAAGATATTGAGCAGGCTGGTTTGATCGTCAAAAGCGACCGAGGTGATCACTTTGACCGTTTTCATGACCGGATCATGTTCCCGATCACGAGTTTGCACGGCCAAGTTGTGGGCTTTACCGGCCGACTGCTTCACGATAAACCCAACACCGGCAAATACGTAAATAGCCCGGAGACCCCGATCTATAACAAGAGCCAGGTCATCTATGGTTTGTACCAGGGAAAAAATACGGTCCGCAAAGAAAATCGCGCAGTGGTTGTGGAAGGGAACATGGATGTCATCGCCTGCCATCAGATCGGTTTTAGCCAAACTGTGGCTTCTTCCGGCACGGCCCTCACCGAGCAGCAGCTTTTGATTCTGCAAAGATTTACCAATAATCTTATTTTTGCTTTTGATTCAGACGCGGCCGGTTCCACGGCTACGAAACGGGCGTTGGAACTGGCGTTAAATCAGGGGTTCAATGTGAAGATCGCGGAGCTTGGAGGCGCCAAGGACCCGGATGAGCTGATCAGGCGGGGGATCGGGCTATGGGAGAAAGCGGTTGAGGGAGCGGAGAATTACGTTGACTTCTTTTTTGACCGGATCTTTGCGCAATATGATCCGACGAAAGTCGATGATAAGCGGCAAATCACCAAAGAACTGGGGCCTTTGATCTTTCGCGTGACAGACCCCGTATCGCGCGCGCATTATGTCAGAAAGCTGGCAAATGGCATCAATGTTGCAGAAAATAGCATCTGGGATATAATAAACAAGCTAAGTATGCCTAAACCGGTCCGTGCCGCCATCAAAAATGAGCCGCACAAGATGCGCCGGGAAGTGCTGATAGATCAGCTGTTAGGCCTAAGTATCAGTCAAAAGAACACTACAATGCTGCAGCAGTTCAAGCTGCAGGATTTTGGCCTACGGGCGGAAATATTCAGACTGCTCACCGAAAGCCAGCCTGATCTGGAAAAGTTAAGCCGAGCCAATCCCGAATTAGCCGCAACGCTGGAACTGCTCGTGTTTGCGGCAGAGATCGACCTGAAAGAGCAGCAACTGGACCCGAAAACCGAATTACCGAAGATCGCCGACCAGCTGCAGCAAATGGTCATTCGGCAGAGGATGCAAGAGCTGTCGGAGCAATTAAAGAACGCCGAGCAGAACAAGAATAAGATATTGATAGACGAGCTGTCAAAAGAATATATGATACTGAGCAACCGGATAAAAATTTCTAATTAATAATTTTAAGCATGGCTAAAGCAAAGAAGAAGAAAGTAAAAAAGGCAAAGAAAGCCGTTAAGAAAGTTATAAAGAAAGTCAGCAAGGCTGTAAAGGTGCGGTCGCGTATGCCTATGAAGCGGGAGCCCGAAAAAAAGACCGGGAGTTCTTTTGATTGGGATAAAGCGGTTGACGACCTGGTCAAACGGGGAGTGGCGCGCGGGTTTCTGACCGAAGCTGAGGTCACGCACGCTTTGCCTGAAATGGAAAACAATCTGCCGGCTCTGGAAAAACTGCTGGATGTTCTGGATTCCAAGGGCTTGGAGATCATGGATCAGGAAGTGGCCTCGGTCTGGCAGCAGGCGGCTGAATCGGCGCGCGTCAAGACGAAAAAAGAAGAGCAGATGGCAGAGTCCTACAATCTCGGAGATATTTATGACGATTCAATTCAAATGTATTTGCGCGAGATCGGCAAAACCGCTTTGCTGAAAGGCGTGGAAGAAGTTGAACTGGCAAAAAGGATCGGCAAAGGCGATGTGGCGGCCAGAAAAAGACTGATCGAAGCCAACTTGCGTTTGGTGGTATCTATTGCGAAAAAATACATGGGCCGCAACTTGGGGGCTTCTGGACCTGATCCAGGAAGGCAATCTCGGACTGTTCCGCGCGGTGGAGAAATTTGACTGGCGCAAAGGCTACAAATTCTCAACTTACGCCACCTGGTGGATCCGCCAAGCCATCACACGCGCTCTGGCTGACCAGTCGCGCACGATCCGCATTCCCGTGCATATGGTGGAAACGCTGAACAAATACGCTCAGGCGGAGCGCCAGCTGGTCCAGGACCTGGGACGCGAGCCTTTGCCGGAAGAGATTGCCTCTGAGATGGGCATTGAAGTTGAAAAAGTTTATCAGCTCAAGAAAATTTCTCAGGAAACCGTGTCCATAGACACGCCGGTGGGGGACAGCGATGAAGAAGATTCGTACCTGGGCGATTTCATCGAAGACCCGGATACGGTCACGCCTTCGGAAACCGCGGGCCGGCAGATCCTGCGCGAATATGTCCAGGGGATCCTCAAGGACCTGGATCCGCGCGAGCAGAAGATCTTGAAAATGCGATTTGGCCTGGAAGACGGGGTCACGCACACTTTGGAAGAGGTCGGCAAGGAATTCGGCGTCACGCGCGAGCGCATCCGGCAGATAGAAGCCAAAGCCCTGGAGCGCATCAAGGATCACTATAATATTTCCAAACTGCGGGATTACTAACAAAATTTTGAAATAAAAAAAGAGGAGAGTACAAACATTGATGTTTGTACTCTCCTTAAGTATTGTTCTAAAACCTCCTTAAGATTTTATTACTTGCTTACTGACAAAGTCACGAATCCGGAACTCAGATTCCCGGGATTATTAATGACCTTGAAGTAAACGGTGCCGACCAAATTCCATTGAACGTTGGACAAAGTGAGCTGCCCTTCGTTATTGAAAGTGGTTGCGGCCGGATAACAAGTAGTGGTTGCGGGTCCGCATGCGTACGCCTGTGACCCGTTGACGAAACCAGAACCGATGAGCGTCACCGTGAATGGCTTGGCAGCGTGCGGTGCGATGTTTGTCGTCAAGCGGCTGAGCACCAGCGGTTTTGGAATAGGCGCAAGATAGACGAAATACGAGATCGTCGTTCCTCCCGCCAGATTCTGGGTCGCTGACGGCGAGATCGAGCTGATGATGAATCCGGAGGGAGCCATGCATACAAGCGCATAGTTGCCAGCGGGCTTTCCGGTCAGGTTCATCGGCGCAACCGTTGCAACTCCATTGAGCGTGCATCCGATGTTGCCATTGCCGCCGATCACATAAAGGTTGATCCCTCCTGTTGGCGGCAATTTCGTGAGCGTAACTGTGAAGCTCACCGTTCCTCCGCCCAGAAGGTTCTGGAAAGAGGTAGGTGAAATTGAGGTTACGGTGTAACCAATCGGAGCGACGCATGACGACAAGGTATAGTTGCCAATAGTCTGATTACTCAAACTGGTAGGAACGCTACTAATTGTCTGGGTGCCCGAGGGTTTCGTGAGAATGCAGGACAGGCCGCCGTTGAGAACCGCTCCATCCTTGATGCCAAAGATGTTGACGGTGCCGGTGGGCGGAGCCGTAACCGTTATCGCGATTTTGGTTTTGGCGATCAGATTGCCCATCGTTGCCCAGAATTCGAAGCTGTATGTTCCCGGGATGGTGGTGGGACCCGGGGTGAGAGTGGCCTGGACAGAGATGCTTCCGTTTGCGGCGATCGCAATCTGACCTGACGTGTAGCTGTTGTAGCTGAAGCCGGCAGGACAAGCCAGCGAGCAGTAGAAATTCACAGTCACGTTTCCGGCTGTGTTGTTCTTCGGTTGCAGAGTTGCGCTGGCAGACACCAACTGTCCGGCAACCACAGATTTGGTCTGTGTATCCGGCGTGAAGGTGAGGGTTGGCGGTGGCAGGGCGACAGTGAAACTGTCCGAAGGATTCGACCAAGCTCCGGCATCGGTGTTGCGGAACTTAAAGAAGTAGCTGCCCGCGCCCAGTTGGAGGTTGTGCATCGTCAGACTAATGCTTGTGACATTAGTTACCCCAACATCAGGATGTCTGCAACCGGCAGGACATCCGTTGGAACCAAATACCCAGACCTGGGTTTGTCCGAGAACAAAGTTGGTTCCGGTTCCCAAGGCGTCAAAATTCGTATTTGCAATTGGTGCGAATACCGCAATTTTGCCAATGGTGGGTTGAAGCGGCGCAGGCTTGTTGATCTGCACTTGGCAGGTGGCTGTGACTGTCTGTTTGGGATTGCCGCTGTCGGTGACCGTGAAGGTGGCCGTGACAGTGCCAGCCTGAGCCGAAGTCGGTGCGGTATACGCGACAGAAGGAAAGCCGCCAGAAACAGCGCCTCCCCAACTGTGAGTAACCGTGCCTGTACCAAAGGAGTAGCTGCTGCTAAAGAGAGTGGCTTGTCCCGGATAGAGAAAGGCAGGGCTGGCGGAGCAGGAGGCCGTGAGGGGCGGGATCGGCGGGCCGATAGGCACGACGGGGAGCGAGGCTTCCATCTGCCGGTAGATCTGTTTTTGAGTGGCAGAGCCATCGGCCATGTACCTAGACAAGTCATGGCCAGCTATTCCGTAGCCGATTTTGATCGCATCCCCAATCGCACCAAAAAGGCTTAGGAAAGCATCATCAACGGATTTGGCAAAGCAGGAAAGCCCGATATCATTTACATTCCAAGGCAAAGCTTTCTTAAAGCCGGCCATGCTCGGAGTCAGATAAATGAAATCACTACATTCTGTGGTATACATCTGCCTACCGTCAGCCACGTAGTTGGCGGGGGTGGCAATTGCAATCACAGAAAGTTGATTGGAATCGGGCAATTTCTTCCCCTTACCATCAGCGTCTCGCAGACGGATACCATATTCCAAGTTGGCGTAAAAATTGCCTTGGCTATGGCCGACTAGCACCACGCGATAACCTTTGGCCCATAAGTCAAGTACAGCCTGATCCAAGGTTGCCAGGTCAGGATCGTCTTTGAACTGATCCTCTTGGAACTCCAAGGCACCGGCCATAAAAGCTATGTGCGCCTTAGGATTGGTGTTCAGCAGGCTTGAGTCATTGAGATACTTGTCCACCTCCGAGAGAGCCATCTGGTCAATTGCCTGTGCGCTGTCGCCCTTTAGCAAAAAGGTCTTGAGCTTGCCAGCGCTATGGTTGTAGAGAGGATAGAAGATAGTGGTGGTGGTGTCGAGCATGGGATGAGCAGCGAAGAATTTTTTTCTCATATCTTCGACTGTGTTTGCCCACACCACGTTGCCAGGTGTCAGAACGCCGTTGATTTTCTGATCGGTGACCAAAACCCCATTCACCCAGATGAACACAGCGCAGGTCCCGACCTTGAGACATGGTTGAACTGTCGTTGCCTGCGCCATTGCCTGGGCACTGGACAAAACCAGCAGACAGAACAGAATCACGGTACGAACGAAACTATTTCTCATCATTCCTCCTATGGGATCGGCAAAACAAAAAACACCGCCAGTCTTAGGATTAAGAATTGTTTGTGTTTATATTTTAGAGTTTTTTTTCCCCTCCTAGCTACCAGTAATTACTGATAACCAGTAAGGGAAAGAAAAAGCATTTATTTAGTATTGGCCTTGGACTAGAGGTTGGGTGCAGGCCTGGATCGTTCCATAAACTGGATTTCCGTAAGGAAGAGCTGTATTACTATTTTCTCTAGCTTTTTGGAGACGTTCTGGTGTGTTTCGCACAAGACTAATCAAATAATTAGATTTTGAGTGATCTGTCGGACTATTACCAAAAGCTAGGTAATTATAACAATCCAAGAAAGAAAGAGAAGATACTTCCAGTTCCTTAAAGTGTTCGTGATCGCCAGTGGTGGTAATTATGTCTTGTTCTTTCTTCACCATAGCCCTTAGCACCCTTCTGATTTGGTCATTTTGAGGATACATATAGACTATTTCTCTTTGTAGATCGTCCCGAACTCCATCATGATCCGAGTCTATGCCAGCCAAAGTTGCTTTCCCAGCTTCTCCTGGATCTGGCGGAAGGACTACCGGGACATCAGTAGCCGGGGGAGGAAGACCTCTAGTAGATAGCGGTTGCGGCAGGACCGGGTGATTAGCGCGGTATTGTCTTAAGCCAATTACTGCCACTGTCACAGCAATTATTAGTATACCTGCTATCCAATATACTTTGTTCATATTCATTATTTTAGGTCTTTCTTAGCTAAATTAGCTATTATTGATAATTATATCATCTTTTTTGCCTCCTATATATTGTCAAAGAACGGTATCATGGCTTTCTTGCTTTGAAGCCAAGCTACTTTAACTTGGAAGCATAAGTGATTTTACAATTGTTGTCAATCATTAACAGCAATTTAAAACTGATTTCTTTTGAACCAAAAAAAGTTGGCGGAAGCCAACTTGTTTTAGCCAATGTTTAATTGCCTTTATATTAAATTGTTGGTATATTATAACAGTAGAATCAGCGAATTTCTTTTTGACTAGGCCTACTGTCAGCATTCATAAACAAATATGGACTTATGGCCTAAATAGTTGAAAAAAGCCGGACGATCGTCCGGCTTTTTTTAGTTTTAGAACAATAGTTACTATTACTTCATTCATCAAAAATTACTCCTTGTTTAATTAAGAAGCCTTTCTCGTCTGGAGTAATATTGAGCATCGCAGCGCTTTCGTGGGTTATCACACTTCCAATCATTTGTCGGTTATTGTAGAAAGTAGGATCTTCAAGACCATAAAATTGTTTATCGCTATGCGGCCACCAAACTAAAAGAGTCTCATTTAGCTTTTGCTTCATTTTGTCTGACAAGTTAAAAAAGTAATGAACAAATAATTTATTTTTATTCCAAACACCTTGTTCAATATCATTGTATTTCGTATTATCCCTTACTTCTTTTACGAAATCTTCTTTCAATTCACTAAATTGCTTCAAAAATCTCTGTTCCTTCTCAACGAAACCTGGTTCTACTGACGATTTACCCATTTCAAAATTAATAAAATTTAAGAAATTCAATTTTTTTGAAAAATATCGGGTAAATCTAACGGTATTGGAATTTGTGAAAAAGAAATTCCTGATTGCCGGTTCGGTCGCATCACTTCTGCTAAACCAAACCATATATTCTTTTGTCTTGTATTCGTTTTCGTTCATACAGTTGCTTTTTTCTTCCACCTCCTGTGAGTGAAATATGAACCAATAAGAGCAATCACCCCACCTAAAACAAAGTAAGATGGGCTCATTATCAAAATTACCAATAGGGGCAGTAATAAAACTAATAACTGTGCTTGTGCAGTTTTCAAAGAATATAGGTATGTTTGTTCAATTTGACCCTTAAGCATATTTGGATTTTTCTTTAATGCTTTGAAGATCACTATATTTCGTAGATGATTAGCATTGATATATACCATCGTAGTAAACAATAAACCTGGGATTATGGCAAAACTTTGAGAGTTATAAATAATATTCTTTTGAGATAAATAATAAAATAAATAGATAAGCAAAGAGACTAAGACTACATACAATAAATGACGGAAGTTATATTTAAATTCCGCAACGTTTTTCTGAAACATTGGATTCATTTCGTAATTATCAGCTTTAATATGTTCAGAATAACCTTGTGTATATAATCTTGCCCCTTTAATGGTCAAATAAAAATCTAAGAACATTAGAGCGGCTGTTACGATGATTATAAAGAATACATTGTGGATCATAATGGTTTTAACATAAAATATTCTAGAGTTAGTATACTTATATATTTATTTAAGATTACTAAAAGAAACTACTAGTGGCATCGTTCCTAGCAATTCCGCGGGTTTTTATATTATTTTTCAGTTTTAAAAATGTCAGATACAAAGTAACAATGATAGCCCATTTTTTCAATAGCGACCAGGAGTTGTTCTTTAGTAGTACCAAACTGGGGATCATACGCAATTTCAATAAAGCCAGTATGAATTCCGACCCAAAGAACACCCGGTAAATCTATACCATTGTCAAAATCCTCATTGCTATCACTGCGAAGATTGTCTACTGTAAAAGTTAATATATTCATATATTGATAAAATTTAATAAGTAGACCAGTGGTATAGAGATTTTTCTATACCACTGGAGATGACCGGGCTTACAAAGCGAGGAGCAAACCCCAGATTGCACCGGCGATTGTGCCTGCTGCTCCCGATAACAACCATGAATAAAGGTTGATTCCGACAGCAGAGAGCGACTGTTGCATAGCGTTCTGGATAACGATCTGCAGATCGTGGAAGTTCGGACAGGGTGGAGTGGCCAAGCAGAGCCACTTATTCCGAGAATCGTAGATCACAAATCGTTTGCAAACAACGCCACTGCCATTTCGTGTTGTAGCCGTCCCAATGTGCAGATGCGACCACGCTTTTGAATCCGGTGTGTTTACATTTGCCTTGATGGTGATATGGAAATGATCCACTGGATTTGTCACACATGGGGCAAGCGGATGAGGCGGTTCACTGTCGTGAGAGCCGACGTAGATGTATGCGACACCAAGATTTACACCCACATCACTTGGGTTCAAACGGCCGTTAGTTCGTGACTGCAAACTGCCGTCAGTGAGGTTCAAGCCAATTTCGCCACCAGCGGCGACAATCGCTTCCAATCCTGCGGGGTCGATTTGCTGCCCGGCAGGATTCGAGATCGTCGTCGTACCATCCGGAGCTACAGTGACTTGGTATGCTCCTGATTGAGAGCTGGCGCCAGGAGGGGAGTCAGCCATGATTTGGCTTGGTTGAGTCGACAGCTTGTTGCATCCAACCATACCCAGCATAGAGAGAGCGACGAGTACGACGAGTGCTCTTCGTTGTCTCATTCTATCATCCTACCTTTTGAAGCCGTTGTCAATTAGGACTAAAAACAGTCCTGTGAAGCGTCTCTTGAGATCCTCCTTGAATCTGAAAAAAGACAAATCGACCGCGATGTTTGGATAGGTCTTTTTGTCTTTGATTTAAGTCTACGCTATTAAAGTTTGTTGTCAATCATTAACAGCAATTTAAAACTGATTTCTTTTGAGCCAAAAAAAGTTGGCAGAAGCCAACCGGTTTTGACCAATGTTTAATTGCCTTTATATTAAATTGTTGGTATATTATAACAGTAGAAGTTGCGGGTTTTCTTTTTTACCCCTCTACTGTCAATATTCATAAACAAATATGGATTTATTGCTTAAACAACTCATAGATTTCGGCCTTTCCGACAAAGAGGCGAAGATATACCTCGCTTTGCTTAAACTGGAAGCGGCAACAGTGTTTGAGGTAGCGAAGCAATCGGGGATCAATCGAAGTTCGGCTTATGTTGTCTTGGAAGCCTTGAAGAAAAAAGGCCTGGTCGGGGTTTCAGACGATAAAAAGGTCCGCAGGTACGTCGCAGCTTCTCCGGAAACCTTGCTTTACGCGGCAAAAAGCACCGCCAAAAAACAGGAAAATATAAAATCCGGAATAGAATCAATTCTTCCTGAACTGAAAGCCTTACACAAAGATACAAAACGAAAACCAAAAGTGAAAGTGTTCGAAGGTGAAAATGGCGCAAGAGAAGTATATTTGGATCCTTTTCGAACAAAGACTAAAGAATTTAGAACTTTTGCAAATCCAATAAATATATTCAAGCGCGTTCCTGATCTGATGCAAGAGTATGATAAAGAAACAGAGGGAAGTGGTGGAATCAAAATGTATTTCATAAATCCTGCAACCAAAGAACTGTTGGAGTTATATAAACATATATCACCTCCTAAACATGCTGAAATTTCTTTAATTCCGGAAGACAAATTCAAATTCTCGTCTGATATGGGGATATATGGCGACAAAGTCTCTCTTGTTTCTCCAAAAGATAATTTTGGGATTATCATTGAGAGTAAAGAGATTGCCGATATGCTTAAAAATAGTTTTGATCTGGCGTGGGAAGAAGCGAAAAGATTAAATAAAAAAATAAAGAAGTCTTAGCAATAAAAAAACCGGACGATCGTCCGGTTTTTTTAGTTCATTCTTTTTATACTTTTTTTGCCGCTTTTTTCGCCAGTGTTTCCTTCAGTCTGGTCACAATTTCTTCAGTGGTATAGTAAGCTTTGACCATATAGTCATCTATATTCAATTCTTTGGCTTTTTGGATCTCTTCTTTGCCGAAGAGGTTGCTCAGAACGATGACTGAAGTTCCGGCAACAACCGGGTCGGGATCTTTCCGGATAACTTCCAGGATCTGGAACCCGTCCATCTCCGGCAGCATCAGGTCCAAAAGCACGATATCGGGTTTTTCCTTTTTCCAGTTTGCTATCGCAGATTTGCCGTCAGCGGCTTCGACAACGGCGAAACCCGAGGTGGACAGCTTATGAACCATGATCTCGCGCATGGTCACGTCATCTTCGACAACCAGGACTTTAGTTTGTTTTTCGGCCATTTTGGCTATTCCCAAGCTTTCTTGGAGGATAATTAATGATACCGATAATATAGCAAATATTGATTTTTATTGCAATATTGGTTAGAATAAAAAAGTGAAAGTTACAAAAAGACACCAAATACTCAAACAAAAAAAATGCCTGTAAAAGAGGCCAAAAAGCCCAAACTTATTGTTGATTTAAGTAAAAGTTCCAAGTTAAAAGGCTTTATTGTCATTTACAATGATAATCTAGGCCCGGCACTGGGAGGAACCAGGATCGTTGACTACAAGTCAACCAAGGAAGCTTTGATTGATGCTAAGAGATTAGCAAGAGCTATGACATATAAATCAGCTGTGGCCGGCCTGCCATTCGGCGGCGGCAAGGGTGTGATAGTCAAGCAACCGGGGATGAGTAAAAAAGAAACACTCAAAGAATACGCATTACAGGTTCATAAACTGAAAGGAAAATTTCATACTGGCGAAGATGTGGGTTTGAATGAAGCAGATGTCCAGTATATGCTGAAATTCAGCCCTTACTTCGTAGGGAAAACTGGCATGGCTGGAGATCCTTCTCAGTTTGCCGCGTTAAGCGCATTCAAAACCCTGAAGATTGCTTTAAAGTTTTTATACAAAAGCGATAAAATTGCCGGCCGGACATTTGCGGTCAAAGGAGTCGGCAATACCGGATCTTCTTTGACCAAGCTTTTATCAAAGGCCGGGGGCAAGGTTTTTGTTTTTGATCCGGACATAAAGAAAGTAAAAAAACTTGTCCGCTCAACAAAAAATGTTTTTGCAGCGAAAGACGATATAGCTGAATTAAAGGTCGATGTTTTTTGTCCTTGTGCTTTGGGCAATGATATTACAAAAAAGAACGTGAACAAGATCCAAGCCAAAATTATTTGCGGAACGGCGAATAATCAGCTGGAATCTCCTGAAATTGCCGATATTTTGTTTAAGCGCGGAATTTTGAAAGTACCGGATTATATCGCCAATGCCGGAGGGGTCATTGATGTTGCCGATGAACTATTGCCGGGCGGGTATGACAAAAAACGGGTCTTGCGCAAGATCGACAGTATGAAGAAAATTTTGCTTTTTGTCTTAAATCAGTCAAAAAAGACCAAGAAAAGTCCCATCAGAATATCCGATGCCATGGCAGAAAGATCTTTTCTCGGGAAGAAAGAGAGCTACAATGTCTATAACAGGTGAAAAAATATCAGCTCAGGATATTATAAAGTCATACAAAGTCAAACCGGAAGAACATTGGCTGTCTGTCCAGAGAAAAAAAACTTTGACGTTGTTCCGGCAAATGTCGAAACAAGTCCCGGCTTATGTGAAATTTTTGAAACAAAATGATTTTGATCCAAAAAAGGTCAAAAATTATGAAGATCTGAAAACTGTTCCTTTTATCGACAAAAAGAATTATTTTCAAAGATTTCCGATTTCCGAATTTGTCTGGCAAAATGAGTTTGAACGGACACCTTTTGTCTTTACGTCAACATCCGGTTCAACCGGCATGCCGACGTATTTTTTAAGAGACGAAATATTGGACTGGCAATTTTCCGTACTCGCCCAAATGTTCATGGATAAGGGAAGAAAAGGAACCACTCTCCTGATTGACTGCTTTGGTATGGGTGTGTGGATCGGCGGGCTGATAACCTACCAAGCTTTTCGGTTATGCGCGCTGAGGGGTTATCCTTTGTCCATCATAACCCCGGGGATAAACAAAAAAGAGATTTTTCACAGTCTGAAAAACGCCGCGCCTCATTTTGACAATGTTATTCTGGCCGGTTATCCGCCGTTTATTAAAGACGTGATTGATGAGGCGGAATCAGAAGGGATAAAATTTGGCAGCCATATGCGCTTGTTTTTTGCTGCCGAAGGGTTTACAGAAAATTTTCGCGATCATATTGTGAAGAATCTTCATGTGCGTAATCTTTATTTCGATACCATGAATATTTACGGCACTGCGGAACATGGCGGAATGGCGTCCGAAACACCGGGCTCAATACTGATCCGGCGGTTAGCTATAAAAAACCCCGCGGTTTACGAAGAAATTTTTCATAATGAAAAGTTGCCGACTCTGGCTCAATACAATCCGATGTTCATTAGTTTTGAGGCAGAACAGAACAAAATTTTGATCAGCGCTCACAGTACAATGCCGATCTTCCGTTACAAAATCGGGGACAATGGCGGAATTTTGAGCTTAAGCCAGATCGAATCCGCATTTACCAAAAATAAGATCAATTTGCGTTCGGAAGCAAAAAGATTGAGGATCGATTTGCTGGATCTGCCTTTTGTATATATCTATGAAAGAAGCGATCTTTCAACGAAGCTTTACGGAGCAATTATTTATCCTGAACCGATCAAGGAAGCGCTTTTGGATAAAAGGCTGCGAAGACATGTCAGCGGGAAATTCACTCTGATTACGAAATTCGACCCGAAACAGAACGAATACCTGGAGATCAATATTGAGTTGCTGCCGAAATTCAAAAGCAGCGCGGCTCTTCACAAGCTTTGCCAGAAATTAATTGTTGAAAGCCTGCTCAAGAAGAACGCGGAGTATAAGAATAATTACAGCTCCATTCCGCATAAAGTCACGCCGAAAATAGTTTTTTGGACTTACGGCGATCCTATATATTTTAGCGGCCAAGGAAAGCAGAAATGGACAAAGAATTAGAAAAATTGATCGGAGATAAAAACAATCCGGCTGAATCGAAGCCTAAGATTTTTAGTTTGGCTAAAGAGTCAGGCAGAGATGAATTGAAACAGCTTTTTGCGCAGAATAGGATACAAACCACGGTTGACGATTTCCGCCAGCAGCATCAGGAACTTTTCGCCATAAATAATCCGGCGAAAGTTTACACTCCGGATTTTGAAAAGGAATTCGGCGAATACTACGACCAACTGAGTAAAAAACAGCCGATGGCCGAACAGGGCAACTGGGTTTATTTTCCGTGGCTTGCGACGGTTGTGCATCTGCTAGAAGATGTTGATTTTCAGCGGGTCCGCACGGCAAGAAACAGAAACCTGATCAGTGAAGAGGAACAAAAAAAGTTTTACAATTCCACCATCGGGATCGGCGGATTGAGTGTGGGAAATAGCGTCATTTTGGCCATTGTCCTGCAGGGCGGGGCAAAACATTTACGGCTGGCGGACTTTGATAATTTGGCTTTGTCCAATCTTAACCGCATCCGCAGCGGGGTGGAAAGTTTAGGGCTTAGAAAAGTCGAGATGACGGCACGGCAAATTTATGCCCTCAACCCATATGCTGAAGTCGAATTATTTGCGGAAGGGCTTACAACGGACAACCTCGATAAGTTTTTTGCAGGGCCGCCCAAACTCGATTTGGTCATCGATGAATTGGATAATATTGCGGTCAAATATTTGATCCGCGAGCAGGCAAAAAAGCACGGCGTACCGCTCGTAATGGGCGCCGATAACGGGGACAATGCGGTCGTGGATGTGGAACGCTATGATCTTGATCCGAACACGCCGTTCTTCCACGGTAGACTGGGGGATGTGAATTATGAGCAGCTGACCAAGCTGGACAAATTTGGCATCGGGAGAACCATCACCCAGCACATCGGTCCGGAGAATGTTACTGATAAAATGCAGAATTCTCTGATGGAAATGGGTAAAACGATCGTTTCTTGGCCGCAACTCGGCGGCGCGGCGCTCTTAAACGGTTCTGCCGTTGCATACAGCGTCAGAAGAATTCTGAACGGCCAGCCATTGGAACAAAACCGCGCGCTGATATCGCTGGATGAAAAATTGGATCCGGAATATAACACACCTCAAGCCCAAGAAAAACGAAACAAACTGACGGAAGACTTCAAAAAGATAATGAAGTTATAAATGGAAGAAACAATATTAAAAATTATTGAAGCAGCAATTCGAGCTCCTTCAGGCGAGAATTGCCAACCTTGGTTGATAAAGCTTTCTGAAAATAAACTCAATCTTTATAACGATCCGTCCAAGGATACATCTGTTTACAACTATGGTCAGAAAGGATCAATGGTCGCTCAAGGTGCTTTTATAGAGAATCTGGCGATTGCATCCAAAGCCTTAGGATTAAGTGCGCAGCTAAATATGTTTCCCGATCCTTCAAACGAAGATTTGATTGCTACGGTTGGTTTTTCACAATCTTCTGCGGTTGATGATCCACTATATGGCGCTATTTTCAATCGATCGAGCAACAGAAAATCTTATAAAAAGATAAAATTTACGGAGGAACAGCGAGCCAGTATTCTTATTTCAGGAATTGAAACAGGTAGCAAGGTTATATTGCTCGAAGATCCGCTTAAAATTAAAGATTTATCAAAACCCATAAGTCTGAACGAACAATTGATTTTTGAGAACCAATTTTTGCATGATTTTTTTTATGCTCATATTCACTGGACTCAGGAAGAAGATGAAAAATATAAATTCGGCTTTTATATCAAGACCCTTGAACTGAATCTGCCACAATCAATCGCCATAAAGTTGTTGCGATCGTGGAAATGGACGAACCTATTAGATAAAATTGGCATCTCAAAACAGATCGCAAAAGACAACGCAAAAAATTATGAAACCGCTTCAGCACTAGGAATCATTGTCATTCCAACTAATTCCCGAAATGATTATGTTGTCGCTGGTCGCGCGATGGAAAGAGTGTGGCTTAAGGTAACATCTATGGGCCTGAGTTTGCAGCCGATGACAGGCATATTATTTTTTATGCAGAAGATATTATCCGGAAAACATGAGGAATTCAGTACTGAGCAGGTTCAGTTGATTAAAGAGGGCTATCAAAAAATTTCTTCTGGGTTCGACGTTACAAACCAAACAATCGCCATGCTGTTTCGGATCGGCGATGGAGGCGAACCCTCCGCAAAATCTTTGCGCTATACCATTCCGGAAATAATGCAAAAATAATTTCATAAGAATAAATATCTAAAAATGAATTTTTTGGCAAATTTAAGCATAATTCCCGTAGGAATCGCAGTATCTGCTATTGGAATTTTGGGTTTTGTCATTTTTTTCAATAACCGCAATAGCATTACCAATCGAACTTTTCTTTGGTTTTCGTTGATTGCTATCTTATGGAACACGACAAGTTATTTATCTTACCAATTTACTTCAACGGTTCTGATTTTGTGGCTGCTGAGAATTCAACTATTTTTTGCGGTTTGGTATTGTTTCTTTTTATTTAGATTTTTCTATGTTTTTCCCAATGAAAAAATAATTTTTTCAAAAATACATAAATTTATAATTATTCCATTTGTAGCTTTGACTTCCTTAGTGACACTAAGTCCATTAGCAATAACGGAAGTGAACAGAGCTTCCAATCAAGGTAAATCCGGTGATGTGATCGGATTAGGAATGATCTTATTTGGCGTTACAGTCGTTTCTTTGATCGCAAGCGGCATTGTGGTTTTTTTCGAAAAAAGGAAAAGGAAGAAAGGAAAAGAAAGAACCCCGTATAATTATATTTTGATCGGAACGATCATAACTTTTTCTTTATACATTGTGTTCAATTTCGTTTTCCCGGTTTTTTTACAAAACGTTCGGTATATTTCATATGGAGCGATTTTCAGTTTTCCTTTTATTGCCTTCACAAGTTATGCGATTATTCGGCATAGGTTCCTGGATGTAAAAGTCATTTCCACGGAAATTTTGGTTTTTGTTCTGTCTGCAGTGACTCTGATTGAAATTCTCACTTCCCAGAGTATTCCCGTGGTATTAGTAAGAATCTTGGAGTTTTTCCTGGTTTTGGTAATCGGAATCCTGCTTATCAGAAGTGTTGTGCGGGAAGTAAAACAGCGCGAACAGTTGGAAATTTTAGACAAACAACTCGAGGCTGCAAATCAACAGCTTAAAATCCTGGACCAAGCCAGAGCCGAGTTTATCACCATCGCCAGCCATCAGCTGCGCACGCCGCCTGCGACCATCAAATGGTATCTGGCCGCGATCCTCGACGGCGATTACGGCAAATTTGACGAATCGGTGAAACAAGAGCTGCGCAAAACGGCCTCCACTAATAATTCCATGATCGCCTTGATCGATGACCTTCTGAACGCTTCGCGCATTGAACGGGGTAAAATGGAATTTGTTTTCGTACCCACGAATCTGACTGAAATTACGCAGATCACGGTGGACCAGCTTTTGCCTCAGGCGGAAATGAGAAAGTTGAAATTAGTTTTTGAAAAGCCGAAAGTTGACTTGCCGATCATCTCGGCGGACAAGGAAAAACTGCGCCAGGTCATCAATAACCTCATCGATAATGCCATCAAATATACAACAGAGGGGACGATCGAAGTAACTTTGTCTCAAACCAAAACGGATGTCATCCTGAAGGTCACGGATTCGGGCCGGGGAGTGGCGCCCGGACAGCTGGGCGAGATATTCAAGAAATACGAGCGGGGCGCGAGTCCGGCCAGAAATTCTTCCGGCTTGGGGCTGGGGCTATACGTAGCCAAAGTCATTATTGATCAGCATAAGGGCAAAATTTGGGTTGAGTCAAAAGGAGAAGGAAAAGGATCAAGCTTTATTTTTTCCCTCCCGATCAAAGCGCAGCTGACGGACAGCGAATTTGATCTGGCCAAGGGACAGGCAACCCCGCCCGGTAAAACATGAAAACTAAAACCAAAATCGCTGCTATCATTCTGCCGGCAGTTTTGCTGTTTTTTTTGCTGTTTCTGCTTGCAGGGCACAGTAATTGGTCACTGCTGAATCCGAAAGGACCAATTGCCCAACAGGAGCGCAATCTGATGGTTGTTGGCATATCGCTCATGCTTATCGTAGTCGTGCCGGTGTTCATTTTGTTGTTTACTTTTGCCTTCAAATATCGGGAAGGGAACAAAGCCAAATACGCCCCCAACCAGCGCCACAGCACGAAATTTCAATTATTGTTGTGGGCGATCCCAACGGTGATCATTCTGATTTTGGCAGTGATCAACTGGAAAAGCACGCACCAGTTAGACCCTTTCAAACCTCTTATCTCGAACGTAAAACCGATTACGATCCAGGTCGTATCTTTGCCGTGGAAATGGCTGTTTATTTATCCGGAGCAAAATATCGCAACGGTTAACTTTGTGGAGTTCCCACAGACCACGCCCGTTAATTTTCAATTGACTTCCGATGCCGCGATGAATTCATTCTGGATCCCACAGCTTGGCGGGCAGATGTACGCGATGGCCGGAATGAGCACGCAACTGCACCTTATGGCTTCCGCGCCCGGCTCTTTTGCCGGTTCGGCTGCGGAGATAAGCGGGCAAGGTTTCTCAGGGATGAAATTTACGGCCAAGGCAGTTACAAACTCTGACTTTGACAGTTGGGTTAAGTCAGTTCAGGCTAGGCGCACCCCATTGGGCCTTGCGGAATACAATAAATTAGCCGCACCGAGTTCAAACAACCCGCCGGCTTTTTATTCCTCCACGGACAAAAATTTATATAATAATATAATCATGAAATACATGATGCCCACGCAGGGGATCCAATGAGCATATTATTCGGAAAACTGACCCTTGCCGCTTTGCCGCACGAATGGTTCACCATCGCCGGAACTATTTTTATCACCATTATGGGCATAGCCGTTGTGGCTTTTTTAACGCACAAAAAGCTTTGGAAATGGCTTTGGAAGGAGTGGCTGACATCAACTGACCCGAAAAAGATCGGGATCATGTATATTATTGTCGCTTCGCTTATGCTGTTTCGCGGCGCCATTGATGCCGGAATGATATGGCTGCAGCAGTCGCTTTCTGTCGGGGTTTCTAACGGGTATATTTCTCCCAATCACTTTCAGCAGATCTTTACGGCACACGGCGATATTATGATCTTTTTCGTTACGATGGGATTTCTGGCGGGGCTTTGGAATCTGATCCTGCCGTTGCAGATCGGCAGCAGGGACGTGGCTTTTCCGTTTTTAAATACTTTAAGCTTATGGCTGTATATTGCGGGAGCGATCTTTGTTAACCTGTTTTTTGTCCTGGGAGGGGAGTTCGCCGCAACCGGCTGGCTCGCGCTGCCGCCATTATCCGAACTCCAGTTCAGCCCCGGGGTCGGGGTTGACTATTGGATATGGAGCCTGCAGATATCGGGCTTGGGGACATTGCTTGGAGGCATTAATTTTCTCGTGACCATCCTCAAGATGCGAGCGCCCGGAATGACCTTGATGAAAATGCCGATGTTCGTGTGGACTTCCCTCTGCAGCATGGTGCTTGTTGTTTCTATTTTCCCGATCCTGGCCGCAACGATCGCGCTTCTGACGCTGGACCGATTCATGGGTATGCATTTTTTTACTACTTCGTTTGGCGGCAACCCGATGATGTACATTAGCCTTATCTGGTCATGGGGGCACCCGGAAGTATATGTTCTTATCCTCCCTGCTTACGGCATCTATTCAGAAATAGTCGCAACGTTCAGCCAAAAACGCCTATCCGGATACGGTTCGGTAGTTGCCGGCTCGATCGGCATCACGCTTTTGGCCCTGCTGGTGTGGCTGCATCATTTCTTTACCATGGGCGCCGGCGCGGATGTCAACGCGTTCTTCGGCATCATGACCATGTTCATCACGGTGCCCACGGCTGCGCTGGTTTTCAACTGGCTTGCCACTATGTACAAAGGCCGCATCCGATTTTTCACGCCTATGGATTGGTTTGTGGGATTCGTTTTCACATTCACTTTGGGCGGCATGGCCGGAGTGCTGATGGGGATCCCGGGAGTGGATTTTCAGGTGCATAACACTTTGTATCTAGTGGCGCATTTCCACACTATGATCATTGGTGGTGCATTGTTCGGGATCTTTGCTGGCATTACTTATTGGTTTCCCAAGGCCACAGGGTTTACCCTGAATGAACGGCTCGGCAGATATGCGTTTTGGTGCTGGATCATAGGATTTTTTGCGTCGTTTGTCCCGCTGTATATTTTAGGATTCATGGGCGCCACCAGAAGGCTCGACCACTATGAGGCATCTACCGGCTGGCAGCCGTTGTTCATTGTTGCGGGAGTTGGCCTGATCATCATTGCGTGCGGCGCGCTCTTCCAAGTATTGCAAATAATCGTCAGCATCAAGCAGAGAAAACAGAACATTGATAAGACCGGAGATCCGTGGAACGGCAGAACGCTTGAGTGGGCGATTCCATCGCCGCCGCCTGTATATAATTTTGCGATCATACCCAAAGTTACAGAGCGCGATCAGTTCTGGGCGGATAAAGCATCCAAGCAAACGGCCAAACAGGTTTACGAAGATATTCATATGCCCAAAAATACCGCGCTGGGAATATATACTTCCGGATTCATCTTCTTGTTCGGGTTTGCCATGGTCTGGCATATTGTTTGGCTGGCAATAGTTGGCCTTCTCGGTGCGATAAGCTGCGTCATCATCAGATCGTTCGATGAAGACACCGAATATGTCATCCCGGCTGACGAAGTTGCGAAAATGGAAGCCGAAAGGAAAAGCTTTTATGGATGAACACGAAAAAAACGATAAACTTAAATTAGGATTCTGGGTCTATCTGATGACTGACCTGATAATGTTTGCGGTCCTGTTTGCGGCTTTCGCAGTGCTCCGGGGCAATACTTTTGGTGGGGCTTCGGCAAAAGAGCTTCTCAGCTTGCCGGGAGCTTTAGCAAATACCCTGATCCTGCTAACCAGCAGTTTTACCTGCGGACTGGCGATCCTCGCAGTTGCTAAAAAAGACAAGATCGGCACACAGATCAGTTTAGGAGTGACGTTTGTACTCGGGCTCACATTCCTTATCCTGGAATTAAATGAATTTTCAAAGCTGGTGGCCGATGGCAATAGCTGGCAGAGAAGCGCATTTCTATCTTCCTTTTTTACTCTAGTCGGCACGCACGGATTGCACATTACCGTGGGGCTGTTATGCATCATTATTTCCATGATAATGATCTGGCGCCGCGGCCTTACTCCTTCCATTTCCGGCAAACTCGTGCGCCTAAGCCTGTTCTGGCATTTTTTGGATGTTGTCTGGATTTTTATTTTTACGATAGTTTATCTGATGGGGACTATAAAATGAACAACGCGACATTCAAGTCATATTTTCTGGGGTTCGTATTGTCAGCCGCCTTGACCCTGACGGCTTTTATCGCGGTCATCAGGCATTTACTTCCCGCATCGAATTTGATTTTTGTGATCATGGGACTTGCCCTGATCCAGCTTTGGGTCCAATTGGTATTTTTCCTGCATCTGGACTACGAGAAGGGGCCGCGGTGGAATTTGGCGATCTTTATCTCCACGATCGGAATTATCCTTATCGTTGTCGTAGGAACGCTTTGGATAATGAAGAATCTTAATTACAATATGACGCCTGCGCAAGTCGACAAATATATCCAGGACCAGGCAGGCGGATTCTAGAAATGTTCAAAATTTATTATCAGCTCACCAAACCGGGAATTATCTATGGCAACGCGATCACGACTATCGCCGGATTTTTTTTGGCGTCAAGAGGACACATGAATTGGCGGCTGCTTTTGGCAACTTTGGTTGGATTATCTTTGGTCATTGCCTCGGCTTGCGTGTTCAACAATTTATACGATCGCGACATTGACAGAAAAATGGAACGCACCCGCAGCCGCGCGTTGGTCACAGGGTCGATATCAAAAACAAATGCCATAATATTTGGCATTGTTCTGATTTTTTTGGGAGCATTTGTTCTTCGCTTTCATACGAACACGCGGGCTTTGCTCGCGGCGCTGTTTGGATTTTTCGTCTATGTATTTGCATATACGCCGCTCAAGCACCGGTCAGTCCATGCCACTCTTGTGGGCGCTATTGCCGGTGCGGTGCCGCCTGTGGTGGGATACACGGCGGTAACAAACCGATTTGATCTTGCGGCCTTGCTTTTGTTCTTGATCTTAGTTGCCTGGCAGATGCCGCATTTTTATGCGATAGCTATCCGCCGGCTTGATGAATACCGATCAGCCGGGATCCCGGTCCTGCCGGTGCAAAAGGGGATTGCGGTTACCAAGATAAACATCTTGCTTTATATCGTGGCCTTTATTATTGCGACCACATTACTAACCTTGTTCGGATTTGCAGGATATATTTATCTTGTTGTTATGCTTTTATTTGGGCTGATATGGCTGACAGTTTGTATTCAAGGTTTTAGGGCCAACAACAATGATTCTGTCTGGGCCCGTAATATGTTTAAATTTTCGCTAGTAGTACTTTTAGTATTTAGTGTTGCCATATCAATTAATGCTATAATATAACTGTGAAAAAAAGATATCTTAAACCTGGCAACATGCTTATAATCGGTTTATTATTATATTATCCAGCAAATTTTTTTCGTACCAGTAATTCTATAGGTTGGTTTATATTATTTTTTGTTGGTAAGTTATTATTTGTTCTGGGATTATTGTTCGCTGCGATTATCGTTTTGGGTTATATATTTGATAAAAAGCTGAAGAATAATAGATTTATGTTTGATTTTTTCGGCATCGGACCAGAACTAAAAAAATAATAATAATATCTATATGATTTTAATTATTCACATAATTGCGGCGGTTTCAAGTCTGGTGTTGACCGGTTATCTGTATTTTCGACCGTCTAAACTTGGACTCAATGCTGATTATTTTTTAGTTGGCACAATGCTGCTTACGGGATTTTACCTGATCTTGAGCAAGCCTGCCCATATGACACAAACCTGCATTGAGGGATTGGTTTACTTGGGAGTTGTGTCTTACGGCATCGTTTTGGCTCGGCATAAATTGGCCAAGTTGATTTGAGCTGCTAGTTTATATGGCTGATCGAGGTTGGCAAGAATATTATCAGACGACAAAAAATAACCCGACGTCTGAATTGTTAGTAAGAGCAGCGTCTTTTGTAAATGAAAAAGACGCTGCTTTAGATTTGGGAGCAGGAGCACTTAAGGATAGCAAATATTTACTATCAATCGGTTTTAATAAAGTCGTCGCTGTTGACCAAGAGACTATTCCTGAAGAATTAGTGAAGCCACTCTCTAAGGATCGTTTTGAGTTCGTGCAATCCAGTTTTGATAAATATAATTTTCCGAAAGATTTTTTCGATTTGATCAACGCACAATTTTCTTTGCCGTTCAACCCACCAGAAACTTTCCATAAAGTCATGAAATCAATAAAAAATTCTCTCAATACAGGCGGTATTTTTACTGGCCAATTGTTTGGTATAAATGACGAATGGAAGAAAGATGAAGCAATGACCTTTCATACAAAAGAGCAAGCCTTGGATTATTTTTCAGATATGGAAATTTTGGAATTTACTGAAGTCGATAAACAGGGCCGCTTGAGCAATGGCCAGTCGAAACATTGGCATTTTTATGCAGTTATCGTCAGAAAGAAATAGAAATAAAAAATACCAGTTATCTGGGATTTTTTAACTTTAAATATTTATATCAACATGGCCACGATGGCGACAGTAAGACCGATCAAAGCGGCATACAAGGTGATGCGGCTGCCTTTTTGTTTATCCATCGCTTTCGAAGCATCGTCTGTGATTGCTTGTGTCTGGCCGGCTGGGCCGAAGTTGAAAAGTCCGCGACGCGCAAAACCGGAGCAGAAATGAAAATATGCCTGCAGGAAACCGGACGCTGACATGGTCGCAGGCAAGAAGACAAACAACCGCCACCACGGATTGACCTTGAACCATATAAGCGCAGCCAGCAGTATTACAACAATTGCAAGACTAACCCAGCCGAGATTTCTCCTTCTGGCTATCTCTGCCGGACCGATATTACATACACCAGGAACATATTCTGATTGAGTCATATGATTATAGATTACCAAAAAAACCATCTGACGCCAATCTGACCTCTTGAAATCCTGAGCAAAATCTGTTAAAATTGCTCTGCGTTCGGGCGTAGCTCAGCGGTAGAGCAGCTGACTGTGAACAAGTTCTTAAAGGCGGCATAAAGGTCTTATTTATGCCAAAATCTAATAGAACATATTCCGACCGTTCTCAATATATAATCCAAGCTGTGACCAAACGCCGTAAAAAGCTTCGGGAGATGGCAAGGACATATAAAGGCGGTAAGTGTATGATCTGTGGTTATGATCGTTACTTGGGTGCATTGGACTTTCATCATCTTGATCCTTCCAAGAAAAAATTTGGTATTTCCATGAATGGACTCACTAAATCTTGGGAAAAGATTAGGATTGAGTTGGATAAATGTATTCTGATTTGCGCCAATTGCCACAGGGAATTACATGCAGGAGTATTGCAGCTTCCTGGTGAAAGCCAGGTTGAAAAACGAGGTGAATTCGGGGAAGTCCAATCTTCTGAAAAGTTGTTGGATAATCCCGAGCCAAGCGCAGACAATTTGTCTGTGAAGGTGTAGAGACTATCCCGACAGGGAGTAGTCCTTGCAGGAATGCAAGGCCGAAGCGCCTCGGACCTTAAACGGTTATGATATAGTCCATACTAAAGGTAACTTTAGATAAAATGTAATCAGCGGGTCGCTGGTTCGAATCCAGCCGCCCGAGCCAAAAGAAAATTGCCGACCTTGTGTCGGCGATTTTCTTTTTGAGTGAGGCAAGTCTTCAAGACCCCATCTTTTAAAGACGGGGCCTTGTTTGCTTTTCAATCTCAGATCTGAAATTATCTGACCTGATTGACAGTGAACTGGGCCTGGCCCGATGTCACGACCATGGAGCCGATCGCCTTATTGACGATCGATTTGAGGTTTGCATTAATTTCGCAGATGCTCTCCTGGACTTCCCCCGGTCTGATAATCGCGTTTATCCCGTCGGTGTAGATGATGAGAGCGGTTACGTCTGTTGGCCCTGGTACGTAGCTTGCATGCGCGTTCGCATCATTGATCATCTGCTGCGCCGCAGTACTGATGCCGAACTGAGGACTCGGATCCCCAACTAGCGCCCAGATAGCTGTCTGCACATCCTTCACAAAATCGAGGTCGGATTTACCGGCTCCGCGGATCTTGTGGTTGAGCGTGTAGTTGACCTTGTTCCAGGCCAGAACAGCGACATCGGCAGGCAAACTACCGGCAGTAGTCGAGTACAGATGCGCTGACTGGTTGTGCAGGTCAGTGGGCACGCCATCCTGTATGCACCAGCACTTATAGGTGCTGTCGGGCACATTGGCACCGGCACCCGTGATAGCAGTGTCTTGCGAGCTATTGGCGAATCCCAGCCAGGCCCCGGTGTTTATGTTCGCCGTGACCCCCTGTATCCAGTTCGTCACGCTACCCAGATCAGAGGCCTGCGTAACGTAGTTCTTCGTGCAGGTGAAGGTCGCGCCAGGAAGTATGATCGTCGCTATTGATCCGCAGGTAAATGTACCGAGTTTGTCATCGTTAATCGTGAATGGGCCGGTAAGCGGCATGTTGCCGTTGTCGGTCAACGCATAGGTATAGACAATCGTCTGGCCGGCGGCAGAGTAAGTAATCGGGTTCGCCGACTTGTTCAGTGACAGGCTGAATGCAGGGGGGACTTGTACGACTAGGGAATTAGCGACCGTGCAGGTGGCCTGACTGCCAGCCACGACAGAAACCGAAGAGCAGGTGCTGGAGTTCTGTGTCCAGCCGGCCTGCGGGGTTTCCGTGATGGAATACGTTCCGGGCATGACCGCGGAGAACGTTTTTGTACCGCTGTTGGCAGTCGTGGTGATGACAAAGCTCGTGTTGCCCGGTATATTGCTGGTGAAGTTGAATGTGCCGTCAACGCCGCTGGTTGTCTTTGTGACTACCAGCGTCCCGGTTGTGGGAGGAGGAGTGCCTGGGCACGATGATGGGTTAAATGTGTCTGCGGCAGTCGTCACGGTTCCGCCAAATGCCAAGGCCCGGCCATTCCATGTTACTTGGTTGCCTACGGTAATAGCCGTACCAATGACAGTTCCTGCAAACGTCGAGTTGGCGCCAAGGGTAGTGGCCCCAGTTGGGGTCCAAAACACATCGCAGACTGTTGCGCCGGGTGAAAATGTGACGGAAGAGGCGGCTGTAGTATTAAGCGCGCCAACCATCCGAAAGAGGTATTGTCCGCTACCCCTAATGGTAATTCCCGGTGCTCCTACTGAAGCCGCGCCTGTAATACAATAGACTCCGGGTTCTAGCGGTTGCGGTAGTGCACTTAGGACAGTGGCAGCACCAAAATTGAAATCACAGGGTTGATCATTCAAGATCGCCAAAGCAGCGGCCTGATCTGCGCCTGCTTGGAGATAAACTGGGTCAGGGGCCACGTAGGTTGTGCCATTCACTACGGGTGACATGGCGGGCGGGACAGTGTATCCTAGGTTTCCATTGATAATAGTTCCTGGTGCCGCGTTGGCCAAGGTACCGGTCAGAACCCTGAATGTGGCCGCAGCCCCAAGAGACGGAGGAAGCGTGGGGGGTATATCGTCATTGGTGACAGTGCAGGTTTTGGTCTCGAATGGGGACAAGGTGCCTGTGCAGTCAGCGGAAAAAGTGGCGGTATAGCTGGAAGGACCCGTTTCAATCACGCTGTAAAAAGAGTCATCCTGGATAGTGACTAAAACTCCCGGTGATTCTACGCCAGGGAAAGTAGTGGGCGTCCCAATAACTCCATTAACCGTCATTGTGAAATCAGAGGCAACCGCAGTGCCGCCGTTATCATTTATGACGTGTTTAATGACATTCAGAAAAGCTGGGGGTTGAAATGCAGCTTCCGCAGGGATAAGCCTTGCAAGACCGAATAAAATGGGCAGAACTAAGACGGCTAGTGCAACTGCCATTGCACTCTTTTTAAGAATTATGGTTTTACTCATTGTTATATGTGTTTATTAATGATTCAAAGGCAAAGTTTGTATTAATGATTGATTTGACGAATTGTTTATAAATTCAAGTACAGTCGACACTATACTTCGTCGAAAATTAAGCTCTCCTTATCTACTATACTTGTATGCTATATGCGGCGGTAAGTAATAGATATGGATGATCCCACAAGATTAACCCCTATTTTGACCGAAAGGTGTCTAAAAGATCTTTCTAAATTGCTACTTCTTCTTTTTTACATAATAAGTTCTAATATCATCCACGATTCGGAGCCCACAAAATAGATTAGCGTGCGCTTACGTTTTTTGTTATTATAGATGTATTAAATTAACAGATTTTTATGGCAGAAATAAAGACTAAGGCCACGAAGGCCAGTGTTATGGAATTTCTTAAATCGGTCAAACCTGAAGATAAACAAAAGGATGGTTTGGCTTTGCTGAAAATGTTCAAAAAAATTACGGGCGAGAAACCCGTGATGTGGGGGACGAGTATTGTGGGCTTCGGGAAATATCATTATAAATCCGTGAGCAGTGAGGGTGAGTGGTTTGAAGTAGGGTTCTCGCCTCGAAAGCAAAATCTGACTCTGTATATCCTGGCGTGGAAGCAGGAAAATCCGGCGCTGGCTAAATTAGGAAAGTATAAAAGAGGCGGTGGATGTCTGTACGTCAACCGCCTTTCTGATGTGGACGAGAAAGTCTTGGCCTCACTCATCAAAACTGTATATACGCATAGGAAGAAAATTCATCAATAGTAAAGGCTAGAGTAATTTGCTATAATATTTATGTAAAAAGGTCGAAGGTTAAGAAATCAAAAACACAATTTTATGGACTCTACAATTGTTTTGGCCAGAATCGTCGGCATCATGTCCCTGCTGGTTGGCTTGTCATTCATGAATAAAAGTTATATCACAGCCATCGTCGATGACATAGTAAATAGCAAGGGATTACTTTGGTTTGTGGGTTTTGTCATGGCTATTCTGGGAGCTCTCATGCTGGCGGGTTACAGCACCTGGAGCTTTCATTGGCCGGTACTGATTACTATCTGGGGCTGGTTGGCTCTCATCAAAGGCACGGTCATCATGTTGTTTCCGACATCATGGCTTTCATGGTACAGGAAGGTTAAGTCCAGCGGCATCATGATGGTTACCGGTGTGGTCCCAATTATCTTCGGAATTATTTTGCTATATAAGGGTTTTATGGGGTAACAGTTCTTATATTGTTCACAAAAGACATTAGCGAAAGCTAGTGTTAAAGAAAAAACCCCAATCTTGTATTGGAGTTTTTTTATTTCTGTTGGCAGGATTCGCTTTTTTATTTGAATGCAAAAGACATCAACACGATTGTTAAGGCATTAAGAACCACTAACGCTATTACTGTTTTTGAACGCGCGGGAAAGGGCTTGATTAAAATATAGATCGTATAGATTATTGCAACAATCGCCGCACCAATAAAATTTCCTTTTACCATATTTTTATAATGAGGTTAATTAAGGCTGGCCCAGTAAGGCAATATCTTTGGGTCCTGCTAAAGTTGCCAGGAATTCAGTATCCGCATACGCCATATACAAATGCGGTTCGCCTAAGACCACTACAATATACTGTTTAGTTTGATATTTCAGAACCGTGGCAAGATTGTAGTGTGACTCCGGAAGATAGCCGGTCTTGCTGCCGACCAGATCAACCACAGAACTGGCCAGAAGAGTATCGCTGTTCGTTATCATTTGGTTGTATTTGGAATTGTTTAGCGAGACCAGGTTATAGTCGGACTTCTGGGCAATCGTGCTCAAGTAGGGGTTGTTGAAGGCCTCAGCAACAATTTTCCCATAATCTGCCGCAGTGATCTTATTATCCGGATCCATTCCCGTCGGTTCATAAAAACGACTGTTGGCAGCCCCCAATGCTTTGGCTTTAGCGTTCATTTTTTTGGCAAATTGTGATGTCGATAATCCGGTACTGCGGGCCAAAGCATTCGCTGCATTGTTTGCGGACTTTATGATGACTGCATTGAAAAGGCCATCTAAAGTGAATTTCACGCCGGAGGCAGACTTGATGCAAACTCCTCCGTTGCTGCACTGACCCGCAGTTTGATCGGCTTTGGCCATCGTTACGGATTTAGAAAGATTGGGTTTGGTATCGAGAACCACCAGGGCTGTAATAAGCTTGGTTAAGGATGCGGCAGTCCAAGCTAGATCAGGATTTTCCGCAGCTACCACCAGCTTGGTATCAGCATCGATGATGACATATGCTTTTGCAGTGACGCCGCCGGAGGTCTGGGCCGAAGCAAAATGGGGAAGAATTGAGGCGATAACTATAGCTAAGACAATGATTTTTTGTTTAATGTGATTCATGGCTGCAAGTATTATACTCTGAATTTAATTATTTACCCAAGCAATCCAGCATCCCGAGCTTTTATAAAATAATTTAATAAAAAAACAGGCTACGCGAGCGCGCAACCTGCCCTTGCTCAAAAATAGACCTCAATTAAGGCACCAAGCCCCGCGGTAAAGCCCATCAGTCCCCCTGGTAGTTTTTAGGGTGTGCAGCCATCGTCGATCCCTCTGGCGCCGTTTGCCAAGAGCAAACGCTTTGAGAGGCGACAGCCTGGGGTTAAGTCGAAATCCTTGTACTCGTAGTTGGGAGCCAGCAGTTTGACGATCCATACAAAAGTTTCGTCATGAGCGTTGTTGCCAAAACCCCACTGCTGATAGTGGAGAAGGTGAGCGACCTCATGCGGAATGACCAATTTGAGGTGATCATCATGGTAGGTGAAAAACATCACCTCGTTGAGATGGATTTCAAACCGACCTGGCTCGCCGCGAGACATCGCAACCTCGATGGGCTTCAGCGAATCCCAATAGACAGTCAACTTGACCCGAGGCAGGCGGTAAGCTTTTTGTCCTTTGAGAAAAAGTTGCGCGGACAGTTTTTCCGCTTCGGTTTTGAACTTCTGTCTAGTTTGAGCGCTCGCGCCGGGAGCCTCTGCCAAGGCGAGGGCTAACTCCTCACGAAAAACTTGTTTCCCGGCAGGTGTTGCGATTTCGAAATCCGGGTCGAGCAGCTTTTGCTCAGGGGTCGGAATCAAACTGATCTGGCCCAGAAGAATAATTGTTAAGAAGCACCGCACACATTCCTCCTTGGTTATTGCTGAAGCGCAGGTCACTGGCTCTTTAAAGTCTACAGGTTCAGACCAACTACTATATCAGTATTTAATAATTTTGTAAATAGCGGTTGTAATCTATTCTGCAGGCTTAGGGTCAGTTCATCCCTTGACAAGGATATTGCCGCAGTATATCATTCAACCATATGGTTGAATATACTATTTCATTAGATAATATCTTTCATTCATTGGCCGATGAAACCAGGCGGGATATACTGCGGCGCGTAGCGAAGAAGACGCTGTCGGTCGGGCAGATTGCCAAGCATTATGGTATGACTTTTGCCGGGATATCGAAGCATCTTAAAGTCCTTGAGAAGGCGAGGCTTATCAGTAAGCACAAGCAGGGCAAAGAGCATATTGTGTCGATCCATCCAATTGCTTTTAAGAACGCTTCGGAGTATATTAGCCAATACCAGAAGATTTGGGAGCGCCGCCTCGACAGGTTAGGGGCTTTGCTTGAAGTCGAAACCAGGAAGATTAAAGGAAGAAGAAAGCTATGACTCAAAAAATTTCTGGAGGTGTAGTTCATAAAATGCCATCAGATTTGCGAAAAGTTCTTGTATCCGACAAAGCAGCGCTAGCGGCGTGGCAGGACCTGACTCCGCTGGCTCGCAATGAATGGATATGCTGGGTGATCTTCGTAAAGCTTGAACAGACGAGAAAGGATCATGTTAAAAGAGTGATCAGTGAGCTCAAGGAGGGGATGCGCCGGCCCTGCTGCTGGCTCGGTTGTCCTCATCGCAAAGATAAACAGGTAAGCCCTTCTGTGCAAGCTGTGCTCAATAGAAGATCTAAGAATAAATAATATAATTAATTCAAGGAGAATATATGGCACCGATTAAAGAGGTTGCTTTCGAAAGAACATATGACGCTCCAGTCGAGCAAGTGTGGCAGGCTTGGACGAAACCGGAAATGCTAAAACAATGGTGGGGTCCGGATAATGTGGTAATTCCTGAATGTGAAGTTGACTTGCGGGTTGGCGGAAGGTTTTTCATAGTCATGGAGGCCGGAGAAGGTATGGGGGAATACAAAGGTACCAAGTGGCCGATGGAAGCAGAATTCACGGTAGTGGAGCCAAAATCAAAGCTATCTTATAACGGCAAGGCTTGGGTGGGGGAAGTACAAAATGAAGAAACTGAGATTGACCAAACCACAGAGCTGACATTAACTGAAGAGAATGGCAAAACGAAGATCAAACTTAAGGCTACAATCAACAAAAGCGGACCAAATGCCCAAATGGCGGTCGAGGGAATGAAGTACGGATTCGATCAACAGCTCAATAAGCTAAATAATTTTTTGGCAAAACACAAGTAAACTGTCATAAAGTTCGCCGGTCGTTGATGTAAGCGAGCTAAGAAAAAGCACCAAATTTGTGGTGCTTTTTTGTTTCCTGCTTGCCGCTATTGTATCAAATAGTCCTTAAATCAATGGGTTTTCTGCGTCCCCTTGACAAAAGCAAGAAAATGTGCTAAAATGTTAAGTTAATACAATTTATTCAGGGATCTCTATATATGTCTAGAAGTTATACTAAACACTCTAAAATAAGGGCTAAAACACGGAAAGCAAAATCCAGTTTGCCGTTTTTTCCATTTGCTGTTTCAACGCTCTTAGTTCTAACGCTCATTGTTTCAGCTGTCAGCTATGGTTTCTCCAAAGCATTAGCCATACCGGCTCCGGTCGTATTTGTCGCGGAGAAGGCCGCAAATCCTGTCCAAGCGAGCGTTCTGGCGGTTCCGGCACCGGCAATTCAGGTTGCTGTAGCCCAGAATTTACCTCAAAAAAAGGTTGTTGTTATTCCAAAAACCGCAGAACTACCGGAAGCGCATTTGAAAATTCCATCGATCAATGTTGACGCTGTCATTAAAGATATGGGCGTGACCACTACCACCGGAGCCATGGCGCTTCCGGGCAATCGATTTGATGTCGGTTGGTATGACTTAGGCACGGTTCCGGGTCAGACGGGGAGCGCTGTTATCGGCGGTCACAACTATTGGGATTCCGGAACAGGGGCGTTTGTTAATTTGAATAAGCTGAAAAAAGGCGATGTTCTGTCCGTCGTAGACGCGAGAGGTGTTTCAACTTCCTTCGTGGTTAGTGACATTCGCACATTTGATGCAAATGATACCAATAGCGGAATATTTCAATCCGTCAGCGGTGTTCATCTTAATCTGATCACTTGCAGCGGCACTTGGGATCCGTCAACAAAAAGCTATACCACGCGTTTAGTTGTCTATACAGATGCTGTGTAAATTATGAAATATCAAAAAAACACCACTGTCAAAAGTGGTGTTTTTTTTTGCACCAAAAATCGGACAAGTTGCGTATAATCAGAGAAATTGGATATAATTAAAACATCATTGCGTGATTAAAAACGGCTAAAAATTAAACAAAACTGTCACATATGAAAAAAATATCTTTTTTTACGGCTTTAATCGGCATTTTTGCGGGTTTAGTGGTTTTTGCAGGGTCTGCCCATGCCATGACGCCAACTTTGTCCTTAACCGGCACCGGCGACGGCGATTCTGTCCAGATCAATGTCACCGGCGATCCCAGCGTTAATGTTTTGCTGTTTTACACCAAAACCAATGTCGGGTCGCAGATAGCCACATTGGGGATGACCAATGCCAGCGGCAATTTTTCAAATACTATCAGCTCTTCCGGCTACGGCATTGCCGCCGGCACCTCGGTTTACGTTGAGACCACCGGTTTGAACGGTCCGCAATCGGCTGCCGTGGCCTGGCCGATCGCATCGACCAGCGGCACGTTTTCCTTGAGTCCGACCGGAGTTGTGCTTTCCGCCGGCCAAAATTCCACCATTACCGCGTCCAACAACGGCGGCAACACGCTTTATTTATCCAACAATTCCAACCCGCCTGTGGCCAACGCCAACATCAGCGGCAATCAAATTAATATTACGGCCTTAAGCAACGGCTCCACGGTCCTGACCGTCTGCACCAGCGGCAATACGTCAACTTGCGCCAGCGCCTATGTTACCGTGCAGAACAGCGGCGGGCAAGCGCTGACATTCAGCCTAAGCAATGTGACCGTGGCTCCGGGCCAGAGCGTGCCCATCACCATCAGCGGCGGCAACGGCAGTTATTCAACGTTAAACAATTCTAATTCCGCGGTCATCCAAACCAATATCAGCGGGTCCACAGTAACTCTCAGTACCAACGGCACCAGCGGCTCCGCGGCCATAACCATTTGTTCGTCGGATATGGCGGCATGCGGCATTATCAATGCCACGGCCGGCAGCGCCAGCACCACGGCGCTGTCGCTCAGTCCGTACAATCCCACCCTGGCACCCGGCCAAAGCTTGAATGTGACCATTTCGGGCGGGGCTTCGTCAACATATTATGTTTCTTCCAACTCCAATCAGACCTCGTTAAGCACAAGCGTAAACGGGAGTAATCTGACGCTGACCGGCAATAGCTACGGTACGGCAAATCTGGTGGTATGTTCATCAAGCGGCAGCTGCGGCAACCTGACCGTGACAGTCAGCTATGTTTCCTACGGCGGCACCATAACTTTAAGCCAAAGCAGCATAGTGCTGCTGGTCGGGCAGGTCTTGAGCGTGACGGTCACAGGCGGCACTACGCCTTATTCCTTGTCTCCGGCTCAGAGCAATTTATTCCAGGCCAGCCTCAATGGCAATGTGGTCACCCTGTCCGGAATTGCGGCCGGATCTTCCACGGTCTACGTCTGTTCTGCCGGCAGTGCCTGTGCCACGTTATCCGTCACAGTCAACGCCTCAGGCGCCGGTACGCCCATAACCTTCAGCCAAAATAATATCAATTTGAGCATGGGAGGAATTACCGCGCTGACCATAACCGGCAGCGGCGGCTACTATGCCTCCACCAACTCCAATCCCAGCGTCGCTACTGTGCAGATCAGCGGCAGCACTGCTCTGGTCACGGCCGGCAGCGCCGGTTCAAACAATATTTCCATTTGCCAAAGCGGCGGACAATGCGCGATCTTATTCGTGACCGTCAGTTCCGGCACCTCCACCGTTTCCATCCCGGCATTCAGCAACACTAATCCCGTGATCACGGCAGGACAGGTCTTGAACGAAACTATTTCCGGAGGCGCTTCAAGCAATTATTATATTCTGGCCAACACCAACCCCGCTGTCGTGCAGTTGAGTCTGAACGGCAATCAGCTGGCCCTGTCAGGCTTAACCGGCGGTTCATCCACAGTTGCGATCTGTGCGACATCCAACAGTTGCGCCGTACTGACCGTTACGGTGAACGGGACTGCCGCATCGAACATTTATTTTGCCACCACCAGCCTGCCTCTTGGCATAGTAGGGCAGGCTTACAACAACCAGATCATGGCCGCGGGCGGCAACGGCAGCTACACGTTCACCTTAACTTCGGGAAGCCTGCCTTCGGGGCTGACTTTATCCGCCACCGGTTTGCTTTCCGGTACCCCTATCGGAACTGCCAATAATAATATTTCCATTATGGCCGCGGACAGCACCGGCAATTCCGCCACAGCGAATTTTACCCTGACCGTAAATAATGCCGCTCCCGTTGCTCCCGCTCCCGCCAGCACGGGCCCATACCAGAACGGCCAATTGATCCTTGAAAACGGCACAGTTTATATCGTTTATCAAAACACCAAAGTCGGGTTTGCCAGTGCGGATGCGTTCGTGGGTCTGGGTTATCAATTCAGCAATGTCACTCCCGTAACTGATTCGGGGTTGGCGGTTTCCAGCAAGGTCGTGGTCACGGCCGACGGGGGACATCCCAGGGGTTCGTGGCTTCTGAGCGGCCAGGCGGTATTTTTTCTGACACCCGACGGGTTGATCCCGGTCCCTGACTGGAATACCTTCCTAAGCAACGGCGGCCAGGCCATTTTCATAGTCAGTGCCAACAGTTTTGATCTGGCCCGGCCCAGACTGGCAAACATGAGCATGAACGATTCCAGGCTGAGCCCCTAAAAGCTGGGTAAACAAAAAAACCGACTTGAAGTCGGTTTTTTTTTCGTCATTCTGCTCATTCGGATCTGAGCATCGGATATTTTTCTTTTATCCATTTGGTAAAGGATGCCGCGTCTATCGCCGGGCTGAACAATTTTCCCTGGCCGCCTTCGCATTTTTGCGATGCAAGAAATTCCAATTGTTCTTTCGTTTCAACTCCTTCGGCAATGACTTTTAATTTCAAATTGTGCGCCATAGAAATGATGGCTCTGACGATTTCCGCATCCTGTTCGCTGGTGAGGCAGTCTTTTATGAACGATCTGTCGATCTTCAGGTTATTCAAAGGAAAACGGTTGAGATAGCTTAACGATGAATAGCCTATGCCGAAGTCATCTATGGAAATCTCAAATCCTAATTTTTTCAGGCGCTCCAGCTGCTCAGTTGTGATTTTGAGATTATGCATGGCAATACTTTCGGTTATTTCCAATTCTATGAAAGCCGGCTTAAGCTTGAGTTCGTGCAGCGTTGAAGCGATTTTTTTGACCAGATTTGCCTGGGTAAATTGATGAGCGGAAAGGTTGACAGCCAGTTTCAGGTCCGGCAGATCTAATTTGTGCCATTTTTTTAATTGCATGCCGGCCGTTTTCAGGACCCAGTCATCGATAGCAATAATTGCGCCGGTGTCCTCAGCCGCAGCAATGAATTCGCGAGGCAGGATCAAACCCAGCTTGGGATGCTGCCATCGGATCAGCGCTTCGACTGACATTAATGTGCCGTCTTTGACGTTTATCACCGGCTGATAAAATATTTTCAATTCTTTGCGGGACAGCGCCGTGCGCAAAGCAGTTTCGATGGCCAATTTTTTGGAGGTCCGCTCGCTCATGCCCTGGTTATAGAGCAGGTGTTTGCTTCTGGCGGATTCTTTCGATCTGTACAAAGCCGTATCCGCGTTTTTCAGAAGCGTGTGAATATCTTTTCCGTCTTCAGGATAGAGCGCAATGCCCATGCTGGCCCCGACGTGGAGCGTATGGTTATTAATTTTAAATGCCGGCTTTAATGCCGCAGTGATCTTTTCCGCAACCTTTACCGTCTGGGTGTCATCCCTGATGTTGATAAGCAGAATGATAAATTCATCACCGCCCCACCTTGACAGCGTATCTTCCCGCCGGATGCACGATCCCAATCGTTCACCGACTTTTTTCAGCAGTTCATCTCCCACGCTGTGTCCCAGCGTGTCGTTGATCGTTTTAAATTGGTCTAAATCCAAAAATATGATGCCTACCCGCTCTTTGTGCCGTTTGGCGCGATTAAGCGTCATGCCCAGGCGATCTTCCAGCAATTTTCTGTTGGGCAGGTTGGTGAGCGTATCATGAAAAGCTTGATGGTGAATTGTCCGTTCGGACTGCTTGCGTTCCCTCACGTCCCGGGCTACGACCGCAATTGCCGAGGATCTCTTTGTTTTGGGATCGCTTATGGCAAATATATGCATTTCCGTCACAATGGGCGTGCTTGTGGGCAAATGTTTGAGCTGCAGTTCGCCCGTCCAATTTTCACCGAGAACTATCGCAGGCAGAATATCCTTTTCCAGTTTTTCCCTGTCAGCTTTCATAAAATAATCAAAAATAGTCATACGTTTTCCATTCCCGTTGCTGCCGCGCGGGTTTCCTACAAGGCGCCTCCCTCCGCCGTTGAGAAAGAGTATCTTGCCTTCCGGCAGCACCAAACTGATAAAATCGCTGCTGTTTTGAATAAGCGAGGATAATTCGCGCTGGCGCTGCGAAATGTCCTCGATCGCCAATAAGATCAGGCCAGGCGACCTTTCTCCGTCCTTTGGAATAGCCCGGGCATTCAGGAGCATGGTCCTGGATTCGTGATTAGGAAAATCATGTTCAATTTCTAAGTCGTGGAATTTTTTACCCTCCGGCAAAATTTCTTCCAAGAGCTTGCGCAAGCGGGGGATATTCCATTGTCCCTTTTCTATTGTGTACAAGGGCTGCCCCACGACATCTTTTTTCAAAAGTTTAAAAGTAGCATAAAAAGCGGAATTCGCTTCTTTGATGCGGAGGTCTCCGTCCAGAACCAAAAGAGGTTCGCGGACCGTGTCAAAAACCGCTTCAATATATTCCAGGCTGGTTTTCAGCTTGTCGATGTCGATCAGCGTAATGACCGTGCCGTTGATCTTGTTGTCGTGGGAGCGGGAAGGATGGATTTGCAGAGAATGCCAGGTGCCTTGCAGATCCTGAACGTCTTTTTTATATGGCGTGCCGGTAATTATCACTTCCCGCAGCAGCTCTTCCATGTTGGGGACTTTGAGGTTGGATTTGATGTCAGTGATGGGGCGGCCGATATCCGAGGGTAATATCCTCAAAATTCTTACTGCAGTGGGGGTAAAGCGCCTCACGGTCAGGTCATGTTCCAGCATCACCACCGGTATATCCACGGTGCTCAGAAGATTGACCAGATCTTCGGACAACTGCCCTAATTCTGAATTTCTGTGCTGGACTTCTTCATTGACCGTGGTTAATTCCTCATTGGTGGACTGCAGTTCTTCCTTGGCTGTTTCCAGTTCTTCGTTGGTGCTTTGCAGCTCTTCGTTGCTGGACATGATCTCTTCGTTGGCTGCCATCAATTCTTCGTTGGCCGCCTCATGGTTTTCGATCAGTTCCTGCAGATATTTTCTGGTTGAGCTGACTTCTTGTTCCAGCTGCTTGTAAGTCTGATTTTTGGAACGTGGCCCTTGGCGCCGATCATTATTTTTTTTGACCTTTGCGGCCTGAGCTGAGCTTTCTTCAAAAAGGATCAGGAAGTATGCTCCATTTTTTCCTATCGGAAGAACTTCAATATTGATGTTCCGATGGCTGCCGTTGATGGTCAGGCCGACATTTTCTTTCCGGAACGGCTTTTTGGTTTTTTTCGCTTCATCAACCGCCTGTGACAATTCTGAAAACAGGCCGACGGCCACCATTTTCAGTAAACTAAAACTTGCCTTCCCGGGCGCCATCTCCAGGTAAGGGCGGGTTTGGCCCCGGAATTGAATAACCTCCAGTTTGTTGTTGATCAAGATGCCGGCCGGAGCAAAATTGTTCACGATCAGGCGGTCAGCTTCTGCCTGAGCGTCCTTGACGCCCAGAATTTTGTTATCTGCAGCGGCTGTCTGCACCTGCTGCGTTACCGTATCGGCGGTTATCAGGTCGCGTTCATGACGCTGGTCAGAAAGCGGCTGATTGAAAGAAGTGATTGCAGCCGGGTTTGCCAGGGGATTTTTGGAATAGATCTTATGCTTTTTATCGATTGGAACGAACAGATCGGAAAAACTTCCGGTTGTCTCGGCGGTTCCGAGCTTTAAGAATCCTCCCGGTTTGAGCGCAAAATGAAACACCGGAAAGATTTTATGGTGCAGTGCCGGCCCCATGTAAATGAGAAGATTTTGGCAGCTGATAAAATCCAGAAACGAAAAGGGAGGATCTTTTATCAAATTTTGCTTGGCAAAAACGCACATCTCTCTTATCTGTTTGCTTATCTGGAAACCGTTTTCTACTCTGTGGAAAAAACGCTCCAGCCGCTCGGGCGAGACGTCCAGAGCAATATTTTCGATGTAGATCCCTTCGCGGGCGCGGGCCAATGACTTATCGCTGACGTCAGTGGCAAATATTTGTACGGGAATGGCGATCTCGCGCTTTTTTAAATATTCAGACAAACTGATGGCAATGGAATAAGCTTCCTCGCCGGTGGAACATCCCGGCACCCAAATTCTTACGGGTTTGTCCGGAGGTTTGTTTTTTACGAGCGCCGGCCAGACCTTATGTTCCAGTATCTTAAACCCTTCGGGTTCGCGGAAGAAGCGGGTTACGGTGATCAGAATTTCGTCATACAGTTCACTGATCTCTTGAGGATGGCTCTTTATGAACTCCACATAATCTTTGTAGCTTTCCATCTTATTGAGTGTCATCCGTCGTTCTATGCGCCGTTTAATTGTGGCGTATTTGTAATTGGCAAAATCAACGCTGGTGTGGATCCGCAGCAAATTCAGAATTTTATGCATCGACTCATTGCCGGATGCTACGAATTCTTGAGCTGTTTCATATTCGGGCTTGGCCAAGTGCCCATTTTTCGCAAGCTGGCCTAATTCTTTACCGATGTTTTTGGCGGAAAGGATATGGTCCACGTTGCCGCTGGCAATGGCAGACTGCGGCATGCCGTTATATTTTGCGGATTCCAGATCCTGGGCAATGGTTATGCCGCCCACGGATTTAATTTCCGAAATACCAAGCGTGCCGTCACTGCCGGTGCCCGACAGAATGACGCCGATCGGCGGCGTACTACTACTACTATCGTCGGCAAGCGATCTGAAAAAAATATCTATTGGCATATGCTGGCCGTCAAACATTTTCCGCGGTGTCAGATACAGGATCCTGTCTTTTATGGTTATATTTTTATTCGGCGGAATAACATACACGGTATTTGGTGAAACCGGCATATTATTCTTGGCTTCCAGGATCGGAATAGAGGTTTTTTTACTGAGAATTTCCTGCAAATAACTTTCGTGATGGGGATCTAAATGCTGAACCAGGACGTAAGCCATATTGGAACGAGGAGGCAAGTATGAAAGCAATTCAAGAAAAGTCTCCAAGCCCCCGGCTGATGCCCCTATACCCACAATAGGAAAATTCCCCCTCGGTGCAAGAGGATATTTCTTTTGCATTAGGGCCTTTTTTAGCGCGCTGGATGGCCGCTGTTTTTTATTCCGATCAGGTTTGATCTTCGTAAAATACCTTTCCTTTTCACTATCACAACAACGTATTGTATTACAGCAAATGGGGCATTGTCAATTGGAATAATTCCAAATTTTTTGTTGTTTTAGTCTGCGTTTTTTTGAAAAATTGTCCATATTTATTTTGGGCTAAACAAAAATTCCCGCCAAACGACAGGGAATCTTTGTTTAAAACAGGTGTTTACTTGCGAACCATTTTTACGATCCAGATGAGTACGACAGCTCCTAACAGAGCGACCAGGAAGCTCGGAACATTGAAGCCGCTTATTCCCGTTTTGCCGATCAGACTCATGATCCATCCGCCGATCACGGCGCCGATGATTCCGACAATGATGTTGGCCAGCAAACCCATTTGGGCATTGGTGCCCATGATCATAGAAGCGACCCAGCCCACTAATGCCCCGAAAATAATCCAAAGGATTATACCCATATATGTTTTTTGTTAATTATTTAATGTTATTTAGGTTCTTCTTTGTCCAGTTTCGCCGCAGCCTCAGGCGTAGATACAGTCTTGCTCATGGAGAACAGCCTGATGATGCCCCAAGCCACAAGCCAGTAGACCAGCATGGCCAGAAGCGTGGTCCATTCAAATATATTGCCTTCGACTTTCGTCATCTTGAAAACGTTGAGAAATGGTGCAGCGAAAGGATAGCTGACATTATAAATAAAACTGCTGAATCCGGCATTCGGGTTGGCGGCAAGCAGCTTTAGCACGAACCGAAACACCAAAAGCGCTTCCAGCAGGCCCAGAATATACCAAACGATCTGAATACCCCGGAATAAGGGCTTGGTTGTGGGTGAATTGTATGAATCCATATAATTAATGGTTAATATTGTTAAATATAGTATATACCTTTTATAGCTTTTTAGGAAAGGTTGCGTTGCACAAAAGAAAGTCGAAGATTGCCGGTGTTTTTTGTTAACCTTATACTTATAATAGTAGTTGAAGTTGCGCCACAATTTGAACAGGAGGACCTGTCATGAGATGGAACGGAATTTACTCTGTTCTGGCAGTACTCGCTGTCATGCTCTGGCTCCAGTGGAAAACGTACAGTAAGGTTAGCGGCCGCCGCAGATTCCGAGAAGGCGATATTGTACTGTACGTAAACCCAGAGAGCGATGACATGAACAATATGATCACCAAGGTACTGCATGTTTTCCACTCGCACGGTACGGTACAGATCCGCGGTAAGGGCACTACGGTGCTTGTATCTGCCAGCCGTTTGCAAATACTCAACATTGACACCAATGCGCCGATGCAAGTGCCGGAAGAACCGATCGCGGGCGATATCGGGCAGGGCGAAAAAACCCTTCGATGGAATCAGGCAAAGTTCCGTTTGATTCCGTTGAGCTGGTTCGATTACCTTGTCCCGGCCGGCGCTACACCGGTAGGTGAGTATGAAAGATTATAGGCAGTTCTGCACGAAAATCCCAGCGATGAGTAGTGCAGTTTTTTTATTGGTTAATTAAGTCTTGACTTAATTAAAGACCTGGTTTATTGTCGAGAAGAAATAATAATTAACCTGAACCATATGCAAAAGATCTCTCCATTTTTGTGGTTTGACAATAATGCCGAAGAGGCAATGAAGTATTATGTTTCGGTTTTCGCGGGAAATCCTGCCAAGAAAGCCGAATCGAAAGTCGTAACCATCCAGCGCTATCCGGACGGACCGCTGGAAGGCCCGATGAAGGGCATGGAAGGAAAAGTTCTGACCGAAGTGTTTGATCTGGAAGGACAACAGCTCATGGCCCTGGACGGCGGGCCGCACTTTAAATTCACTGAAGCCATCTCCATGTTGGTGGACGTTGAAAATCAGGAAGAGCTTGATTATTTTTGGGACAAACTTTCGGCAGTTCCGCAAGCGGAACAATGCGGCTGGTGCAAGGACAAATTCGGCCTGTCCTGGCAGATCGCGCCCATGGCTTTAATGGGGCAAATGATGGGGGATAAGGACCGCGCAAAAGGCGGCAGGGTCATGCAGGCCATGCTGAAGATGAAAAAAATTGACATCGCTGAATTGCAGAGAGCTTACGAACAAGCATAAAATAGCCGCAAAATAGGCTCAAAAAACACTACTTTGGACTAGTGTTTTTTGTTATACTTTAATATCTATTAAGATCCAAAAAGGATAGTATTGACAAAATTGCTTTTCTATGCTATACTTATATATTACAAATAAGGGCTAATAAACTCTATGAAAATACGATATATATACATTGCATTGGTTCTAATAGCTGCAATAGTTGTGATCGTATTCAGTATGTCGAATTTTAAGCTTTCTACCCAGTCAGCCCAGGCAGTTTTCCAAAACATATCGCCTGCTTCTTCAGGTTCTGTTCGCGGTCTCAACCCTAGCGTTGCGTTAGGTCAGATTGCCGGCGCCTCAATTATTGCCCCTCAATTATCCATGCCGATATCAGCAGGCTTAAGCCGCGTTACCAAAAAACCATACGGGCTGTTTGTCACTCCGCAAACTTCTCCTGTACCCGATGATATTTTTACCGGATACCATACGGGAATTGATTTTGAAACTACTCCTGCTGAACAAAATACGGATGTAACCATTACAGCGGCCTGTGACGGAACGGTATTGCTGAAAGAATGGGCAACCGGTTACGGCGGAGTTTTTGTGCAGAGCTGCAAGCTTGACGGCCAAGACGTGACGGTGATTTACGGCCATTTAAATCTTGACAGCATTACTCCCATAGTCGGACAAACCATTACAGCCGGAGATAAGATCGGGAATTTGGGCCAGGGCTTTACGCACGAGACTGACGGCCGCCGCATGCATCTTCACTTTGACATTCACAAAGGTACTGAAATAAATATTCTCGGTTACGTTCCAAATCAAAGCGATCTTACTAACTGGCTTGACCCGATGAAATATTTGCAGTAACTTAAATCTTCCCGCTCATGAGCGGGAATTTTTTTGACTTTCGTTAGCCAATATTTTATAATTAATAACATAATCTTCTAAAACGGAAACCAAAAAGGATGTTCAATGAACTTCGTTAAAAAAATATTTTTTGTTCTTGCGATCATTTCTTTTTTTGTAATGCCCAAGGCCATTTCACTGGCTCAGACGGCATCACCTCTGCTGCCGGCCGGCACGCTTGTCCAAGCAACGGGGGACATTACCGTCTACTATATAGAGAATAACGGGAAGCGGCCGATAGACTCGTTCGAGACTTTCCGGATGCAGGGATTTCATGCGCCGATCATTGCTGTTTCTCCCGCTGACTTAGCGCTTTATCCTACAGGAGATATCATCACCAAAGATTCAACAATCGAAGTTCCCGGTCAATCACAGGTAGTGCCGGACCTGGTGCCATTTGCTCCGAGTGACCTTCAGCTGACACGCCGCAACGGCCGACTGCTGGTCCTTTTTACGACTTCGTTCTGGAACAGGGGGATGGGCCCTTTGGAACTTGACGCGACCTCATCCAAACCCGTGGCGGACAATACTTACGAAACCGCCCAGCATATTGTTTTGCCGGATGGATCGGTCCGCAACAAAGTAGTGGGTGATTTTTTCTGGGACGCGCCCCATAAGCATTTTCATTATAATGATTTTGCCTCTTACATCTTAGCGCCCATGGTCACGTCGCAGGGGCAGGCTCCGACCTTTGTGACGCCGCCCACGAGTACGGTTGTGCCGCCGCCGGCGATCTGGACGCCCGGGCTGACGCCGTCATTGCCCAAGGGAGCTGTGCTTGGGACGTCCACTGTAGCTCCGCAAGTTCTGAATAAATCCACTTTCTGCCTTTATGAAAATCAGCATATCCTGCTGCCGACAGAAGGGGTCAGCAAACCCACGAAATCATACACGATCTGCGGAAGGTTCAAGCAGGGGGTTTCCGTAGGATGGGCGGATGTCTATCCGTATTTGCTGGTTGACCAGAATTTTGATGTTACCGATCTGCCGGCAGGAACTTATTCCATATCTTTCGTGGTTGACCCTCACCAGCATTTAATGGAAGGGTCTCGCGACAACAATATCGGCATGACCATCTTTGATCTGGATCCGGCAAACGGAACCATGAGCATTCTGGCTAGCGGCGCGCCTTTTGCTACGCCGCTTAATCATTATACGAACGGGATGCTGGTGCGAAGCGAGAGCGACCCGGCCATATTTGTAATGCAGAACAATAAAAAGCAACTGTTGTCAGGTCCGTCAACAGGTCAGGTCTTTATTTTGCCGCAGGGGGTTTTTGATGCCATCCCTTCCCTGAATCTGATCCAGGCAACGGGTTCGCCGACCATCTATATTCTGAACAATCAAGGTTTCCGGCGAGGGATCACAAGCATGAATGTTTTCAATTCCTACGGATTGAACCTTTCGGATGTAACTCAGATCAGCCAGGCCGATCTTGTCAATTATCCCGAGTCCGACCTTATTGAAAAGCAGGGTGATAACACGGTGTACTCCATAAGCACACATCAATCCGTGGGCACAATCACATCCTTGCCCCAAGGCCTTGATCCGGCATCGGTTCATATCGTCAACCAAACGGATTTTGAATCGTACATGGTGGCTACGGCCGCCAGCGGCCTGTTCGTTCCGTGGGACATCGCTTTCATGCCTAATGGAGATATGCTCGTGCCCGAGCGCTCAGGGGATGTACGCGAGATCGGCAAAAATCCGGGTATCATCACAGTTCCCGGCGTTTTCAGTACAGGTGAAGGGGGACTCATGGGTCTTACTCTGAGCCCGAAGTTTGCGTCGGACAATTTGATCTATCTTTATTTTACGTCCAACGATAATGGCCAGAAGAACCGGGTGGCCAGTTTTCAGCTGAACGGAAATCAGCTCAGCAACGAGAAAATTATCATAGATAATATCCCTTCCAGGATCTATCATGACGGCGGCAGGCTTGCCTTTGGCCCTGACGGCATGCTCTATATCACTACCGGTGATGCCACTTCTCCGAATTTAGCCCAGGATCTCAACTCCCTGGCCGGCAAGACGCTGCGCCTTATGCCGGACGGACAGATCCCCGCGGATAATCCTTTCGGAACCGCGGTCTGGTCTTACGGCCACCGCAACAGCGAGGGGATAGCCTGGGACAATCTGGGTCGGATGTGGGAAACGGAACACGGGCCGACGCAGGGAGAGCCGGCGGAAAGAGGCCTGTGCTGCCGCGACGAAATAAATCTTATAGAGAAAGGCAAAAATTACGGCTGGCCGACGATCCAGGGAGATGAAACTAAAGCCGGCATGGTCGCGCCTATGCTCACTTCAGGAGCAAGCACGACATGGGCGCCGGCAGGAATCGCCTTTGCGGACAAAAGTTTGTACTTTGCCGGGTTAAAAGGCTCCAGCCTGTATCAGATAAGATTTAATGCCGACGGAAGTTACAAAGACCTGACCGCGCATTTTACCGGACAATTCGGGCGCCTGCGCGCAGTGGTCCTGGGGCCTGACGGTTCATTGTACCTGAGCACATCAAACAGGGACGGCCGCGGAACTCCTCAATCAGGAGACGACAAGATCATACGGGTGTATCCGGGATTTCTTCAGAGCACACAGTAAGTTTTTGCAATATGCGAAAAAATTGCTAATATACGTAATAAGCAATTAATAGGGATAATCGAAAGGACGAAATTATGAATACAACAAAATGGCTGGGAGTAGCCGCAGCCGTTGTGGTTGTGTGTTTATTGGCATTCTGGTTGACGCGGCCGAAAAATTCAACTCCGACCGATCAGACTCAAACATCACAACAGCCGGCCCAAACGCCAACCCCAACACCAACACCAACGCCGCCCAACGGGACCGTAAAATTAAGTTCCAAGACCGCTTTGGGTAATTTTCTTGTCGACTCAAACGGCATGACCTTATATTATTTTGCTAACGACAAAATTAATACAAGCAATTGCGCGGCCGGGCCGTGTTTGGATTTTTGGCCGATATATTCCCAGAGCAATATTGCGGCGCAGCCTCCGCTTTTGCAAACAGATTTCGCCCAAATTACCCGCAGTGACGGGGTTAAACAAACAACGTATAAGGGCTGGCCTGTATACTATTTCATAAAAGACAAACAGCCGGGCGACACGCTCGGCATAGGCGTGATGAATACCTGGTATTTGTTTCCTGATCCTTTTTACACTGTCATGGTGGAAAATCAGGACAGCGTCGGCGGCAATTATTTGATCGATCCCAAGGGCATGACTCTTTATTCCTTTGCCAATGACAAGCAAGGCTCAGCAACCACATCTCCCGTAAGCAACTGCACGGGGAAATGCGTAACCACCTGGCCGGTTTTTTCCACCAGCAGCGTCATCGCTCCGTCATTGCTGAAGAACTCAGACTTTTCAACTTTCAAACGTTCGGACGGCGCAAATCAGCTGGCGTATAAAGGATGGCCGCTCTATTATTACTCTTCCGACACCAAATCCGGGGACGTAATGGGCCAGAACTTCAACAAACTCTGGTTCGTGGTCAAGCCTTAGAGACCGGTAACAAAAAACCTGACATCAGTCAGGTTTTTTGTTATTCTAAGCCCATGGCAGATGCAGAAATTATAATTGTTGGAGCGGGAGCCGCGGGGCTCATGGCAGCGCGAGAATTATCAAAGTCCGGAAGACGGGTTCTGATTCTTGAAGCAAGGGACAGAATAGGCGGCAGGATCTGGCCGCTTTCTGAAAAAGAATTCGGATATCCGGCCCAAGGCGGAGCGGAGTTTGTGCATGGACCCGCGAAGGTGACCAAATCCTTGCTTGCTGAGGCTGGACTTACTTATGTATCCATGTCGGAAGATGGTGAAATGTGGAATGTGCGGGACGGCAAATTTGCAAAGAACAGTTCTGATCCCACAGAAAATGCCGTGTTCACGGCGCACCATAATTTGATGATAGAAAAGCTAAAGGCATTAACGGAAGATATTTCAATTTCTGATTTCCTTCGGAAAAATTTTGCAGAAGAAAAATATACCGCTTTACGCGCGTACATATCCAGAATGGTGGAAGGATTTGACGCGGCCGACCCTGATCACATCAGCACGTTTTCGGTTCGGGATGAATGGCTAGGCGCGGAGGAATGGGAGCAGGGGAGAGTTAAGGAGAGTTACAAGGCTGTTATAGATTTTTTGGAATTGGAATGTAAAAAGCACGGTGTCGCAATACTTTTCAATCAGGAAGTTGTTTCGGTTGAAATGGACACACCCGGCATCAGTGTTAAAGTTAAGGATAATCAAGATTATCATGCACAAAAAGTAGTAATTACCGTCCCGTTGCCTATAATAAGCAAGCTCCGGTTTCAACCGGAATTGCCTGAAAAACTTGAGGCCGCATCAAATATCGGTTTTGGCCAAGTGATAAAGTTACTGCTTCGGTTCAAAGACCAATGGTGGGTCCGTCAAACAGACCAGGATCTGAGCAAAATGTCATTTTTATTTTCTGACCAGGAAATGGGCACTTGGTGGACGCAATATCCTGATCCGCAACCTGTGCTGACAGGCTGGATCGCAGGGCCAAGAGCGCTGAAGTTTAAAGATAAATCATCTGAAGAGATATTTGAACTGGCGCTGAATTCGCTTGCAAATATTTTTAAAACAGATAAACAAAAGCTTAGACAACAAGTGGTCGCATCAAAAGTGATAAACTGGCCCAAAGATCCTTTCGCTTTAGGCGCTTACAGTTATTCCACCATTGAATCCGCCAAAGCGTACGCCGAGTTGCGGGAGCCTGTGAAAAATACAATTTACTTTGCCGGCGAGGCTGTGTATGCTGAAGAAGATACTGCAACAGTGGAAGGAGCTTTGGCCAGCGGCCTGGAAGCTGCGCAAAAGATCTTGGCATTAAATTAAGGAGAACCAATGAGGAAGATAATTGTATTTAACATGGTCTCTGTTGACGGATACTTTGCCGGAGTTGACGGCAATATTGACTGGCATAATACGGATGCCGAATTCGGTAAATTTGCGGATGAGCAAACCGGTGAGTTTGGCGCTCTGATATTTGGGCGTGTCACTTATGATCTGATGGCCGGCTACTGGCCGAAGCAGGAGAGCGTCAAGGATGATCCGATAGTTGCGAATATTATGAATAGCTTGCCGAAGATCGTTTTTTCCAAATCTTTGGGTAAAGTTGAATGGAATAACTCCAAGCTTTATCATGATATTGATGCGGAAGAGGTGAAGAAGTGGAAACAAGAACCGGGCAAGGATATGGCCATATTCGGCAGCGGGACGATCGTTCAGGCTTTTGCCAAGCTCGGTTTGATAGACGAATATCGGCTCATGATAAATCCGATCATTTTGGGCAAAGGCAAACTGCTGTTCAAAGATGTTGACACTCTAAAATTGAAACTGATAAATACAAGAACGTTTGGTAACGGAAACATCCTGCTTGCTTACGAACCTGTAAAATAATGGCAGTTAGCTGTTGTGTCTGAACCAGCCTAAAATGCCTGAAACTATCCGTTCAATTGCGCTTAAGGCCAGAAGCATTGAAATGACGAATGTGGGTGTTGGCCAAAAAATGTAAGCATAGACTATTGCCGCGGCGAGCCAAACTCCGGTGCACGAAGGGCAATAGATCAATAATCCGAAAGCCCTCAATGCTCCGGATCTTTTCGGTATTTCCACCACTTTGCCGTTCTTTTCTGTTTCATCCACGAAAGGGGACCGCAGGGGTTTTGTGATCACTTCATTTGAAAGGATGTTCGCTGCTCTGTAAACAGCCAGCCCCAATACCAAAAGTTTGAAAAAACCGATATTGCTTAAGGTTGAAAGTCTATTTCCGAAGTTGGCAATGAGAAAGATGTTCACCGCCACAAATATCACCATATCCAGCGTCAGCCAGCCAAAAATTCGCTTGTTGTTCATGAGGATATTATAACATTTTTTAATGATCGGGTTGAGCTTTAGCGTATTTTTCGTAAAGCAATTCCATAGCAAAGTATAAGATTCTGCTTATGGTATAGATTAAGTAACTCGATAATCCTAAAATAAACCAAGAGAATAAAATTGGAAATCCAAACCTGATCTGCCCGCTTTGAAACAAAAGAAAGATCAAAGTGAACCAATAAATAAAACAAAAACTGCAATGCAAAACTTTCATTAGAACCCAAGGGAGGGAATGGATAGTTTTGCCGAGTGTTGGAAAATCCTTTTGCAGGTTTTTCCAAATCATCCCAACGCTGGCAATGAATAAGCTATTTAGCAAAAGTTGGTGCATAATATTTAAAAAAGTGGCCCAAGATCACTTGATCTTAGGCCGAATGCAAATCAGCAATCAGCCGATGCCAGTACGCCGTTCTGCAGATTGATCTGCTCTGTCGTGGTCATCTGCAGAGCTTCGCGCGACGGGCCGAGCACCGTGCTGCAGCAGTTGTACAACCCCATGGCAACGCCGAGCTTTTCTTCGCACACGCTGCGCGAGACATCACAGCCCACGAGACGGATCAACTGGCGGCCGAGAGGGGAGTCTGGCGGCGTTGTGGTCAGTTTGCGCTTGCTCGTCGCCAAGACTTCCGAGGCTTCCCGCTCCAGAAATGCAACACCCAGCGGCAGGTCGTGGCGGAAGGCGCTCCACAGCGCGGAGCGCAGAACGTCTTCGTGCGCGGTTTCCGGGTCGGTAAAGCCTTGTTCCAAAAGAACCGAACGGATTGAGGGATACGACACAGCTTCCTCCATTTCTAAATGCGACCAATTCGCATTTAGATAGAGTATACGAAGGCCTTTGATTACTGTCAAGTAAATGCAAATCATTCGCAATTGTAAAAGGCTATAATTTAAGTTATAATCTGATTGATGATAAACAAGGATTATAAGCAGGTTTTACGGGCAGTCAAGCTGAAAGCCACTCCGGGACGCATCGAATTGCTGGCTTTTTTGACCAATACCTTGCAGCCATATTCCATCAAGGAAATTGGCAAGGCTGTGGGATCAAAGACCCTGGATCAAGCCACGATTTACCGCAACCTCGAGCATTTTAGGGAAGCGGGACTTGTGCGGCATATTGATTTTGGTGATGGAGTCGGCCGGTTTGAATTGAAAACCCATAACCACCATCATCATATTATTTGCACCAGCTGTCGGAAGGTGGAGGATATTCACGTCGAACGCGATGTCGGGCCGATCGAGCAAAAAATCCGCCGAAAAAAACATTTCACCGTGCATAGCCATTCTTTGGAATTTTTCGGCTTGTGCAAAGCCTGTGCGAAATAATTAACATAAATCAAATGGAAGCGATCCTACTTTCAATAGCAACTTTTTTCTCCACATTGTTCGGCGGCCTGTTTGCGGTCAGGTTCCGCGACAAATTGCATCTGATCATGGGCTTTACGGCCGGCGTCCTGCTCGGCGTGGTCAGCTTTGATATTTTTCCGGAGATCATAGAGCTGATAAAAGATAACAACCTTAAGACCATTGATGTCATGGTGGCCTTGGTCATCGGTTTTCTGCTGTTCCATATTTTGGAAAAATTCATAGCCCTGCATCATTCGCATGAAGGATTTTATGCTGACCACAAACACCCGCACGTCGGAGTTTTTTCCGCGTTAGCTTTGGCCGGACACAGTTTTATGGACGGGGTGGGGATTGGCCTTGGATTCCAGGTCAATCCGGCAGTGGGCCTGCTTGTGGCTATCGCGGTCATTTCGCATGATTTTACCGACGGCATGAATACGGTGACGCTGATGCTGAACAGCAATAATACAACGCGGAAATCCAAAATGTTCCTGCTGCTTGATTCCGTAACCCCGGTGCTGGGGGCTTTGTCCACGCTCTTGTTCAGGTTTTCGCCGCATTTTCTGGCCTTATACCTCGGTTTCTTTGCGGGCTTCCTCCTCTACATCGGCGCTTCCGATATTTTGCCTGAGGCGCACAGCAAGAACAGCTCTGCCAAGCTGATATTTCTTACCGTACTGGGAGTCGTGTTCATCTTCATAGTCACGCGTTTTGTCTAGTTTATTTATCTGATATAATGGATAACATGCAGCATAAGAAGCTTGTTATCCTGTTAGCATTTCTGATCCTGGTACCGCGTCTGGCATTGGCCCAGGATAATAATTCAGAACCGATTGACGGCGTTCAAAACATTCCCGCAGATGCGTATTACAAAGCCCAGGTAACACAGATCGTGAACCAGGAATATCTCGGATCCGGAGCGGACAAGCAGATCTTCCAGGACCTGAAAGTAAAAATTCTTTCAGGGGATGAAAAAAACAAGGAAGTTGAGATAGACAGGGTGGGAGGGGTCAATATCAACGGCGGCAAGGGATTCAAAGCGGGGGACAAGGTTGTAATTGATAAGACCACGGACAACGGCCAGACGGTTTATTATGTGGAAGACATCTACCGCATCCCTGCGCTGGTGTTTGCCACGATCATTTTTTTGTTGGTCGCAATATTCTTCAGCCGCTGGCGGGGAGTCGGTTCCATTCTGGGCCTCGTGATCACGATTGCGGTGATCATTAAATTCGTCACGCCGCAGATCATTGCCGGAAAGAATCCTATAGAGATAAGTCTCATCGGCGCATTCATTATCGCTTTCGTATCTTTGTATCTGGCTCACGGATTCAATAAGCGCACATCCATCGCCATTTTAAGCACATTCATAACCTTAAGCCTGTCCATTGCTATGGCTTACGGATTTGTTCATTTTACCCGGCTTTTCGGCAACGGCAGCGAAGAGTCGGTATATCTGCAATTCGGACCGACAGGACACATAAATCTGCAAGGACTGCTCTTGGGCGGGATCATTCTGGGTGCCTTGGGCGTTTTGGACGATATCACCACAGCACAGTCGGCCACCGTGCATGAGCTGAAGAAAGCCAATCCTTCATCAACCTTCAAGCAGTTGTATACGGGCGCAGCTTCAGTCGGCCAGGAGCATATTTCTTCTTTAATTAACACTTTATTTTTGGCATATGCCGGTGTTGCCCTGCCGCTATTTTTGCTGTTCACGGTCAACGGCGGCACGCCGATCTGGATCACGCTGAACTCCGAATTCATCGCGGAGGAAATAGTCAGAACTCTGGTCGGAAGCATCACTTTGATCGTGGCAGTGCCCATCACAACTTTATTGGCGGCTTACTTTTTCAGCCGCAGAAAGGAAGAAGCATGAAAAAGACTTCTATAATTATTTTAATTGCCGCGGTTTTGGCCGTGGGATTTTATTTAGCATACAAGCACGATCGGAGTTCAAAAAATCATCCGGGTCCGGCAAACATGTCAGGGATGAATATGGCCGGCATGAACATGGGCGGGGATGTGAGCAAAAGATACACGGTCAGCTTTACGACAAACCCGGTAAACGTTCTGCCGAATCAAAATGTTGAGCTGAAATTCAAAGTTTATGATGCTTCAAGCGGCAACGAGGTGACGGACTACAGCACGGTAATGACCAAATTGATACACCTCGTCATTGTGAACAGCAACCTGGATTATTTTGACCATATCCATCCGGTCCAGAACGGGTCGCAGTTTAGTATCAGCACAAAATTCCCGAAGGCCGATACTTATCACCTTTATATTAATTTTCAGCCGACAGGCGCAACTGAACAGCAGATCGGTTTTTCACTGCCGGTCGGCGGCGGGACTACCAGCCCGCGTTCAAATGTGCCGGTTGATACAAGCTTGACCAAAACATTCGGCGATTATAAGGTGACTTTGAGCACAGCTGACGGCAGTGATTTCAATGCCAATGCCATGAACAACCTGGCCCAGATCATAAATTTTCATCTGGCTGATGCGGCGACCGGCCAGCCGATCACTGATCTTTCGCCGTACTTGGGCGCCTTCGGGCACCTGGTCATGGTCAATGAAGAGACTTACAAATACGTGCATATTCATCCGATAGCCTCGGATAATACTGCGGCCGGGGGGCCTGACGTGAAATTTTTGCCTGCGATATTGTTTGATAAGATAGAACCAGGGATCTACCGGGTCTTCGGGCAGTTCAACCGCAATAACCAGGTCTTTGTCGCGGATTTTACCATTAAGCTCAATTAATGAAGCGGATCATTTTCTATGTTTTTCTGGCTGTGCTGTTTTTTGGTTTTGCTCAGCCGGTTTCAGCGCATGTTTTTAAAACTGACGGATCGATCACAGTGCTTATGCATGCCAATCCGGATGATGACCCTATCGCCGGACAGCCAGCTTCCTTGCTGTTCGGCATCACAGACACGGCCAATAAGTTTGATCCGGCAAACTGCGATTGCAAAGTTTCCATTTCGGATAAAAGCAAGCAGCTGTTAGACGAATCCTTGCTGCGGATTGCGGGGGCAGCCCCGAGCCTGTATGCCTTGACGATACCGTTTACTTTTCCAGAAAGAGCTGTATACAGCATTGTGGTGACCGGAGCGCCAAAAACTGCCGGCGCATTTCAAAACTTTCAGGTCGAGTATGACCTGCGCGTTGATAGAACGGCGGGCAATACTGAAGCAGGAAGCTTCACGAACCATTGGTTACTTTATCTATTTTTAGGCGTTTTGTTTATCGGGTTTTTTGCTTACTATTTAATACGGCTGAAAAATCGCAAAAAGGGGAATCATGGCAAATCAACTCTGACAAGCATTTTTTTGCTGGTGATTCTGGCTGGGTTAACTTTACATCACGCGGCTTTAGCCGCAGTATTTTGCCCGGATCATTTTACGGACAGCCAAGCTCACTCATGCTGTTTTCCGCTGCAAACCCAAGTTGCTAAGGCCGCTCTTGAATCCCGGGAATCGTATTTATTTTGGGAACCGGTAAAGTTGGTTGAAAACAATTATTTTTTCCGCCGGATAATTAATAATAAGTCGCCGCCATCCGCTATTGTCTAAAGTTCGACTTACTATTAATTTGTTTGAAACATGAAAAAGTTAATATCTCTATCAATTACAGCAATTGGTTTGCTGGTTGCTGCAAGTGTTTCTGCACATGTGGTCGTCAAACCCAATACCGCGGGGATCGGAGCGTTTCAGGTTTTTACAATGGGAGTACCGTCCGAAAAGCCGATTGCCACGGTCAGCCTCAAGTTAATGCTGCCTGATGGGCTGAGTTTTGTTACCCCAAACGTTAAACCTGGCTGGCAGGTGCAAGTAAAAACTCAGGCCACCGGTAAAAAGATCACTGACGACGACGGCATGCAAGTTGATGAAATGAAGCCTATAGAAATTGACTGGACCGGCGGATCAGTTCCGGCAGGGCAGCGCGATGAGTTTACGTTCCAGGCCCAGGTCCCCGCAACTCCGACGACGCTGGCATGGAAAGCTTACCAGACTTATTCGGACGGCAGTGTTGTTGCTTGGGATCAGACTCCCGGGGCAAATGTAGAAAATCCTTATTCCCAAACCGCTGTGACGGATGATCTGTCACAGTCCGCGACGTCAATGCCAAAGGAATCCTGGTGGGATTCCCACGGCACCGCCGCTACGGCGGTTTTAAGCATTCTGGCCATTATCCTCGCGGCTTACGCTTTGACGAATAGAAGAACCGGTTAAAGTGTAAAAAACAAAAATACCCCGGCCTTTCGGCCGGGGTATTTTTAAATTCGCGGGTTATTGTTTCAGCGCCGCGTCAATGTCTTTTTTCAGATTATCATAGTCAGTTGCGCTTTCTTGTTTGCCGTTCAAATAAAGCGTAGGCGTGGCATTCACGCCCAGAGCATTCCCGTCATCCAGATCTTCAGTGATTTTGTCTTGAGCCTGGTTGTTTTGAACTGCATCTTTGAATTTATTGATATCCAGGCCTAAAATCTGGGCGAAGCTTGTGAATATATCCAGCGGCTGGCTGTTGCCGGTCCAGGAATTTTGGTTGTCAAAAATTTTGTTATGCATGTCCCAGAATTTGCCTTGAGCTCCGGCTGCTTCGGCCGCCTCGGCGGCAAGTTTGGCATATTGATGCTGGGCGAGCGGGAAGTTTCGGAAGACATAATTAAAATCCTTGTTATCTTTGTAATCAGCAAGCAGTTTTTCTATTACCGGATTCAATGCTCCGCAAAACGGGCATTCATAATCGCCAAATTCCACTAAGGTGACTTTGGCATCTTTACTGCCGGTCATATCGCTGTCATCCCGGACCAGGCGTCCGGCATCCGCAAGCGGAACGTGAGCGGGAGGATTACCTTTTAAAAATAAGAGCACTGCGCCGGCAATCACCACGATGGCGATGCCGAACATGATTTTTAGTTCTTTTGTCATGGGTATATATTACTATATTCAATTCAATTTGTGCAATATGGTATAATGAAGCTATGAAATTTTTTAAAAACAACTCATTATATCTGGCTTGGGGCACGGCATTGATTGCCATGTTAGGAAGCCTGTATTTCAGCAATGTCCGGAATTTTCCTCCCTGTGTACTGTGCTGGTATCAGAGGATCTGCATGTATCCGTTGGTCATTATTTTAGGAGTGGGTATTCTGAAAAAGGATAAAAATTTGCCGTTTTATGTTCTACCGTTCAGCCTCATAGGTTTGGGCATTTCCATTTATCACAACCTTTTATACTACAAGATTTTGCCGGAGAGCCTTTCGCCCTGTGTTGCGGGGGTTTCGTGCACCACTAAATTTATAGAATATTTCCACTTTGTGACCATTCCGTTTTTGTCTTTTGTGGCTTTTCTGGTAATAAATCTTATGATGTACGTTTATCTGAAATCAAAAAATGATCCCATAGAAAATTAGGATATGGATTTTGCTGCCCAAATCAAACAACTGATAAAAGGCGATGTTGCCGGGGATGAAAAGACCCGGGCCGACTTCAGCCGCGATGCCAGTTTGTTCATAGTCAAACCCTCACTGGTGGTTTTTCCGAAAGATTCGGATGATATAGAAGCTCTGGTGAAATTTGTCGCGGAAGAAAACAAAAAAGGAAGCCATTTGTCTTTGACCGCCAGGTCTGCCGGAACTGACATGACAGGCGGGCCGCTCTCCGAATCGATTATAGTGTCCATGACCCGCTACTTTAACCGCATAATAAAGATCGGCAAAGATTCAGCCATAGTTGAACCGGGAGTGTTTTACCGCGATTTTGAAAAACAAACTCTCATGCATAATTTGCTTTTGCCGAGTTACACGGCTTCCAGGGAGATCAACACAGTTGGCGGCATGGTCGCAAATAATTCCGGGGGAGAGCTGAATTTGATCTACGGCAAAACCGAAAGATATGTGCAGGAGCTTAAAATGGTTTTATACGACGGTAAAGAATATACGTTTAAAGCCTTAACGATGCCGGAGTTGGAGAAAAAGAAACAGGAGAACGGACTGGATGCGGAGATCTACCGCAAGCTTTTTGACCTGATCGACGGCAATTTTGATCTGCTGCAAAAAGCCAAACCCGATGTTTCCAAAAATTCCGCGGGATATTATCTGTGGAATGTTTATGACAAGCAAAAAGGGATCTTTGACATCAACAAATTGATCACCGGGTCGCAGGGGACTTTTGGGATCATCACAGAGATCAAGTTCAGCCTGGTCAAGCCAAAAATGCGCGAACATCTGCTGGTGGTATTTTTGAACGACCTGCAAATGCTTCCAGAGATCACCAATCATCTGCTTAAATTCAATCCTGTGAGCATTGAGTCTTATGATGACCAGACTTTTAAGGTTGCCATGAAACTATTGCCGGATATCATGGCCCGCCTAAAAGGGAACGCTGTCAGATTGTTCTTTAGTTTTATTCCTGAACTTTGGATGGTCTTAACCGGCGGCGTGCCGAAACTCGTGCTTCTGGCCGAGTTCAGCTCAGACAGCGAAAAAGATGCCCTTTTGAGAACGCAGGAGGCTCAGGAGAGCCTTAAGGAATTCCCTGTTAAGACCAAATTGGTTTTAAGCGAACAGGCGGCTGAGAAATATTGGGTCATCCGCCGCGAAAGCTTTAATCTTCTCCGCCATCATGTCCAGGGCATGCGGACCGCACCTTTCATTGATGACTTTGTGGTCAGGCCCGAACTGCTGGGAGAATTTTTGCCCAAACTTTATGTGATAATGAATAAATATAATTTGCTTTATACTATTGCCGGACATGTCGGAGACGGCAATTTTCATATTATTCCGTTGATGAAGATCGGCGACCCGAATGCGGCCGAGACCATAAAAAATTTAGGACAAGAAGTGTATGATCTGGTCCTGGAATACAAAGGTTCAATTACCGGCGAGCATAATGACGGATTGGTCAGAAGCCCGTATCTTCCCCAAATGTACGGTCCGAAGGTATATGAGTTATTTACAGAAACTAAAAAGATCTTTGACCCCCAGAATATTTTCAATCCCGGAAAAAAAGTCGATGCTTCGATGGGATACGCCCTTGATCACATTGATTTTAAATAGTTAGAAGACCTAAGTTATGTGGTATACGCTTTCTGATGTTATCCGCTGGCTGATCCATTTTAAATACTGGGTGATTTTTCCGTTTGCGGTTTTTGAAGGGCCCATTGTCACTATTATTACAGGTTTTTTGGCTTCGACCGGCCAGCTGAATTTTTGGGTCGCATTCATGGTTGTGGCCCTGGGTGATCTGGTCGGCGATACTTTTTACTATTGCGTCGGCCGGTTCGGCCGCGAAAGGTTTATCGCCAGGTTTGGGAAATTTTTCGGATTAAATAAAGCCAGGATCGAGCGCCTGGAGCTGCATTTTCAAACCCACCCCTGGAAAACATTCACATTCGGAAAATTTTTCCATGGAACGGGTTCTCTGATACTGGCAGCCGCGGGCCTGAGCCGGGTTCCGTATTTTGAGTTTCTTGGCTATAATGTACCTACAACTTTTGCCAACTCTTTTATTCTGATCACAATTGGCTATTATTTCGGCCATGCCTATGCGCAGATCGATACTTTCTTTAAATATTTCAGCGTTATTGTTATTGCACTCGTCGTGGCAGCCTATATTTATTTCATTAAACGCTACAGCAACATCCCTGACTGATGAAAATACTCATTGTTGCCGATAATTATTATCCGAACGTCAACGGCTCGTCATACTTTACGCAAAGACTGGCCTACTATTTGCAGCAGCGCGGCCATGAGATTTTGGTTATGGCTTCCTCTCCAAGCATAAAAAATGAACCTTTTGTCTACAATGGAGTGAACGTGTTTGGTATCAGATCTTTTTCTCCTCCCTTATATCCCGGGTTCCGCTTTCCGGCCCCGATCGGAATAAGAAAAGCTATCGAAATCGAGATCAAAAAATTTCAGCCCGACGTCATACATATACAAGATCATTTTGTCATCAGCCCGGTAGTCCAAAAAGTCGCCAAAGAATTGTCCATCCCCATGATCGGGACCAACCATTTCATGCCGGAAAACCTCCTGCACTATTTACATCTGCCGAAAAGACTGGAACAAATTGCCAAGAATTGGGCTTGGAGGCAGTTCCGGGCCATCTTTGAGCAACTGCATACCGTTACCACGCCGACCAGGACTGCCGCGAAGCTTTTGGAGGAGGTTAAATTGACCAAACCGGTGCTTGCGGTCTCAAACGGGATCGATCTGCAAAAATTTAAGCCCGGTAACGACGGTGAATATCTGAGAAAACGGCTGAATCTTCCGGACCAGCCCATACTATTGTATGTCGGCCGGCTTGATAAAGAAAAAAATATTGACGCTGTCATGAAAGTCCTGCCCGGCGTTTTAGCCCGAACCGATCTGCATTTCGTTATAGCCGGTAAAGGAGCTGAGCAGGAAAAACTTAAGCGGTTGGCCCGGCAATTGAATTTGGAAAAATCCGTGACCTTTGCGGGATTTGTGCCGGATGAGGATCTGCCTAATCTGTATACGATCGGCGATTGTTTTGTCATTGCCGGGATCGCTGAACTGCAAAGTCTAGTGACCATGGAAGCTATGGCCACGGGATTGCCAGTCGTTGCGGTCAACGCCATGGCCCTGCCTGAACTCGTCAGGCATGGCGAGAACGGCTATCTGTTCGATCTTGGCCGTACCGACATACTATCCGAACATTTGCTGGAAATTTTTTCCAATCCGGATCTGAGAAAAAAAATGGGCGACAGAAGCCTGGAGATCATCCAAGCCCACGACATTAATAAGACCATGGAAATTTTTGAATCTCTCTATGAAAATTTAATCGGTAGAGACAATATCACAATGCCGGCGCCGCGCATCAGAGAATATGAGATCATTAATTGATGCCCATAGAAAAACTTGGAACAGGGAGTTTTCCCGTTCTGTGACTTGGGGCGTAATATTTTTTTTGGCCAGCCTGGTTCCGAATTATCTGGCCACAACATATGCCACGGAACGCGCGAGCATGCCAGTGACAGATCTCATTCTGAGCAACATCAGGGTCTATGACGTGGACGGGATCATAATCTATGGGGCAGTACTGCTGATAATATTCAGCATCCTTGTACTGTTTTACGATCCGAAAAGGATCCCGTTTACGCTGAAAGCATTGGCTTTGTTCATTGTCATCAGGTCAATTTTCGTGAGCTTAACGCACCTGGGGCCGTTTTCGCCTCAGGATGTGATCGATTCGACTCATATTTTTAATTTTCTGGGCTTTGGGACTACGGCTGATCTGTTTTTTTCCGGACACACAGGCATACCATTTTTGCTGGCCCTGATTTATTGGAATAATATTAAGCTGCGTTGGACCTACTTGGCAATTTCCGCGGTTTTTGCAGTCAGCGTTCTGCTTGGCCACTTGCACTATTCGATAGATGTTCTTGCCGCGTTTTTTATCACATACACGATTTTTCACATCGCCCAAAAATTGTTTGCGGATGACTGGCAACTGTCGATAACATGAATATCCATCCGATTTTCGTCCATTTTCCCATCGCACTACTGACCACTTATGCGGTTTTGGAATTATTAAGATTTGATTTTATCAACCGCCAGCCGTATTGGTTTTATGTCAAAGCTGTTCTGGTGATCTTGGGCGCATTGAGCGGATACGTGACGATAGTGACCGGATTAATGGCGGAAAGTTTGATCAAAGACCAAAGTTCTCATACGCTGATCTCCACGCACGAACTTTGGGCCATCACTTCAATTGGAATTTTCAGCATCATCGCTTTGGTCTATCTATGGTCGTGGTGGAATAGCCGGTTCGGAATGAAAAGTAAATTGGTCCTTGTTTTGGCCCTGGCCGGAATTTTATGTTTGCTGATCACAGGCGCCTTGGGCGGGTCGATCATATTCGGACATACCACGGACCCGTTCACGAATTGGATCTACAATTTATTTTTTTAGCTTGAAAATTTTGGAAAGCTGTATTATCATATACCTCTATGACAGACGAAGAATTGAAGAAAAAATTGACGCCCGAGCAGTACCATATCATGCGCGAAAAGGGGACAGAGGCGCCTTTTACGGGCAAGTATTACGATTCGCATGAAAAAGGAATGTACGTTTGCGCTGTCTGCGGCAACGAATTGTTCTCATCCGATACCAAGTTTGATTCAGGCACGGGCTGGCCGTCTTTTACGGACCCGGCAAATTTAAAGAACATAGTGCTTCAGGATGATGACAGCCTTGGCGAGCACCGCACTGAGGTAGTGTGCAAGAATTGCGGTTCGCACTTGGGACACTTGTTTGACGACGGTCCGAAAGACCGAGGGGGTAAACGCTATTGCATCAATTCGGCTTGTCTGTTGCTGAAAAAAGAATAGCTTGACGACAGGTTAAGATTTAACTAGAATTAAAATCTAAACTTATTAAGGCGGCAAAAAAGCCGCCTTTTTATTATGCTTGAACAGATCAATGAGACAATTGAAGTCATCGCCAGATTTTCCGGGAATAAAGCGACTCCTGTCAAGTTTTTATGGCAGGGCCGGGAAATCCCGGTGAAAAAAATTAATCTAACCTATTCGCGTTTTGAAGGCCGGGTAAAATTTTATTTTTTTGCGGTTTCCGATGATACGAATTACTTCAAATTGCAGTTCAACAGCGACAGTTTGATCTGGACATTATTAGAAAGCTATGTGGAATAAACTGCCCCGAATCATGCTCGTAGACATGAACTCTTTTTTTGCTTCTGTGGAACAGCAGGCCAATCCTTTTTTACGTGGGAAGCCTATCGGGGTGGCAGTGTCGCCTCATCCCGGCAGCTGCCTGATCGGGACTTCGAAAGAGGCCAAAGCCATGGGAATTAAAAACGGCATTCCAGTTTATAAAGCGCGGAAGATCTGCCCGAAGATCATAACCGTGGAATCCGAGCCGGAAAAGTACCGCGAAGTGAACCGGCAGATCAATCGGATCTTTTCGGATTATACCGAAACTTTGGAAGCTTACAGCGTCGACGAGTCGTTTTTGGATCTGCAAAACTCCAAATTCAACCCTTTGATCATTGGCGCAGAAATCAAACAAAGGATCAGATCCGAGGTGGGGGAATGGCTGACCTGTTCTGTGGGGATCGCGCCAAACAAATTTATGGCGAAATTGGCCGCAGACCTGCAGAAGCCGGATGGCTTAAGCGTGGTCTGGCGCGAGCAGCTTAGGAATATTTACGAATCGAAAAAACTTTCGGACCTCTGGGGGATCAACCGCGGCTGGACGAACCGGCTGGCCAAATTAAATATCACAAGTCCGCTTCAGCTACTGGATTATCCGGTTGAGAACCTGATCAGTGTTTTCGGCAAGCCCGGATATTTTATCTGGGAACGGGTCAACGGACTGGAACACGACGAAATTTTTTCTAACCAGGAGATTTCCGGATCTGCCACAGGCAGATCTCGGCCTAAATCTTTCGGCCACTCGTGGGTCCTGAATTTCCGCACAACAGACAAAGAACGCCTGAAGGTCGTAATCCTTCGGCTGGCGGAAAAAGCCGCGCGGCGCATGCGGGCGGAAAGATTTATTGCCTCCGGCATGTATTTGTCGGTCACGCTGGCGGACGGCGGTTATTTTCACCGGTCAAAAAAATTGCGGTTCAATATCGAGACCGGGCTGGAGTTGTATACCGAAGCTTTGGATATCTGGAAATCCTGGCAGTTCAAACATGAGGTTTTGCACATTGCGGTCGGGTTTAATTATCTGTTATTCAAGACCAAACAGCTGGTTTTGTTTCCGGACAAATTATCGAACCTGATCCCGACCCTGGATTTTTTAAATGACAAATACGGCGAATTTACAATAAGATCCGGATTGCTGGTGCGAACTTCTGAGTTTGCGCCGGACGCGATCGCTTTTGGAAAGTGATTATTAAACAATGTTAATATCTTGTCAAGCCCGTTAGAAGTTTTTCTAATGATTTTTATATCTGTGTATAAGTTATAAAATGTGACTTTTTACGAACAATCAAATAGGTTTTTACTTCTAACGGGCTCAAATTTTTGTATGAACAAACCATGAATTTTTGGTTGGTTTGAACATTGTTAAGTTCAGCAGGTTAAGACAGAATCTAAGTACCTTTATTAATTTGCGTTTGGGGAAACGCAGAATTGGATGAAAGGAGTGAAGGGACAACAATTCTTCAAAAACTTTAGTTTTCTTCGTAAGCAATATAGTGGGCTTATCAAGAAAACTAAGCATCATTAAAGCCCCGTTATTAAAATAACGGGGCTTTGTTTTGGCAACCCCCAGGCAATCCACAGATATTCTCTAAAGCTCCATAAAAGTCCGTCTAAAAGCCGGTTTTTTGATTTGGATTGTTGATTTTGTTTTGATTTGCATAAGTTTAAGTTTAAGTCAGATGGTTTAGGCCTAAGTCTGGTTCGTTCCACAAAACTTACTGGATTAGGCCTGGGCCGCTTAAATAATTATTTTAATAAGGAGCAGCGCCCGGGGATCCGTAAAACCATTGCAGATTATCTCCCGCATGTAATGTAAAATCAGCCGCACCTAAATTGGGAACAGTTCCATTGACTGCAAATTGCCAGCCGCTGGAACCGACCGGATCGTAGCCGTCAATACTTTGCACAAACTGGCCTAATCCAGTTTGTTTTATTACATACAAGAGGTTGATCTGACTGCAGGCGCTGATCAGCGCCTGCAGTGCAGTCGGGCTGTTTGCAGTTGTGCCGTCAAAAATCTTGTTGCCGGGATAAGCAATAGTGACATGTGTTCCTCCCGCAGCCGGAGTCTGATAAATATTAGGTGTAGGATATGGCGTAGGGTAAGGGGTTGCATAAGGAGTAGCATAGGGCGTTGAATAGATGCCGGGAGTTTGATACGGAGTCGCGTAAGGCGTTGAATAAACAGTTGGAGTCTCATATGGCGTAAGGTAAGGGGTTGCATAAGGAGTAGCATAGGGAGTGGCATAAGGAGTAGCATAGGGAGTCGGATACGGGCTTGGATAAGGCGTTTGATAATTTGATACGGTATTTATCGGCAGAGTATGTCCGGAAAGAGCGATCACAGCATATGCCGTGACCAATCCGGAGCCGCTGGAGTCTGAAGGATGCCATTTAAAAGTTCCGTCGGAAAGCTGAAGGCTGCTTAAAAAAGCCGTGGCAGAGGCCGGAATGGGCTGGCCTGCGGCTAAAAGGCCCCACATAACCCAGGCTGTGGATGCTCCGTCAGCTGACTGTCCCGAAGAAAATCCGTAGCCTCCGGAAGAATCTTGGGATTGGCTGAGGTAATTCACAGCATTATTCGGCGACCCGCCGGTGGCAGCCAGGGCTGCAATAGCCGCGGCAGTGGTATTGGAATCAGAGCCCACCCCTGTCGCATACCCCCAGCCGCCGTCGGAATTCTGGTGAGACAGAATAAATTGGCGGGAGGAAGAAACAGTGGCATCGCTGATGCCTGCCGAAGCCAAAGCAAGCACGCCGAAAATATCGTCATTGATCAGGCTTGCGTCGCCGATCTGACCTCCGGAAGACATGCTTTCAAGCTTGGAGACAAAATTCTCAGAGCCGATAGTTGACGGATTGCCGCCGGTGGCAGTGATGGCCAAGATCCGTTTTTCGTAGTCTGTGGCTATGTTTGAATTCAGGGGAGCGGCCAGAAAACTTTGGCCCAAGTTTTGGCCGACTGAGGCATAAGCCATGATAGCCCATTCGTCATTGGCGGGAAGTGTGGCAACGGCCTGCTGTAAATTAGCCGCGTCGGCAAGATTATTGGTAGCTAAAACAGCAACTGCAAATGCCGAAATAACCGTGAGAATTATTTTTTTGTACTTCATAAATTTATTAATTGTGAAAGTTTTTAAAGAGAATAGAAAAGAGAGTGTAGCCCGCTGATTATCGGCGGGCTACGGGGATTAAACCGGTTCCAGTATGTACCCGAGGTTCTCCGGCACCTGATATTTCCCGACATTGAGCGTGGGGGGTCCGCTTTTGACAGGATCAAGTCCCAACCCTTGGTCAATGCCGATCAGCGAAGCGCCGACGCGAATGCGCGGGATTTTCCCGTTGATGACAAGGTATACTCCGCCGTCCAGATTTTTTCGCTCTACGACAGTGTAACCGTCACGCTGCAGCATTGTAAGCAGGGGAGTGGTCGAGGTTGGTGCGGTTGTGCTCTTAAGAGAACTGCAAGCTGAAGTAAGCAGAGCCGCCAGTGAAGCGAAAAATCCACGTCGGTTCATCACATCCTCCTTCTGAATGTGGTCAAACAAAAAACCTTCTTCCGAACAGAAGAAGGAGTTTTTAAAAATAAAAACCGCTTTCTCCTGCTCGGGAGTAGCTAAGATAAATTGAATTCATATTTGGTTTTCCGGCTATACGGTTGCGGCACAGCGGAGGACTTGCACCTCACTTACCCGAAATGAATTACTTACAGAGTTAAAGAACGTAAACAAATACTAAATCTAAAAAAAAAGCCTGTCAAATCGACAACATAAAAACCAGGTGAGAGAACCTGGTCTTTATGTGTGTCGAAAGCCGTGCTTGGAAAATTACGATTTTGGTAACTCCAGGTCGTGAGCTTTCAATTTTGGTATCCCCGGTCCAGAACAAATCTTCGGTGGTTAAGCCTAATGATTGGGTTCCAGGCTGGAAATAAGCGAATTCAAAAAAGCGGTCTTTGTGTTTCAGCAGGGAAGAGAGGCGATAGGATTAGGTACAAACTTAAACCATCCTTCATATGTTAGGATCGTTTGCTTGTTTATTGCCTGTGCCCTGTAGCCATGTTTTTGTTTTGTCTTTGTTTCCGCTCGAGTACTTTACTCTATGTACATTATAGCAGAAAAAGTCGGACTTGTCCAGACCCTACGTAAAAAATCTCAAAAACCGGGAAATTTTACCTAAATTTTAACGATCATTGATTTAAAATCTTTTGGTATTCCAGAAAAGAGGGTGGATTTTTTGGAAACGAGGACCATGTCTTCGATCCTGACCCCGAATCTGTTAGGCAGGTAGATTCCGGGTTCGATTGTGACCACGTCATTTTTTATGATAATGTCTCCTGATGTTGCTTTAAAATTTGGCGCTTCGTGGATTTTTTTGCCAACGCCGTGGCCGGTGCCATGAATATAGTTTTTGCCAAAGCCTGCCTGATTGATTATATGACGGGCAGCAAAGTCGATCTCATCGCCAAACTTTCCCTGAGCGACTTTTTTGATCGCGGCCAGCTGCGCCCTTAAGACGATCTCGTAAATTTTTTCATGTAGTTTATTGGGACGGCCGATAAATAAAGTCCGCGTGAAATCAGAACAGTAGCCATGAACTTTGACGCCGTAATCCAGCATCAGAAAGTTGTTCTTGCCGATTTTTTTCTTGGAAGGTTTATGATGGATCTCAGCGGAACTTGAACCAAAAGAAACGATCGGAGGGAAAGCCATGCCATCACTCCCAAGTTTTTTTGCCAGAGAACGAATTTTGTTTGCCAGAGAGATTTCAGTTGCGGATTTATGCGATCTAAGGATTACTAAAAGCTCCCGGAAGATCTCATCAATGATCCGGGAGCCTGTTTGAATAAATTTGATTTCCTTGGAGGTTTTCTGTTTGTGCATTATTTCATTGAAGCAACAATCTTTTCAAACGCTTTAGGATTTCGCACTGCCAGTTCGGCCAGCATCTTGCGGTTTAGGCCAACCTTGTTTTGATGAAGCAGTGCCTGGAGCTTGCTGTAGGTCAGACCTTGTTCGCGCGATGCGGCGTTGATGCGGATGGTCCAGAGCTTTTTCATGTCGCGCTTGCGCAGCCTGCGGTGACCGTATGCATATGAATCCGCATGAAGCAAAGCTTCCTTGGCCGCGATCGCATTGGTGCGCCGGCGATTGGTGAAGCCTTTTGTTCTGGCTAAAACGTATTTTCTTCGTTTGTGGGCGGCAACGCCTCTCTTTATTCTTGTCATCCTAACCTCTCATTAATAATGCTATTTTTTGGTTCGTCTTATGCACTGTCAGGTCCCGTCGCTTGTTTTTCGTAGTGCTGCCTGATTCACGGGAATTAAAATGCGCCTGGCCGGATTTGCGGCTCATGAGCTTGCCGGAGCCGGTCTTCCAGAAAGTTTTGGCAACACGCTTGTTCGTTTTCTGTTTAGGCATCTTTGTAATTAAATTTAATTCTTGGCTTGGGGTCCGATGATGATAGAAACCATGTTGCCCATTCTTGTCGGGCCTGCTTCTTTGGTAAAGGGGATAGTAACTAAAGTTTGGAATTTTTTTATAAGGTCAAAAGCCAGTTCCGGGTGTGCCTGCTCGCGGCCGCGCATGACCACATCAACCTTGACTTTATTTCCTTCCGTGAGAAATTCGCCGGTCTGCTTGGATTTGAAATTAAGGTCATGTTCGCCGATGCGGACCGAAAGACGAATGCCTTTCATGGTCACTTTCTTAACTTTTTTCTTGGCTTCCTGAGCGGCTTTTTCCTGCTGGTAGCGGTATTTGTCGTAGTTAAGAAGTTTGACGACCGGCGGGCGGGCTTGCGGCGAGATCTCGACCAGGTCGACTTCGCGCTCGCGGGCCAAGGACAAGGCTTCTTCGATCTTCATGATCCCGACCATTTTGCCCTGGTCGTCGATGACCCGGACCTCCGGCGCGCGTATTTGGTTGTTGATGCGGGTTCTAAGTGCTATCGTTTTATTTTTAATGTCTAAATCAAAGGAATAATAGAGGAAATAGGGGTCTTGGTCAAGTGCTTGTCTTAAGTGTTGTTTGGGCGTATAATAAAATACAATTCAAAATGCGGACAGGGGTCAAGCATCGGATTTTGAATTGAGAGGAGCAGTAGCAGACCGTAGCACTTTTTGCTTAAGCAAAAATGCGAAGTGTCTACAAACTGCGACGAGTGGGGCTGCTCAGATTCGACAGAAGTTCTTTGATAAATATTGCAAGTCCGATTAGCCTAATTTCTCGGTTAAAAAAACAAGGCAAATCATAAATGCCAATTCTTTGGTAAGCAAGGTTAAGAATGCTTTTGCATTCTCTCCTGCTTTGGCTCTCGCTTAATACGTGAAAGCCCATCCGCCCCGCAAAGTCTGTGCGCGGGATACGGGTGTTATATTATCCGGACTCACTTTAGCTGGCGCCTGACGGCTTTAGGACACTAAGGGCTTAACTTAAACCGCTTTCGTCCGTTTTTATGGTTTGAGCCAACAATTCAAGCGGTCCAAACTTGTAGATATATTTGTTAAAATCTTTTGGACGGGAGTGCAATTCTCCCCAGCTCCACCAAATAATTTTATTTTAAAAACAGCAGGTATCTGCTGTTTTTGTTATACTCGAGTTCTTACAGTCCGGTCCAGGTTTCGTTTCAGTTCTTTTTTCTTGATGGATTCGCGTTTATCGAATTGTTTTTTGCCTTTTGCTAAGCCAATTTTGAGTTTGATCAATCCTTTTTTTGTGTAGAGTTCCAGAGGTATTAAAGTCAGGCCTTTTTCTTTGCTCTTAGTCTGCAATCGTTCAATTTCTTTTTTATGCAGCAGCAGTTTGCGCTCCCTTGATTCATCATGGCCTTCCAGGTTGGAGGCTTGTTTGTATTTGCCGATGTAAGCATTGCGTAAGAAACCTTCCCCGGCCCGAATGGTGACGTAAGCACCGGCTAGGGAAGCCTGGCCGGTCTTGGCGCTTTTCACTTCATGACCGGCCAATACTAAGCCGGCCTCTACTGTCTCTTCTATAGAGTAATCATGGAATGCTTTTCTATTTTGGGCCAAAGTCGACATAAGGTAAGTTTATCAGATATAATGTGCTTATGTTAATGAGAGAAAATATAGAAAAACTCGTATTGAAAGCCATTGCTGATTTGGGAATAACAGCTTCAGAGCAATCGATAGTAAAAATTGCCGTTACATACCCAGACCCTAAACTTGGAGACTATGCTTCCAACGCCGCTTTGATCTTGGCCAAGGAAGCAAAAATAAAGCCTTTGGATTTGGCAAACAAGATAGTAGAAAAATTAGACAAAAGCCAGTTTGAAAAAGTGGAGGCAGCGGCTCCCGGGTTTATCAATTTTAAACTTAATACCGAGCAGTTGCTACCACCGGCAACCTATGATCTAAAACCTAAGACCACGGGTAAAATATTGCTTGAGTATTTTCAGCCGAATATTGCCAAACCTTTGCATATGGGGTTATTAAGAAATGTTATTATTGGCGATGCAATCAAAAGAATGCTTAAATTTTTGGGTTATAAGGTTGAATCCGACACCCATATGGGAGATTGGGGGACGCAGTTTGGATTTTTGATCTTAGCTAAAAAAAAGTTTGGCGAAGTCAATGAGAAGCTGTATGCAGAACTCAATGCGGATGAAACTCAAAAAGAAGCTGCGAAACAAGAATTTGTAAATCTGGAAAAAGGAGACAAAGAAAACCGTAAGATCTGGCAAGAGATTGTGGATTCAAGCTTGAAAGAATTTTTGAAAATCAATGATCAGATGGATATTTTACCGTTTGACCACCATTGGCCTGAAAGTTTTTATCAAGATAAAATGTCTGATATTCTTGAAAAATTAAAAACAAAAAAGCTTCTTAAAGAATCTCAAGGTGCACAGATTGTGAACCTTGAAACTCAAGGTTTGGGTATAGCGGTGATTGTTAAATCGGATACGGGTACGACCTATCTTTTGCGCGACCTGGCAACATTTATTTATAGAAAAGAAAAATTTTCGAAACAACTTTATGTCGTTGACAATAGACAATCACACGTGTTCAAGCAATTGTTTGCAATTCTTAAACTATTGGACGAAATTAAAGAAGCTGAAGCTGTACATATTGATTATGGATTCATTAGTTTCAAAGGGGAAGTGCTCTCAACTCGCAAAGGCAATATGATTCTGGCGGAAGATGTGATTACGCAAGCCGAAGAGAAGGTTGCAAAAATTATCGCTGAAAAAAATCCCGATCTGAAAAATAAGGAACATGTCATCAAAGCCGTAACCAAAAGCGCGCTGAAATATTTTGACCTCAAGCACAACCGGCACAGCGATATTGAATTTGATTGGGATGAAGTTCTGGATTTTGAAGGGGACTCCGGGCCCTATTTACAATACGCTTATGCCCGCTTGAATAGTATCCTTAAGAAAGCCGGATCTGAAGGCGAATTTTCTGATATCAAATTTTCAGATACAGAACGCGAAATACTTTTCAAATCTTCGATCTTGGCCGAAGTTGTTGAGGATGCGGCTAAAGATTATCTGCCGAACATTTTGGCCAATTATTTATTTAATTTTGCCACACTTTTGAACAAGTTTTACCATGAAAGCCCGGTTACCCAAGAAAAAGATGAGGACATTCGCAATTTCCGCTTGGCTTTGATCGCCAAAGCCAAGGGAACTTTGGGCCGGGGATTGGATCTGCTCGGGATCGAGGCGCTGGACGAGATGTAACTCTACGTTTTTGCTTACGATTAAAAGAGAGTATACTATTAATTACAGATAATTAACCACAAAAAGATGAAAAAAATCCTTTTAGCCGCTGCTGCCGTCGTGTTGCTGGCTGCCGCCTGCAACAGCCAGCAGGCGAGCAACCCCCCTCCACCGCCTCCAGTCGCGGCCAATCCGCCTGCTCCGCAGCCCCCTCCACCGCCCACTCCGCCGGCCAAGCAAAATTCGGCGCAAGACCAGGTCGACGCCACTGTTAATGATCTGAACGCGAGCATTAACAGCGAGAGTGCAATTAATTCGCAATCAGATGCCGACATCGCGAATTCTGACCAGTCGGTCGTCAATGATTCCAATGGAGTCTTAAATGCAAACTATTAAAAAAATTGCAGTCCTCGCTGCGGCTGCAGGCTTGCTCGCAAGCCCCCTGTTTGCTTTAGCTGTCGATACTTCGGTCAACGTTTCAGGGAACGCCAACGTAAATGTCGGCGCAAATTTTTGCTCCAGAATTAACAGCACTTCCAGCACTCTCAATAATTTGGTAGCCAAACTGCAAAATAATCGCGGCAAGTTCAGATCGCAGATGCTGCAGTCCTTGAGCAACCGCATCACCAGCCGCGCGTCTTCAGTTGCAAAGATCCGAGCTTCAGCTAAAGGCAACTTTGCCGCTGATATCGCCAAACTTAACGCCAAGGCGACAACCGATGCGCAGAAAGCGGCGGTAGCCTCTTTCCAGGTTTCCGTCCAGGCAGCGCAAACTACCCGCCAGCAGGCTATCCAAGCCGCGATCAGCGCGTACATGACAGCCGTGCAGCAAGAGATCACGAACCGCGAAAACACGGTTCAGACAGCAGCAACCACTTTCCAATCAGCGGTCACCGCAGCTCTTGCCAAGGCCAAGTCGGACTGCGCCAGCAAGGTGGATTCGCCGACTGCGCGCGCAACTTTTGCCGCCAGTATTTCCAGCGCTAACACTACTTTCAAGGCTTCCGTGACAGGCCTGGCCACTGGCCAATTGATTGCTTTGGCGCAGACCCGCGACAATGCGATCCAGGCCGCCAACCAAGCTTTCAGAGCCAGTCTGCAACAGGCGGTTGTAACGCTTAAAGCCGCATTCGCAACACCGTAAATTGATGATTTCAGCAAAACGTCCCGGTAATCGGGGCGTTTTTGTTTTTGACCGGGATTTGTTATAATTGATACAATAATTTAAAGGCGCCAGAGTCGGCGATCAACCGACGAGCCGGTAGAAGAAAACCCATAGAACTACCCGCAAGTCCTGCGTAACAGGGCAGAATTAAGAGCCAAATTGGGTTGGTACCTTTCCCGACAAGCCGGGAGAACCCAAAGAAAGTGGCTTTTTATTTTTTCCGCACCATAACGAGTTTATGAAGCAAACTTTTAAACCAATCGATCCGAAGCCTGACTTTCCCAAACTTGAGGAAGAGGTCTTAAAGTTTTGGGAAGACAATCAGATCTTCCAAAAATCTTTGGAGCAGACGAAAAACGGCAAGCCGTACGTTTTTTATGACGGCCCGCCGTTTGCTACAGGTACACCGCATTACGGACATATTTTAGGTTCAACTGTAAAGGACCTGTTTCCGCGCTATCAGACTATGAACGGAAGATTTGTCCGCCGCCGCTGGGGCTGGGACTGCCATGGCCTGCCGATAGAAGAGATAGTTGAGCGGAAATTGGGGATCTCAGGCAAAAAGGACATTGAGAAGCTGGGCATAAAAAAATTCAACGAAACCTGCCGCTCAATGGTTTTGGAATATGTGGGCGAGTGGCGGAAGACCATCCGCCGAATTGCGCGCTGGGTTGATTTTGATAATTCTTACAAAACCATGGATCGCGACTACATGGAGTCCGTCTGGTGGGCATTCAAACAGATCTATGACAAAGGGTTGGTTTACGAAGGCCGCCGGGTGCTTCTTTATTGTCCTCGTTGCGAAACGCCGGTTTCAAATTTTGAAGTGGCTATGGATAACAGTTATCAGGAAGTCACAGAAGAAGCGGTAACCGTAAAATTCAAAATCCAAAAGCAGAAGAACACTTATTTATTGGCCTGGACGACCACCCCCTGGACTTTGCCGGGCAATGTGGCCTTGGCTGTGGGTGCGGATATTGATTACGTAAAAGTTAAAGCAGGCGATGAGTTCTATATTTTGGCAAAAAAAACTGAATAAAGACGGGACAATTATTGAAGAATTCAAAGGCTCCAAACTTGTCGGCTTGGAATACGAACCGTTATTTGATGTGCCTGATGTGAGATCAGACAAGTCATTTAAAATTTATGCGGCTGACTTTGTGAATACCGAAGACGGCACCGGGGTCGTGCACACGGCCGTGGTTTACGGTGAAGATGACTATGATCTGGGGCTGAAAGTCGGTTTGCCCGTGGTTCCTTTGCTTGATGAAAAAGGAAAGTTTAATGATAAGGCGCCGAAGTTATTGCAAGGCGTATATTTTAAAGATTCGGAAAAAATCATTAAGAAAGACCTTGAGGGCAGGGGATTGTTGTTTGCAAAAAATCAGCACAAACATTCTTATCCGCATTGCTGGCGCTGTGGTACGACGCTTTATTACAATGCCATCCCGGCCTGGTTCATGAATATCCAAAAGATCAAGAAAGGCCTTTTGGAAACAAATGACAAAGAGATCAACTGGTTCCCCGAGCATCTGAAACACGGCCGGTACGAAAAAAGCGTGGAAGCAGCCCCTGACTGGAATATTTCCCGCAACCGATACTGGGGCAACCCGATCCCGGTCTGGAAGTGCGAAGACGGGCACAATACCGTGGTTGGCAGTATCAAGGATCTGGGTTTGGAAAGAAATACTTTTTATTTTTCAAGACACGGCCAAGCTGACCTGAACCTTACGATGGTGGCCAGTAATTATCCGGAAATTGTTATCAGCAGCCTGACTGATGAAGGAAAAAAACAAGCCGAAGCATTAGCGAATGACCTCCGGAAGAGCGGTGGTGTTGATCTGATATTTTCATCTGATTTGAAACGGACAAAGGAGACCGCAGAAATTGTCGGAAAATTACTCGGAGTTAAAGTGGTCGAGGATGAACGACTGAGGGAATACAATGTCGGCACATATAACGGCAAACCGGACGCTGACTATGACCGCGATTTTCCTGTTGAAGTGCGGTGGGATAAAGCCGCTCCCCAAGGGGAAACCTGGAAGCAATTGCAAGAGCGGATGGTTGATTTTACTGAAGAAATCAATAAAAAATATCAAGATAAAAAAATACTCGTTGTTTCGCACGGCGACGCGCTATGGATGCTACAGAAATATTTTGGGTCAGAGCGAGAATACCCGAAGTTTGGCCAAGTTTTTGAAGTGTCCGTCAGCGTAACGGATCTGCACCGGCCGTATATTGATGACATCGTTTTGAAGTGCAAACAATGCGGCAAGGACTCTCATAGAACGCCGGAAATCTTTGATTCCTGGGTGGAGGCCGGTTCCATGCCATTTGCGGAATATCATTATCCAATTGATCAGAAAGAAACATTTGAGTCACGCTTTCCGGCCCAGTTCATCTCCGAGTATATTGCCCAGACCAGAGCCTGGTTTTACGTCATGCATGTCATCTCTTACAATTTATTCGGTAAAGCGCCGTTTGAAAACGTGGCGACCACAGGCACTATTCTGGCTGAAGACGGCGACAAGATGAGCAAGTCAAAAAATAACTATCCCGACCCTTGGATCGTGATCGATAAATATGGCGTGGATGCCCTGAGATTTTATCTAATGAATTCTTCTGTCATGAACGCTGACAATTTGAACTTCAGTGAGAAGGAATTGGGGGTTGTTTACCGCAAAAATATTCTGATCCTTTGGAATATTTATAATTATTTTGTGACTTATGCCAATGAAGCTGATTGGGAGCCGAAGGGACCCGGTTACAAACCGGATTTGACAAATGTTCTGGATCTTTGGATCGTAGCCAAGACACAAGATCTGGTAAACGAAGTTACGGAGCAGCTGGATAATTACAACACTGTGCGCGCAACGAGAGCGATAGAAAATTATATCAATGAACTTTCGACTTGGTATGTGAGAAGGAGCAGAGGACGAAAAGACAGCCATTTCTTCGGTAGCCTCCGCCATGCGCTGATGGTTCTGGCAAAAGTTTCAGCTCCCGTAACGCCTTATCTGTCTGAACTGATCTACAGCAATTTGAATAAAAATCCGGATGTGATCTCGGTGCATCTGGCCAAGTGGCCGGAAAAGAAAGAGTTGACCGCTGAACAAAAAGAAATCTTGAGCCAGATGCAGTTTGTCAGAGAAACGGTGGAACAAGGGCACGCGCTGCGGAAAAGATCAAACATAAAACTGCGCCAGCCTCTGGCCTCGGTTACCTATACGCTTAAAGATCAGTTATCAAAAGAATATGAGGATATTTTGGCTGACGAACTGAATGTCAAAGCCGTAAATTTCGGCAGCAAGCTTGAGTTTGATCTGAACATATCCCCGGAACTCAAAAAAGAAGGCTTAGCGCGCGAACTGGAACGGGCTGTTCAGGATATGCGCAAAAAGTCAGGCTTGCAGGTTGGCGAACAGGCCGATTTATCGTATGATACAGATGATGATGAATTAAAAGCCGCTTTTGAACTGTTCGACACCAAAAAGACTTATATCGGGAAGATTTCTCGGGAAAAGGGCGGAGAAATCGTTGAAATAGACGGGAAAAAAGCGGCGATTGCGTTAAAAAAGTGAAATACAAGAAACTTACAGGAATCATCTTAAAGAAACAAAATTACAGGGAAGCCGATCAGATTGTCAGCGTTTGGAGCAGGGAAGCCGGGAAAATAAGGGTTTTGGCCAGATCTCTGCGCAAACCTGCCAGTAAGCTTAACTATGCCATGCAGGACCTGTCCGAAGTTGAGATTTTTGTTGCAGGCAATCATTTGCCGACCTTGATCGGGGCCAAACCCATCCGGCAATTCAAGAGCCTGGTCCAAGATCTGAAAAAGACGGCAATTGCGTTCTACGCTTCAGAGTTAATGCTGAAAATGACCGCTGACGAACATCCAAATCCGCCAGCCTATGATCTGCTCTCTGATTTTTTGGGCAAACTGGAAGAGCAATCAGCGGTAAATGATTATTTTTTGATCGACGGCTTTGCTTTGGGTTTGGCTTCCGTATTAGGATTTGGTTCTCCCAAGAAATCCAATTCTCACATTGACGTTAACAGGTTTATCGAATATATCATCGAGCGCAACGTTAAATCCGAACCATTCTTAATTTCAGTTTAAGTTTATGCCCGACGATCAGATTTTTGACGAGAAAACCCGCGAAGAGATACCAGTGGATTTCAACCGGCCGGAAAGCGGCTGGAAGAGATTTTTTAAAAATAAAAAAATAATCATCCCGTCGGCCGTGGCAATCGTTCTGCTCGGCGGAATTTTCTGGTATTTTTTGTCCCGGGGGACCACTCCAGTCAGCCCTACATCCACGAACGTTTTGCTGACCGTGAAAGGTCCGGACCAGCTGACCTCAGGCAACGAAGCGGAATACGATATTAAATATCTCAATGGCGAAAATGCCGACTTGGTCGGAATTTCGATGGAAGTTTTTTATCCGTCCGGTTTTACATTCAAATCATCTACTCCGGTCGCCACGAATTCCACAGGCCAGGCTTTTAACCTGCCGATCTTAAAGCAGGGGGCGAGTTTCGAAATCGTGATCAGAGGAAAACTTTCCGGTTCCACGGGCGAGGATAAGGAAATTAAGGCCCGGTTGCATTACCGCTTGTCCAACTTCAACTCCGAATTTATAGTGGAGCAGAGCAAACATACCGGTATTTTGCCGCCCAATCTGACCATGGATATCAACGGTCCGGTGGATGTCGTGAACGGCCAGAACACGACATATACCATAAATTTTACCAATGTTTCTTCGCAGGATTTCGATAACCTGGCAGTACAGCTGACCTATCCCGAGGGCTTTATTTTTACTTCCAGCGTCCCGGCGCCTGCCAAGAACAACAGCTATTGGATCATCCCGAAACTTGCGAGCGGCAGTTCGTCGAATATCAATATCACAGGGAGTTTTACGGGGGATTCGTCGCAGGATTTGCTGGTCCGGGCCGATCTTGGGCAAATTATCAATAACACTTTTGCACCGCAGCTGGTTTCCACCGCTACTTTCAAGATCATTCCTTCTTCCTTAGCGTTGACAATCTCATCGACATCCAAGGACTACATCAAACTGGGAGACAGTATCCAGTACGCGCTGAAATATTCCAATCAGGGGAGTATCGGCTTGAGCAATATTATTATCACCCTCAATCTGGACAGCCCAGCGGTGGATTTTACAAGGCTCACGGCGCAAAATGCGATCATCACCGGCAATACCCTGACCTGGAAAGCTGCGACCACGCCCGCCCTTGCGGCTTTATCTCCCAACGACAGCGGCGAGATCGATTTCTCGGTTCCGGTTAAGGACAATCTGCCGACCAATCTGAAAAACCAGTCAGTCACAGCGTCTGCAACAATTTCATCGGATGAAATAACCCAGCCGACTCAGGCCACGGCTTTGGTGCTCAAATTGATCTCCGGCCTTGATCTTACAGTTGACGGCAACTATGTTTCCGGCGTAGTTCCCATGCAGGTCGGCCAAACCACCATTTTTGCCATGACCTTCACGCTTTCTAATTTAAGCAATGATGTGTCGGGAACCACAGTCACGGCATCTTTGCCCTTGCCGCCAACCGCATGGAATAGTGTAATAGTCCCGGATTCGGAAAAACAGCGCTTAAGCTATGATCCCAATTCGGGAAAGATCAGTTGGAAGATCGGAACCCTGCCGGCATTCACCGGCAAGTTCACTCCGGCTTTGGTGGTAACATTCCAGCTGCAGGTCACGCCCACGGAATCAGACCGCGGCAAACCGTTAAACCTGCTTTCGAATGTGCAGGCGGTGGGTACCGACACTTTTGTCAATCAGCCGATTCAAACCCAGAATATAAGTTCTGTATCCTCATCAAGCATTAATGATGATGTCTTGAATGTAAAGGGATCAATAGTACAGTAAACGTGTAACTTGTAACTCAAAAAAAAACCGGAAATCAATTCCGGTTTTTATTACATGTTTTGCGTTACATTTTTAGGGCCTTACGTATGCCAGCGGATTAACTCGCGTGCCGTTCTTTATGATCTCAAAGTGCAAGTGGATACCTGTGACTCCGCGAACACGTCCGGTGTGGCCTTGTTTGGCGATCAGCTGGCCCTGCTTCACAGTATCACCGGCTTGCACGTAAAGCTCTGAAGCATGCCCATAGCGCGTTTTAAAACCATTGCCGTGGTTGATGACGATCGTGTTGCCGTAGCCGTTGGCCTGATAACCTGAGATTTCAACGAACCCGTCAGCCGCAGCATAGATCGGCTCCATTTTGCTGTCGGAAATATCCAGCCCGGTATGACGGGAGGAGAAGCCCTGCGTGATGTTGCGGACCGGGGTCGGCCATATGAAATTAACGGGTCCCGACAACAGATTATCCGGAGCAGCGGCTTGTTTTAAGGCGACCTGATTGCTGTCATCGCGGACGAACTGGGAAGGAGGTTTTGGCTTTGTCGGGACAGTGACATTATCCAAAGGGATGACTACAGTGGCGCCTACATCCAGATCGTCAAAAGATTCGATATTGTTGGCGTCAAGAAAATCATCCTCAGAAACCTTATATTTATTTAAGATCGATTCCAAAGTATCACCTTCCTTGAGCGTGTAGGTAATGCCGGTGATCGGCAAGATCGTCAGTTCTTGCCCCGGTTTTATGACGCTGGTCGTGTCCAGCTTATTTTCCATCATGATAGTTTGCGGGGAAATTCCGAAGCTGGTCGCGACACTGACAACAGAGTCGCCGGGCTGGACGCTGTATTGGGTCAGGCCCTGGCGGTAGTTGTTCTGGGTATCAGCAGGATTGGTTTTTACTATCACGTCAGCCTGGATGGTGGTCGGGTCCGCGGTTGGAGTTTTTGCGCCCACTGACGCGCTCGCCAGGACTATGCCAAGGGAAGACTGGGCCTGCGCCGTATTTACGAACTGATCGCTGCCGGCCATGATCGTAGTGGTATCGCTGGAAGCCATGAGCCTGGTGTTCAGTTTCGGGTTGGCTTTAAGGAAAGAAAAAATCACGCTTTGATCATCGGAGGAAGAGATGAGGTTGGCGTGAGTGCTTAAGGAAAAATTAACCAAAACCGTAAAAGCGGCGATAGTTAAAACCACCAATTCCAAACTAAAACGGGCGACATAGTCCGGAACTGAGAGGGGAAGGAGATGGCGGGAGTGAAGAGACTTGAAAGGATGGATAGTGAACTTGCTATTCGATTTCCAGGATTCTGCGAACTTTTTGAGCGAAGGGATGAGGAAGGAAATAAGAACTCCTTGTATACACCAGTCAAAGGCTCACTTTTTCAACCGCAATAGGGATAAATAATCCGTAAAGTAAGCCAAATTATGGGCTAAATGTTCTTACACAAAACAACAATATTCGTAGCCCCAATCTTATCAAAATTAGCTAATTTGGTCAACACTTTACACACCGCTATATGTGCAAAAGTTGAAAAAAGGGCCAATTCAGGGGCTAATTTTCGTTATAATATCCACAAAAGAGCAGGTGACAGGTTAAAGATGATAGTAGGCAGCAAAAAAATGCGGTTTTTTTATAACCTACAACCTAAAACCTATAACCTGTATAATGCATGAGCCATGAAAGAAAATTTAGGGCTTAATCAAGCTCAATTAGAAGCTGTCACGGCCCCGATGGGACCGGTTTTGATTTTGGCCGGCGCAGGCAGCGGCAAAACGCGCGCTTTGACCATGCGGATCGTTTATCTGATAAAAAAGATCGGTTTAAGCCCGCGCAATATTTTGGCAGTGACGTTTACCAACAAAGCCGCGGGAGAAATGAAGGAGCGGATCACGAAACTGCTCGGAAAGAACCTTGATGGTTTGCCGACCATGGGAACTTTTCATTCCATTGGGGTTAAGATCCTGCGCATCGACGGAAAATTAGTCGGGCTTGATCCTAATTTTTTGATCTACGACAGCCAGGACCAGGAAAGCCTGATCAAAGATATTTTATTAAGACAGCGCGTGGACCCGACCAAATACAAGCCGTCAATGTTCGGCGCCATCATTGACCGGGCGAAAAACAATCTGGAGGAACCCGAGGATATGGAGGAAGACGATAAGGCTTTTTCACGGACGGTAAAAAAAGTTTATGAGACTTATCAGGAGGAGCTGCGGAAGAACAATGCCGTGGATTTCGGCGACCTTTTGGTTTTACCGGTCAGGATCTTTCAAAAGCATCCCGAGGTTTTGGCAAAATACCAGAAACTCTGGCAATACATCCTGGTAGACGAATACCAGGACACGAACTATGCCCAGTATATTTTTACCAAACTCCTGGCCGCGGCCCATGAGAATATTTTTGTGGTCGGGGATGACGCACAGGCGATCTACGGTTTTCGCGGGGCTGACCTGCAGAATATCCTGGACTTTGAAAAAGATTATCCCAAGGCCCGCGTCATCCGCCTCGAGCAGAACTACCGCTCTACGGCTCCGATCCTTTCTATCGCGGAAAAGATCATTGAATTAAGCCCCCGCCAGCATAAAAAAAAGCTCTGGACGGAAAATGAGCAGGGGAAAACCCCGGTCTTGTTCGTGGCCCCGGATGAACTGGCAGAAGCTTACTTTGTCGCCGGCAAGATCATTGAACAGCAGGACGGGAAGTCAGAAGAGATGCAATACGTGGAAGAGGATGACGAGACAATCCTGGGACGAATTATGCGCAATGCCAAATCCAAGATCTTGCCCAAGCTTAGGAACCGGAACGGACTGAACAACATTGCCGTGCTTTACCGTACGCACGCCCAGTCGCGCGTTTTGGAAGAAGTTATGATCGAGGCCTCGATCCCTTACCAGATCGTCGGCGGTTTGAAATTCTACGAACGCAAAGAAATTAAAGATATCTTGAGTTATTTGAGGCTTTTGGTTAATTCCAATGATCTGATAAGCATGAAGCGTGTCATCAACACCCCTCCACGCGGCATTGGTCCGAAGACCTTTGACTTGCTCAAAGAATCTTTGCTCGAAAAGAACGAGAAATTGCTTGGTGAATTGATGGCAGCCAAGCCTGCGGTCAAGAATTTTTTTGAAATGCAGGATCTGCTGACCAATCTGGATGAAAGCGGCAATCTGCTTGATCTGCTTCGCCAGGTCCTGAAACTGACCGGCTATGAAAGTTTTTTGCGCGATGGGTCGGAAGAAGGCGAAGGCCGATGGGAAAACGTCCAGGAACTGTTCAATGTGGCCGGCAGTTTTCGGGGGTTGCCCTGGAAAGAAGGATTGAATCAGTTTTTGGAAGAAGTGGCGCTCATGACCTCTGCTGATGAAGTTGATATGAATTCTCCGAAAGTAACTCTTATGACCTTGCATCAGGCGAAAGGCTTGGAATACGAAACCGTGTTTCTGGTGGGGCTGGAGGAAGGCTTGCTGCCCCATGCCCGCTCTTTGCTTGAACCAAAAGACATTGCCGAGGAAGTGCGCTTGGCTTATGTGGGCGTGACCCGCGCGCGAAAAAATCTGTATCTGGTCTATGCGCAAACGCGCAAACAGTACGGCATGAGGAATGTTTCGATACCGTCAAGGATCCTCAAAGCCATCCCTGAAGAATTATTGGACATCCATGAATCAAATCAATACTGGTGAACTGAAAGATTATTTCCGCGCGCGGGGACTTAAGCCCAAGGATTACATGGGTCAGAATTTTTTGATCGATGCGGATGTGCTGGGGGAGATCCTGAAAGTTGCGGAGCTCAAACCAACCGATATCGTATTAGAGGTTGGCCCTGGTCTTGGAGTTTTGACAAGGCAGTTGGCAGATAAGTCAAAAGAGATCTGGGCTGTGGAAAAAGATCATAAATTAATCCCTCTGCTTAACATAGAATTGAAAGACAAAAAAAACGTTCATATCGTGCATGATGATATTTTAAGATTTCATGTCGCGGAAAATATCAAAGGAGATTATAAAGTTGTCGCCAATATCCCTTATTATTTGACATCAAAGTTAATTCAGAATTTTTTGGAATTACGAAACCCGCCGAAACTTCTGGTGCTCATGGTCCAGAAAGAAGTGGGGGAACGGGTGGTGGCAAAACCGGGAGAACTTTCCGTACTCGGAATATCCGTGCAGATCTATTCAGACCCTGAAGTTGCATTAAATGTCTCCAAACAAAGTTTCTGGCCTGTGCCTGAAGTGGATTCAGTGATACTCAAAATTGTCCCAAGCAACAAATACCCGCAGATCAAAGACAAAAAATTATTTTTCCGCATTATCAAAACAGCTTTTTCCGGCAAACGAAAACAAATTCACAACACGATAAAAGATCCTGCAGCTTTGCAAAAAGCGGGGATCGATCCCAAAGCCAGACCGCAGGACCTCTCAATTGAGCAGTGGATCGAGCTTTATAAAGCCTTGGAAGCATCTGATATCTGAAAAAGTGTTTTGGGGCTTGCAAAGAATCAGAATCTGTGCTATAATATATATATAGTTTGAAACGGTTTTCGAAACAAAAACCAACAAAAATCAATAAAATAAAGCCGAAATGAGAGATTTGGCAAGCCTAGTTTTGAGCTTGTCATTCCTTATTTTGAGAGACGGCATGTTCATGTCAAGAAATAAACAAGAAGCAACCAGATTATTTGCACTAACAGTAATACTTATTAGTGTGCTGTTTTTGCCTCATACTCATAAGGCTCAGGCGCAAGCGGCAGGCCTGCCTTTCGGCGGCCGGCTTTTGTTTACTACGCCCCCAATTATCACAGTATTTGTCAATTGTCCTGCTATAGCTACCGTTTCAAATTTTGGACCAGGACCAAAAGTTTTGCATTTACTACTGCCTCCGATACAACCTAGATCTTTTTATAATTTTTATCTTCCCGGGGTCGCAGTTTTAGGAACATATTTTCCTACCCCGCTTCCTTTTAATTGTCCAATAGCGCCAATTTTTCCAGCATTCTATTTTGGGACAAGCGGCAGATAAAAAAATGTTCAGAAATAAAAAACCAAAAAATCAATACGGAACGTTTGCTACCGACAGGCCACAGAACAAAAAAACTGCGAAAATTTTAATTACGGTTTTGCTGGGCGTGATTTTTGTTTTGGGCGTTGGTATTGCTTTGTTTAGGAAAGCCAATAAGCCTGTCCAGATAGCCGAAGTGCAGCAAATTTCAGCTACGATCCCGGGATGGTGGTATCAGCAATATTTCGGTTCCAGCGTTTGTACTCCTCAAAGCAGCAATTGGAATGTTTGTAAACCCGACGCTGATCCAGACCACGATGTATTGACCAATGCGCAGGAATTTTATTATCACACCGATCCTAATAATAACCACACCGTTGGAGATAAAATGTCTGACGGACAATTGGTCGCTGGTGGATTTGATCCGAGCAAATCAGGAAAAATTACTTTTGATCAGGCAGCCAACGACGGGAATATTTTTGGAGAAAGTTTGGTTTTTGACAAAGACATAAAAAGCATGATTTCGGATATGACCGATGTCAATAATGCACCTTTACCCGACGTTAGTGATGCGAGCATCAAAACTTCGAATGACAATTCGAAGCAAAGCATTAGTGATTATTTAAACCAGCTTAACAATATTTTTAAGAAATATTTTCCAGATGACGTCGACATTGCAACCCTGATCAAGGTTCAGGACCCCAACGGCCTGGATGATTTGAGAACAAATACTGCCAAGGCATTGTCGGAAACAGAGCAAATTACGGTTCCATCTGACGCTGTGCAGCTTCAGAAATATCAAATTGGCCTGTTGCAAACTATTCCTTTAATCATGGTTTTGCCTTCCCAGAGTGAGCTGTCTGACACAACGAACGTAATTAGCAACTCTTGGTATGATAGTGTCCGTACTTACACTTCATTGGTTCAAAAGACCGGCATTGAAGCCACGAAATTAGTGAAAAAATACAATGTCGGTAAATAGAATAAAAAAAACAATCTCGATTGGCTTAACTGGAAGCATTGTTTTATTGCAAGTTTTGTTTTTTTCATTGGCTTCAGCTCCTTCTGTAGCTCACGCGGATGATTTTCCTTTGCCGTCAACCTTTATTCCGCCGTCAACAATAGCAATTACCGTGCCCACAACAACGGCGTTGAACATACCCGATCAGCTCGATAATAAATACATTGCCATTATGAGGGGCATTGCTTTTGCCGCAGTCCAAAAATTCACCTCAGTTTTTATCAATAAATTAACGGAGAAATATAAGATCAGGAACTACCTCTATTATGACCAAGTTTTAACTAATTATTATTTAAGCAATTATATTAGTGATAAGATCCAAGACCCGAATTTGCGGCAAATATACGGCTTGATGAACGCAGGTTATGTAACAGGCCAATCAACAGGAACTACCGGAGGACCCGATCCGAACAAAGCTCTAATCCCAAGGCTTAAAACTGCGATCAATAATTATTATCAGAATAATTTTGGCGTGTCAGATAATGTGATAACCAACAATCCGAATAATTTATCGGGCTATGATTATTATTCCACTGCTTTCAGTTATTATCTCAACCCGCCGGGTTATGTGTATCAAAACCTCCAGGGACAATTTGGGGCATTCCAGTCAGCCGCCACGACAGCGGCGCAGCTGGAAGTAATAGTCGGCAACAGTCTGAAAGCCGGGCGAGTTGTCGGAGGTTTTTGCAGTAATACGACCGATAACGTTTCCTGGGGCGATGGCTGGGCGCCTGCTTCATGTGTAGCCTCCGGCGGCAAATGGAATGCTTCGGCTCTGGATAATGCCCGATCTTTTATCGATAACCCCACCACTTTTATAAATAATTGGTTACAGGGAGTTATATCAAGCCAGACCAACACCAATTTTGACCCAAATAACTTTTGGTACGCGATTGGCGGCGCCTTAGGAAACTTTTTACTTAATTCATTAACCGCCAGTTCCAGTAGCAGTGCAGTAATAAATGAAGATCCAAATCACCCTTATGTTCCATCAAACAATGGGGGAATTACTTCGGGGGCAAATATAGATATTGATGGCGACGGGATAGCAGACGGATTTTCTGTCAATAATAACGGTATAATTGATAATTGTTTCTTTGGCGGCACAGCTCCAAATAATTGCGTCGGATCGAAAACTGCGCTGGCTCCGCCACCAGCGGGGGGAACTTGTACTGTGACCAGTACGGGCACGGCTGGCACACAACCGGATTCAATTGATCTGAATTCCGTTGTATATGAAGCAGGTTCACCTAATGTCGCCGGCTGGGCCCAGACCGCGACCATCACAAATCCCGATCTCTCTGCAAATGGTTCAATTGATTTTACTAAGAAAGATGGTCCTGACCGTTGGCCAGATCAGCCGTATACTGCGGGAAGCGCCGACACAATTCAATACACTATCTGGTATTTCCTGTATATTGACGGCCAATGGTATGGAGCTGCGGTGGTTGATCAGTGGTTTGGAAGGCCAGGCAATGGAGGCGGCATTTATAATTCCAATCCGCCGCTCTGCAATTGGGCAACCGGCAGCCAGTACGGTCCGATGTTCGGGCATATGATCGTGCCAGGCGAGAAAGTCGGAATTATGGTTACTGCAGGAGGGGTGCGGCAGAACCATGATTCAAATATCAAAGAGAGATCAGACGTTGTAGTTGTGCCGGCACCTTGATGTGCTGTTAAATTTGAAAAGATGAAACAAAAAGCAAAAATTAGTATATTTATGAGTTCAATCTTGGCAAGCTTAGTGTTTGCTAATTTTGCTTTGGCGCAGGCAAATCCTCCGATTATTGTCACAAATCCTTTTCCTTCCACGACTACTACACCTTCTACACCCGATACTATTACTTCGGCTGAGCTCATCCAGATGGATAAGACTGGGCAACAAATGCGCGATGCCTACACGAATGGTGCCGGGACCTTCACGGGCTTTACCCATAGCGTGGAAAGCTGGTCTTATGCGCCATTTGATACATATAAACAACAATGCAAGGCCATTGGTGATAAACTCGCCCAAGCGTTCCCAAATACTGTGAATACCAGCAGCGGTGTGAGTACCACCGTAGGTCTGAATACTATATTTGATCCGTACAATTTTTATTGCACCTGGGGCAGGTATACGGGAGTTTCCACAACACCCGACAGCTTAGGAAGGAATATTACTGTTGTAAAAGATGACCAAATTGATAATTTGAGGATCATGAAAATGAGCGGCGGTTCCATCAGTTCCTTGCCTGAAATTCAAAAGAACAGGGAAGCCGCGCAGGCGGCATCGGATAATCAAAGAGCTTCGGTCAATCCTTTAAGCCAGGCGGTAGGCTGGGTTATATCGTTTATTTTGAATGTGATTACATATGTACTTTTGGCATTGAGTTCTTTGGCCGGCATAATATTGAACTGGTCAATTGGGAATTTCGGATCGGCAATTCAGAGCGAAATAGTATTGAGCGGATGGACAATTGTGCGGGATCTAATGAACATGTTTTTCATTCTTGCGTTTATCGCTATGGCTTTGGCCACAATTTTACAGATCGGAGAAGAGTACAACTACAAGCGCTTACTGCCAAAATTGATTATTATGGCTTTACTTATAAATTTCAGCAAAGTCATTGCCGATACGCTGATCAATTTTTCCAATTTTTTAACGCAAGTATTTGTTCCGGCGGGCGGGTTTGGTGATTTTGGTCAATTTATTTCAGGGCTTGTAACTCAGGGCCAGGGACCGTTGGGCCTTTTTATTACCAGTTCCGGCGGAGCGGCAGCGGCATTGGGTCAAGGCATCCTCAAAGTCATAACAGCACTAATTATTACGTTCAGTTTTTTGGCAATTGCCGGATTGCTGCTGGTGAGGATAGTCGGGTTATGGGTTCTGACCGTGATCTCTCCTGTAGCATATGCTTTAAATATTTTACCCATCACTGAACACTATGCTCGGGAGTGGTGGCAGTGGTTCATCAAATATTTGATCTGGGCTCCTGTATCAATTTTCATGTTGAGAATAGGGGAACAACTGATCGCTATTAAAGGCTCGCTTACCACCAATGATATGTTTAGTTTTATATTGGTTTCGTTCTTCATGTTTTCGGCGGTGCTAGTGGCGCAAAAAGCCGGCATGGTGGGAGGCGATATGATAATCAACGGAGTAAAAGGCGGAATGGCATTTGCCGGCGGACTCGTGGGAGGAACCGTAGGGAGAGCGTATACAAAGCGAATGAATGCCAATGCTGATGCCGCAACTGTGTCCGGAAATACATTCAGAGCGGGGCTGTATAAAGCCGCTGCTTTCTTGAATCCTGTAGCGGCGAGGAAGGCTTTTGAACAGCGCAGCCACCATCTCGAAGAAGAAGCTTATGGTCCGGCTGTAGGCGCGATGCACGATACTTTGAACCGCGTTATGCCGACTGAATGGCACAATTTAGGCAATGTACTTAAGGGCCAGGCTCCAAGTTTAGGCAGAACGACCCAGTTTGGCCAAATAGAAAGCAACCGCGTCATAAACAAGAAAGTTAAAGAAATTAACGAAGCCGGTTTGACGGAAAAGCAAAGAAGCGAGGGATATATGTCATCCTCCCATTTGGTGGATAAATTGGCTTATGGCCGGGCCATAGCCATGAATAACGGTCAGGATGGCTTGGCTGGTGAAAGAGGTCAGAAATATGATCCTACAGCCTATAAAGAAATGATATTTAAGGATTTGATCGCGGCGGGAGCTAATCCTTTGCAAGCCGGGCGGGAAGCGAATTATATTTCTGAACTGTCCGATGGAAACAAGAAAATCCGGGATTTGGGAGCGGGGGTTGAGGCTGATGTTGACGGTAAACCGCGCGCGACAGTTGATCTATCTGCAGTTATAGACTTAGGAAAGAAAAATTTTGACGGACCGGATGGATTACAGTCATATTTAAAGAAATTAGGAGTTATTAATCCCACTACAAACCAATTTGAAGATCGAACGGGAAATGAGCTGGGAGTTGTCAATAATATGGATGATTTTAATGCCTTGTTGAATAAAACCGGCATAACAGAAGATGAGAAATTATATGATGGCAAGGACTTCAGGCATGAAATAATGAGCGCCCGCGGAGCGCTCGAAGCCGATAGGCGCGGGAAAAGATGGGACGCTGAAGATCTGGCTAAGGCATTGGAGCCTGCAGGCACCCATGTCCAGGAATTAAACGGAACATGGGAACATCTTAGCGGCCAAGGCTCAAGATTTTATCAAAGAATGAATCCTTCCGTCGGAGCTGCAATTCCGGGAATGCGCAGAACCGCGCCGCGTATGCAAGCCACGATAGGAGGCAGTATAGATGTTAATGGTAAAATTGATTATAGTTCAATACCAACCGATCCCAAAAAGCTAAAAATTTTAGTGGAGAATGTCCATTCCGGGCCTGAAGTTGCTTCTGGATTACTGACAAAGGGTAACATTGATTTTACAACCGCAGAAAGGATAAGAGATCTTGTGAATGCAGAATTAAAGGAATATAGAAATTCGAAAAAAGCCACAAAAGAATTAGTTGTTGCACATGATAGGAATGATCCAAATAAAGCGGTATTTACAGTTAAACCAATATGATTATAAGCGGGATTACTCTTGAAAATTTAGATAAAATTGATCTGAGCCAGCTTCGGGATCCGAATTTTTTTTCCAAAGTTGAGGATTTCGTTTACGGGCTTGATGCGGAAGGAAGTCCGGATAACGCCCGGGTGGTTTTCCTGAGCCTTACTGATCTGATCAGCAAGGCCGACGATAACCGCGAGACTTTAGCCAAAAAATATTTTCCGATTTTATGCGCGCTTAGGTTAATCGGTTTGAGTTCTGTTTCCGATCAGGAAAAAGAGTCGTTTATTTCTCAAAATTTAACCGTACTCCTGAATCAGGATTATGCAGATTTGAAATATTGGCTGAATTTTCTTTTCGTTTCCTACGGTTACGATGAAGAATTGTCAAAAAATCTTCAAAATCTTTTTATTTCAGCTATTTCGCAAAGCAACAGCAGAATAGGCGACAAAGACATGAGGATTTCGACCGGTCTGGTTAAGCCGTTCGTAAAAAATTGGATATATGATTATAACGGCTCCTCGCTCACGTATCAATCAAAAAAGACCGTAGCTGATGAAACCTCTTATACTAATCAATCACCAAATGCCAAATTATTGAGCAAGCTTGAAAGAATCACTCTGTTAAAATTATTGAGACTGTATGATTGGCTGCGTTTTGACGCCGTAAAACCCAAGCTAGAGGTTGAAGAGCCGGCGCTCCCTGCAGAAATCCTGATAACATCAGTAAACTATCCGCCGGTGGCTCCCGGAGTTGCTGCCAAGCCCGTACCTGCAAAGCCTGTTTCGGATTTTGATAAAAAGTTAGCAGGGGTTGCGGCATCCACTGCCCACGGCCAGGATCTGGAAGTAATTCGCAAGCAAATGGAGCCGAAACAGGCAAACCCCGCACCCAGCCTTCGAACATTTGAAAAGACTGCACCTCCTTTGGCTCCTGCGGAAATAAGGCGAGAGGTCGGGACACAAGAGTTGCAGGCGCACCAAGAAACGGTCAGGCCGGTTTTCAAGCCAGCACCTGTTGCGCCAGCGCCCAGGCCGATTGCTCCAAAACCGGCAGCCAGTATTTATCCTTCCAGTCTGCCAACGCCTCCGCCACCCGTCCGACGGTTGGATGAGACACCTTATCAATTAGGGGGAGAAGCAAAAATTGGGCTGCACTCTTTGGACAAAATTAATGTCATTGAAGATCTGAAAAAAGTAGATGTATCGGTTCTGCGAGAGGGACCGGTTGACGTTCAAACCCAGGCGTTAAGATCGAAAATTCTAAACCTGGCAAATGCCAACAAGATCTTACCTTACTACACGGTCAATGCTTTTGAGCAGAGTCCTCTGTTCAATGCCTACCTAGAGATCGGCTCTGCGATAATTGCCGACAACAGTTCGGACCGGAAAGCCGCGTTTAAAGTCGCCGCAGCCAAGGTTGGGAGCCAGCTGACATTCCAGGAATTCGAAGCAATAGCTGATCTGAAAAAAGAGATAGAAAGATTGTAAAAAAAGGAAAAGCTAAAAGTCAAAAGATGTGATACAATAAAGACATTGCGTAAGCATGTCTTTTTATTTTTTTATGCTCAAAGTTGTTATTGACACCAATTTGCTTATTGACGGTTCCGAGGATTTTTATAATTTCGGCAACCGGATCATTGATCTGGCCATCAGCGGGAATATTGAAGCTTATGCCAACAAAGCGACGCTGAGGGAAAATCAGTTCTTGGCCGAAAAAAAAATTCATGACGAGGGCTATTTGAAGAAGCTGAAATATTTTTTTGATGCGGTCAAACCTGCTGAGTCAAGCGCTCATTTGAAAGTTGTGGAGGACAGCGAAGACGATAAGATCCTGGAATCAGCCGTTTCGGCCGGCGTGGATTACCTGATCACCTCAGATCATCATCTGCTAAAACTCGGAAAGTTCCGCGGCGTCAGAATTGTCCGACCGGGCGCGTTTTGGCAGATTTGGGAAGATGAGGGCGAGGGGTGGAAGAAGTGGATAAATAGCTTCCTAAAATAGGTTATTGGTCAAAGAAAAACCCCGAAAGGGGTTATTTTGGTAAATAATAAATATATGGTATAATATTTAGGAACTATAGACATTAGACACCAAAAGAAATATGCAATTCGCAGTCCCACAATTCACGGATGTTGAGGATAAGCTCATTGGCCCGCTAACCTTGAAACAATTCCTTTTTTTGATGGCCACGGGCGGGATCGTTCTGTTCTTTTATTCTCTGCTGAAGCTTTCCATCTTCTTTTTTCTTTTTGCCGTTCCCACCGCTCTTTTGGGTATCGGACTGACTTTCGGAAAATTTAACGGCCGGCCTCTTTTTGGCTATTTGGGAGTTTTTTTTAGTTTCGTGTCCCGCCCTCAGACCAGAATTTTTAAAAGGGAAGAACAGGATGAAATTATCAGCACCGAGAAAGCCAAGCCAGTGGCTGCAAATATCATCCCCGCGAACATAGAGCCTGCCGAAAGCCGGCTTAAGAAACTGGCGTATTTGCTGGATCAGAAAACAGAAGAGGAAAAGGAATTATTGCAAAAATAAAGCCCCACACCAAAATAATATGAATTTTTTTCAGGAACTAATTGTAAAAAAAATAATTAATACGCCTAAATCAAATTTCTTGATCTGGCGTTTGGTGTGGGGCTAAATGGCCAAGCAGGAGATGCAGAATTTAACAGGCAACAAACCCACGGCTTCTACCCAGAAGTACTTGGACATTGCCGAGATCAAGGAAGATACGATAATTATGCGCGACGGGTCATTGCGCGCGGTGATCGTCATTTCCTCGGTCAACTTTTCTTTGAAAAGCGGTGATGAACAAAACGCCTTGATTTCCAGCTACCAGAATTTTTTAAATGCGCTTGAATTTTCGATCGAGATCGTGATGCAGTCAAGGAAATTGGACATTCATGCATATTTGGATAAACTGCGCTCAACCATGCAGCAGCAGACCAATGAATTGCTGCGAATGCAAACTCAGGAATATATAGAATATATCAGCAAGCTGATCGAGTTCGCCAGCATCATGAACAAAACTTTTTATATCGTCGTGCCTCTGACAACGGGCGCGGTCAAGAGCGGCATCTTCGCAAAACTGACCGGATTGTTCAGCCCCGCAAAAGCAATTTCCACCCAGAAGCTCGGGTTTGAGAGTTCGCGCGAAGAATTGTTAAAGCGCACCAATCAAATTTCCGCAGGCTTAGGTTCCATGGGGTTGAAAACGATCGTTTTGAACACCGAGGAGTTGGTCGAACTGATGTATAACAGCTACAATCTTAACACTGCCACCCCGATCAAGATCAAAAGCGTTGAGGACCTGGGCTTAGGCCCGCAACCAAATACATAAATGGCATTATTTTCAAATAAACAACCTGATCCGAACCGCCAGCTCCAACGTCAATTGGTGGAGAAAGAGCGCGAGTATAAAAGAGGTTTGAATACGCTCCGTGATCTGATCGCGCCGTCGGCATTTCGGGTCAGCCAGAATTCTGTTGAAGTTTCCGGAAAATTCGCGCGTTCGTTTTTTATCCTCTCCTATCCGAGATTTATTTCAGTCGATTGGCTGGCGCCCATAATCAACATGGACACGCCCATGGACATGGCCATGTATATCTATCCCATGGATACGGCTGAGATCATGAAAAAGCTCAAGAGCAAAGTAGGCCAGCTGGAATCCGGCATGAAATTATCGGCTGAAAAAGGCAATGTCAGGGATCCCATGATGGAAACGGCTTTCCAGGATGTGGAAGGCTTGCGCGACAGGTTGCAGCAGGGAACTGAGCGTTATTTCCGCTTTTCCATATATTTTACGATCTATGCCGGCGACGAAAAAGAGCTTGACCAGGCTTCGGCCAGTTTGGAATCGATCCTCGGATCCAAACTGATCATTGCCAAACCGGCGGTGCTGCAGATGGAACAGGGCTTCAATTCAACTCTCCCGTTGGGCAATGATGAGCTGGCGATCGCTCAGAACATGAATACCGAGCCGCTGTCCACGACTTTTCCTTTCGTTTCCTCGGAACTTACATCCAACGACGGGATCTTATATGGCATCAACCGCCACAACAACAGCCTGATCCTGTTTGACCGGTTCCAGATGGAAAATGCCAATTCCGTCGTGTTTGCCAAATCCGGGTCAGGCAAAAGTTATGCCGTGAAGCTTGAGATTCTGCGCTCCCTGATGCTTGGCACCGAAGTGATCGTCATTGACCCTGAGAACGAATACAAGCATTTGTCAACGGCGGTCGGCGGATCGTTCCTGAATATATCGCTGAATTCAGAATCGCGGGTCAATCCTTTTGATCTGCCTCGCGGCATTGAAGGCGAGACCAACGAGGATATTTTGCGCGCGTCCGTGGTCAATCTTCTGGGACTGATGAATTTGATGCTCGGCAAACTGGATCCGACGGAAGAGGCGGTGATGGACCGGGCGCTCTGGGAAACTTATGCAAAAAAAGATATAACCGCCAACGCGGATTTCTCCAACATCGAGCCGCCGACCATGCAGGATCTGGTGGAGATCCTGACAGGAATGGTGGGCGGCGAAAGCCTGGCGCAGCGCCTGACCAAATATACGCAAGGAACTTTTTCCGGAATTTTTAACCAGCAGACGAACCTGAATTTGAACAATCAGCTCGTGGTTTTTTCGATCCGCGACCTGGAAGACACTCTGCGCCCGATCGCCATCTATGTAACATTGAATTATATCTGGAATGTTGTGCGCGCCACGCTTAAGAAACGCATTTTGGTCATCGATGAGGCCTGGTGGATGATGCAGCATGACGATTCGGCCAAATTCCTGTTCGGCATAGCCAAGCGCGCCCGCAAATATTATTTGGGCGTGACCACGATCACCCAGGACGTGTCTGATTTTTTGCAGTCGCCTTACGGCAAGCCGATCGTCACCAACTCATCCATCCAGCTGCTCCTCAAGCAATCCCCGGCGGCGATCGATATGATCGTCGAGACTTTCTTTCTGACCGAAGGGGAGAAATATCTGCTCCTGGAATCGGATGTCGGAGAGGGGATCTTCTTCGCCGGCATCAAGCACGTGGCAATCAAGATCATTGCATCATATATGGAAGACCAGATCATCACCACTGACCCGAAACGGGCGCTGGAAATAGAAGAGGCGAAGAAGGAACTGCAATCGCAACATGCACAAACGCCGCAGGAATAATTTATGGCAGATTTAGACGAGGAAGAATTAGTTGAGCGTCAGCACGCAGAAGAATCATCGTTTGAGGAACAACAGAGGCAGGATTGGGAAGCGCGCCAGCAGCAGGACCGATTGTTGAGAATTCAGCAAGAGAGAAACCCAGAAAATCGTGTCCAAAAAGCTGCCAATGCGGTAAAAAAGATTCAAAAGTGGTCGGAACGCTATGAGAAAGCTTCGGCGATAATTACTTTTCTTGCTGCAACGTCTGAGATTTGGGTGCCGATTTTAATAGTTTTAGTTACTGTGATGATTGCTGTTACGGTGTTGATCGCCGGCTGCAATTCAAGCGGGATCAGCGGGTATTTAGCTGCGGGTGCTTCTAGGGTCAGCGGTGCATTGAATAGTATAGGTCTTACTTCATTTCCTCCGGATGTCTGTAAAAATTTAACGTTTAACGGCGGCACCAGTGGCGGCGCGGGCGGAGGCAGTGGATTTGGTACAGGAGTTGGTTATACAGGAGGCAGCAGTGATGCAGAAATACGTGCGTATCTGCTTGCGCTTGGTATTACAATCAATAAAAATGATTGCGCTCCAGGACAAACAACCAATTGCACTTCGCTCGACGGCATGCAGACTTCAACCATAGACGAAATTACAGGCATTGCTAGGGATTGCGACGTGGCGACTAATCCTGAAGGACCGCCGGACAATGCATGTGAAATTCAAGTGACAGGGGGAACAGAAGACTCACATGCAGAAGGCGTTTGTAGCCATGCCAATGGTTATAAAGTTGACCTGGCTTCTACCGCGGCAATCAACAGCTATATTCTTAATCCGGTATATTTTACGAGAAACGGAACCCGAGGCGATGGCGCCCCTTTGTATAAACGAAACAGCGACGGGGCTACTTATGCCGATGAAAGAAATATTCCCGGCGGCGGACCGCACTGGGACATAACCGGTCCCGGTTGCGGATAATAAAAATATATGAATAGACGATTAGTTATAATTCTAAGTGCGGTTGCTGTCGTGATCGTAGTTGTCGGGGTGCTTTTGAGCATTGCAGTACGCAAACAGAATCAGAAACAACCCACGGCTGCAGTGTTTCAGGTCAAAAAAGTTTTGGATGAAGCCGTGATCTCGCCTGTCGCGTCTTTTGACAACAACGCGATCTGGTATTTCAATTCCGAGGGCCGGCTGTTCCGGATAAACACAGACGGATCCGGCTTGTCGGAATTCCCTCTGCCAGCGCTGTCAAGCGGGCTGCTGAATAGAGTTTTGTGGCCCAAAACCGGTTCCGATTTTATGGCGATAGTCGGATCCGGAAGCAATGAGATCAAAAATTATTACAACAGCGCCCAGAAAATTTATATCAATCTGCCTGCTAATATCCAAAGTATTGACTGGATGCCTGATTCGCAGCGCGTGGTGTATATCTGGAAATCAGGTGACAACATGCACCAGCAGTTAGTTATGGCCAATGCCGACGGCACGGGTTTTACGGCGATCAAGGACGTGTTTTGGCCGGATCTGGTTGTAAAAGCGGGCAATGACGGCAAAACCGTTCTGCTTTACCGCTCAGGCATCCAAGGAGACAGCAATAAAGTTTATTATGCAAATTTGGACACGGGAGTAATCGCTACGGCTGTGGATTCAGGAAAAACTATTTCTGCCCAATGGCTGCCGGTAGGCAGCAGGTTCGTATTTGCCCAGATCTCGCTCACGGCCTATCCTAAATTATATCTTTATGATTTTACCAACCACCAAGCGGTGGATTTGAGCTTGAATACCACGCTTGACAAGATCACTTTTGACAGCGACGGCAAATACATGTATGCGGCGGTTCCGAAGAAAGACAATTCCGGCGATATCTTTGTTAAAGTGGATTTGACCAGTTTCAAACAAGAAACTTATTTTGAGCCTGACCAGAACATCAGTGCAACACGATTATTTTTGGCCGGCAGCCAGCTTTATTTCGTGAACAGCCAGGATCAGAAATTGTATACTATAAGCAAATAAGGGCGTTCGGATACTGCAAAAAAATGGAATAAAAAAAGCCGGATGGATCTATAATCCATCCGGTTTGGATAAATAACCGGACAGGCTGGGGACAGCCGCCCGGTTGTTACCTTGGGATGAGGGTTGCTCACCTTCGGGTAACACCCTTGAAAAGTCTAAAAGGTAGCAAGATAACATGCCCCTTTGCTGTCTTTTAGGCTCTTCAGAGTCCCAACGATTAAGTCGCGGCTTGCGCCTGTGATGTTTTCGTTTGCGGCGAGGGTACTGCGACCTGCGGCAGAAGCTTGATTGCCCGATCTACGATCTCTTCCGTTGATAGAGTCGTATTTTGGCAACAGTCTCGTGCACCGCGGGTTGCGGCCACCCAGTCTTCTACTCTGGCGGTCCGACAGTTCATATTGCTTCTTGAGCTGAACTGCGGTTCGATCCTTGGGAGCGACGAACATAAAACAAATCGCACAAGTCTCCATGCAAGCTCCTCAGGTAGTTGACGAATTTTTGAGGGGAACCAGATGGAGTGTTTTCACGGTGAGCGCGAATGCACGAAGCGCCTCCGAAGTCAACGGCGTTACCAGGAATGTAAATGCTCCGGTTCAGACGTTTCTGAAGTGGATGTTGTGGGATCTCAGCAGGTCCACGATGGACGGATCCTCAAAATCCACGAGTCTGGCGTTGATCGGGGGTGGCGATGGCGTCGCCTGACAGATCCAAGGCTTTCAGGGTACGGTATGACTTTGGTCCCGTCTTCCGTAACACCGACCGCTTGGAACTCAGGTTTGCTCAAACCCATTCGCGCCAACGCATCTTTGAACTGCGGTGTACTTGGCGTCCTTGATGCGCGCTGCAACGGGCGTACTAAACACGAAGTGCGACATCTATCAACCTCCAGACTTAGCAGCTAGGGATTGTTCGTGTTGTTCTGCATCTCTGATAGTTGAATTTTGCTATAAACCTCCTTGGTTGACCGAGTGTACGATATGCTAATTTTAAAGATTTGTTTTTGATTAGTCAAGATGTCCTTACTCCAAGTGCACTAATGGCTGCGCCTGGATTTTTTGCTTCAAAAGAGGATAAGGATTTAAATTGATATCCTCATTCAAAAGCTTTTCGGCATACACACGAGTCCGCTGGACCAGATCCAGATTCGTAAGATTGGCAATTTTGAAGTCATAACCTGACTGTTTCGTACCATACAGATCGCCGGCTCCCCGGATCTGCAGGTCTTTTTCCGCCAGTTCAAACCCGTTGTTGCTTTCGACCAGGGCCTGTAATCGGGGATTGGCCAAGGAGTCCGGGTCGTCAGAAAACAGAAAACAATACGATTTATGTTCGCTTCGTCCCACCCGTCCGCGGAACTGGTGAAGCTGGGCCAGGCCGAAGCGCTCAGAACCTTCGATCATCATGACTGTGGCGTTGGGCACATCAACCCCGACTTCAATCACGGAGGTGGAAACCAAAATTTTTATAATATTGTCTTTGAACTGCTGCATAGTTTGTTCTTTGTCCGAAGGTCTCATTTTGCCGTGCAGCAGTCCGATTTTGAAGTTTGGAAAAATTTGCTCCGTCAGTTTTTTATATTCTGCGGCGGCGGATCTCACGCCCAATTTGTCCGACTCTTCGATCAGCGGACAGATCACAAAGGCCTGCCGGCCGGCTGAAATTTGCTTCGCTATAAATTCATAAGCCTTGGTCCGGTTTTCTTCCGATACTATTTTGGTTACGATCTTCTGCCGGCCGGCCGGCAGCTCTTTCAGCCGAGACAGATCCAGGTCGCCATAAAGCGTCAGCGCCAGGGTGCGGGGGATGGGCGTTGCGCTCATGGTCAGCAAATGGGTATTGTTGAGCTGTTTTAAAATAGAGCGCTGTTCAACTCCGAACCGATGCTGTTCGTCTATCACGACCAATGCCAGTTTTGAAAATTTGATGTCTTTTTCCAGCAAAGCGTGAGTGCCTAAAATGATCTTCGTCTTGCCGGAAGTGATGGCGGCCAAGAGCGTATCTTTGGAAACCGGATTGCCGTTCAGGCGGCTTTGGGATGAGGTCAAAAGGCCCAGATCAAACCCGTCGTTTTTAAAAAGCTCAAGAAAGGTAGCGTAATGCTGGGAGGCCAGGATCTCGGTCGGGGAGAGCAAGGCCGTTTGCAGGCTGTTTTTGGCAACCACAAAGCTTGCCAGTGCGACAATAATGGTTTTGCCGCTTCCGACATCGCCTTCCAGCAGCCGATTGGCGGGATAAGGGCGGGAAAAATCCGCAATGATCTCGGTCAGAGCGGTTTTTTTGTCCTTCTGTGAGGCCAAAAGGCAGGCTGCTTATTTTCTCCGTCAGGTCAATACCGGTGTTAATTTTTAGGGAAGATCTCTGCTCGCGTTTTTTTTTTGTATTGCAGAACCCGCAACTGGGTCTTGAAAATTTCATCAAATGCCAGCCGGTTCTGAGCATGATTCAGCGAACCGTAATCTTGGGGGAAATGGAAAGTTTTAACTGCCCGGTTTTCATCCGATAATTTTTCGGTTTTCAATATTTCTCTCGGCAGATATTCGGGAATCATGATCTTATCCAGATAAGTTTTGATTATGGAGCGAAGTTGTTTTTGCGTCAGATTAGCGGTCAGGGAATAAAGCGGAACGAGGCGTGAAGTGTGGATCTGTTCGTTTTTTTCCTGCTCGTAAATTGGATTTTGAAGCTGCAGCTTGTTTTTACTGACAGCGACCTTTCCGGAAAAAATAAAATACTCGTTTTTTTTGAGCACTTTGGCCAAAAACGGCTGATGAACCAAACGCAAAGCATGCTTGCTGAATCGTCCTCGATCAAAGCCTGCGTCAGGGTAAAACGGCGCACTTTGGTACGGAAGCTTTTGACATCCAGGATTTTGGCTTTGACATTGGCGTTGTCTCCTGCTTTCAGATCGGCGATCGAAGTGAACTTTGACAGATCCTGGTGGGTGCGGGGAAAATAAAAAAGCAGGTCCTCAAGCGTGTTGATGCCAAGGTTTTTTAAAAGCTTAGCGCGCGCCGGACCCACTAAGTAAAGTTGTTCTACTGGGGTATTAAGATCAAACATTGTTAACGGTATTCTTGGTGCGCCCGCGAGGAATCGAACCTCGATTACAAGCTCCGCAAGCTTGAGTCCTATCCGTTGAACGACGGGCGCTCGTCGCTAAATCTTATCAAATCTTCAGGTTTCTGGCCAGAGTGTCCGTGAATGACTCTTCGCGGTCCAGATCTTCAGGGATATATTGATTCAAAAATAATTTTAGTTCCACCGGATCCTGGCTGCCCAATTCCAGGCTGATCTGGCTGTTCAGGTAAGCCGAAGTCTCAAAATTCAAAGTTTTTACAGTCGGCGGGTTGTAAATGATCCAGAAAGTTTTAACGGTTTTGTAGGGATAAACAATGCCGCCCGAAACGATGCCCGTTTTGCTGGCTTTAAAGATCAAGGTTTTGGGTTGCTGTGAGGTGAACAGCAAAACCGAGAAGATGATGACCACGAAAGTTACGACCATGAGAATACTGTGGTTATATATGCCGAAAATAATCAATGCGAGAGAGATGAATCCAAAACTTAAATACCAAACGGGCGGCCGTGATTGCCTCGTTTGGCTTAAAGCTTTCCAGGTTATGGTTTCGGGAAGTTTTTTATTTTCCATAAATTTTTGGCGGTGGGGGCGAGATTCGAACTCGCGGTCGGCTTTCACCGACTCCGGTTTTCAAGACCGGTGCACTAAACCGCTATGCGACCCCACCGCATTAATTTTACCATTATTTTGATAGATAAGAAAAGACCCGCGTTTCCGCGGCCTTTTCCTCATATGAGTTTCTTTCCTTAGACGAATTTAATTATGGACAATCCATAATTAGAAAATTTAAATACGCTTACTGTGAGGCAGGAGTGGTGTCTGCGGCTGGGGTTTCAGTTTTAGCATCATCAACTGGTTTAGAATCGGATGTTTTAGCATCAGTTGCTTTAGGGTCAGGTTGGGTAACTGTTGTAGGGTCTTGAGTTAAAGTAATTGTCTGGGCGTATGTTTTATTGTCTTTGATGATTCCGTCAATATCCACCTGTTGATCGATAGTTAGATCGGCGGCTGTTGTATTTACGTATGCCGTATCTTTGGAAACCAGGAATTTGGCCGAGCCAATGCTGACATAGGTGTTTGTTACGGCGGTAAGTTTGCCTTGCGCCGAAACCGAATTATCAGAGCTATTGGAATTGTCATCTGCTTTTGCGCCAGCCAGCTGGATGTTCGCAATAGTTTGTTCCAGTTCGATCTTGACCTCGCCTTCGCTGGTAATGGAAGCAACCTTGAGCTTGTTGGAAAGATCCGCGAGCTTGGTGGCAATTGCGGCCTTCGGCTGCTGACCGCTTGCATTAGCTGCAGCAGTTGCGGTTTTTTGCAGGTCCTTAACGGTGTCAGACACGATCTTTTGGGCTGTTTTGTCCGAGATCTGGCCGTCCTGCTGCTGTTGCAGGACCTGCTGGAGCTCGTCCACGCGATTGTTGGCAAACTGGATCTGCAGGGAAGATTGCTGGTCAGCCGGAGCCAGTTTCAACTGGATATTTTCAACCACTTTTTTCAGCGGATATATTGCTTGTCCAGGCACGCTGTTTAAGGCAGCTACAGACGTACCCAAGGTCAGGCTGATAACGATCAAAACGCTGCCCAGGACCACGGTGCCGATGCGCAGCAACCTTGGGACGGTTGCTACGAACCATCCGGATTCTTGTCTATCCTCTTGGCGAGCAGCAATGCGGTCAAGGATCTGGTTTTTCACCCGCATAAAATCAAAATTTGGGATATGGGCTTTGGGCAGGCTGTTGAGTTGCGAAAGCAAAGTTAGCAATCCGGAAGTTTTGCGGTCTTTTTTATAATCAGAAACATCGCCGTTAGTTTTCAAACGGTCGATGATCTCATCAAGTTTGTCCTGGTCTGGTTCCATATTATTGCTTATTTTTCAAAAGTTCTTTAAGTTTCGCAATTGCGCGGTGCTGAAGCACTCGGACTGAGCCTTCGGTCTTTCCCATAATATAGGAAATTTCTTCATTTGAAAGGTCTTCAAAAAATCTGTATTTGATGATTTGCTGCTGATCCTGCGGGAGTTGGTTCAGGACATTGAGGATCTTGTTCTGCTGAAAGCTGAGATTCACGGAATCAACTGAACTGGCTTCATCTACCAAAAATTCTTCCACTTCTGACAGGGCGATCAGTTCCTTTTTCAACCTATAGTAATCTATAATGTTGTTTTTGGCAATCTGGTAGAGCCACCCTGACAGGGCGCCGGGGGAATTGATCTGATTGATCTTCTCCCAGCTTTTGACAAAAGTATCGGATAAAACGTCCTCTGCCACTTCTTTGTGGCCGACCCGGAAGTAGATGAACCGGTAGATCTTATCGGCAAAGTGGTCATAGATCCGGCCAAATGCGTCTTGGTCGCCGGATTGCGCCTTTTGCAGCCAATTTTTTAATTCTTCTTCCGTCATAGTTTAAGACGATTATTCAGGTAAAATGTTACAAAGCCAGATTTTATTTTACCATAAATTGCGTAAATTGACTTTTAACCCAATTTAAGCCAAAATTAGCTGTAATAACTCTGTCATTCCGGACTTGATCCGGAATCCAGATCCTGAAACAAGTTCAGGATGACAGGGCGACGAGGAGAGTTGGCCGAGTGGCTTAAGGCAGTGGATTGCTAATCCACGGGTGTCTAAAAAACGCCGCACAGGTTCGAATCCTGTACTCTCCGCCAATAAGAATTAGATGAATTTAATCGGATTCGAACGGGTTGAAGCGAGACAAGTCATCAGACGAAGTCGAGCGTCGACAAACGCGAGCAAGCGCAGCGTTTGGCGCAACCCAGTCCGCGCGAGCATCAGCGAGCGCTGAAGAATCCTGTACTCTCCGCCAATAAAATTTAAGTTTACAATGAATAAAAGGCATACAGTGTATCACAAAGACGGCAGTGTTTGGGCCAAAGGTAAAATGTCGGGCAGCGTACCGGATGGTTATTGGGAATGGTTCCGGAAAGACAGGACAAAAATGCGGTCCGGATATTTTAAAAAAGGCAAACAAACCGGAAAATGGACCACTTATGATAGAACCGGAAAAGTGGTCAAGGTAACTAATTTTTAATTTTTTTGGACCTTACCCGTGCGCGGCGGTCAGGAGCCAGACTTCCTGTGCGTGATCATGTTTCAAAAGTTTTGCCAGTTCATTGGCTGTAGATCCTGAAGTGACCACATCATCCACCAGCAGGATCTTTTTGTTTGATGCATCGCCGATCAAACCAAAGGCGTTTTCCATGTTACGTTTTCGTTCTTCTGCTTTGAGTTTGACTTGCGGCTTTGTGAATTTTTGTCGCAACACAAGTTTATTGTCCACGTTGAGTTGCAGGTTTTCAGCAAGTTTACCGGCTAATAATTCTGCCTGATTGAAGCCGCGCCAGTTGAAGCGACGGGCATGCAATGGCACTGGAACAATGGTAAAGTCCCGGAAATATTCGGCCAGCTCCTGCTTTTTTATCTCTTCCAAAATTGTTTCAGCCAGAGGAAGGCTTAGGTCGGAAATAAAGTTGTATTTGAAAGTCTCAATGATCTTATTGACTTGCCGGTCTTTGTAGGGAAGAGCTGCAATACTGCCGTCTATTGTGTTTTTGGTTTTGCAACTAAGGTGCGTTTTGCCGAAAGGCGAAGCTGTCTGGCAGACAAGGCACTGCTGCTTATCCAATCTCGGCAATTCCGTAAGGCACTTATCGCAAAGATACAAGCCGTCCGCGCCGCAGAGGAGGCAAGAGATCGGAAAAAGCAGGTCAAGAAATTCTTGGCCTGCTTTTTTGAGGATATTTTTTACATCCATTTATGCCCGTGCTAATTCAACCTGTTTGATCTGGATAGCATCATTAGCAACCGTGATCTTCGCCTCCGACATTTCGGCGATTTCACCGGTAATGATCTTTTCAGCCAGAGTGTCTTCGATCGTTTCCTGAATGTTGCGGCGGATGAGACGCGCGCCTTGCGCCGGATCGTAACTTTTATCCGCTATGAACTTCAGCACTTCGCGGTCAAATGATAGGGTTATATTTTGCTGTTTTAATATCCGCTCCACCAGCCGGTTCAGTTCCAGGCTGACGATCTTCCGGATCTCTTCCATTCCCAAGGGGCGGAAAACAATGATCTTGTCGATACGATTGAGAAGCTCGGGCCGCATAGCCTCGCGCAGCGAAGATAAAACCTTGTCTTTCACCCGGTCGTATTCATGTTCGGCTTTTACCCGCACGTCCTCCTCGGTTTGGGTATTGCGGTCCTGCGAAAAGCCAAAGCTGCCGGCAGTGCGGGTCAGTTCGCTCATTCCGATGTTGGAGGTCATGATGACCACAGTGTTGCGGAAGTTGATCCTTTTTCCCGCCGCATCCGTCAGCTCGCCCTCTTCCAGGATCTGTAAAAGAATGTTGAATACGTCAGGGTGCGCTTTTTCAATTTCATCGAACAGGATCACGGCATAGGGTTTTTTGCGTATCTCTTCGGTCAGCCGGCCGCCTTCCTCATAGCCAACGTAGCCGGCTGGCGCGCCGATCAATCTTGCCACATTGTGCCGTTCCATGAATTCGGACATATCCACGCGCACCAGAGCGTCTTTGTTCTCAAACACTTCTTCAGCCAAAGCCTTGGCGGTCTCGGTCTTTCCCACGCCCGTAGGGCCTAAGAAAAGGAAAGAGGCGATAGGCCGTTTGGGTGAGGCGATACCTGCTCTGGAGCGCCTGATGGCCGAAGCGATCTGTTTGGTGGCCTCGTCCTGGCCCACGATGCGGGTCTGCAGGGTTTTTTCCAGGCCGATAAGTTTTTTGCTCTCGGATTTTAGAAGTTTGGTCAGCGGGATCTTTGTGATATTAGAAACAGTACGGCCGATATCCTCAGCAGTGATCTGTATGTTGGCGGAGGTCTTGCGGCCCAGGGTTTTTTGGTATTCCTGTTTCTGTTTTTTCAGCTTGTCTTCCTGCGACTTTAAATGCAGCGCTGTGGTGAAATCCTGCAGCATCACAGCTTTGGTCTTTTCCTCTTCCAGGCGCTTCAGTTCACTTTCGATCTTTTTCACGACCCGGATATTGCGGGTCTTGGTGTTCAAAGTTTTGCTGTACGCCGCGGTTTCGTCGATCAGGTCCAGGGCCTTATCGGGCAGAAAACGGTCGGTCAGATAACGGGACGACAGTTCCACAGCCGCTTTGATGGCTTCATCTGTGATCACGACATTATGGTGGCGCTCGTAATTTTCCCGAAGGCCACTTAAGATCTCCAAAGATTCTTCGTTGGACGGCTCTTCCACCAGGATCGGCTGGAAGCGCCTTTCCAGCGCCGCATCATGCTCAATGTGTTTTTTATATTCAGAAAGGGTTGTGGCCCCGATCACTCGGATCTCGCCGCGGGCCAGCGCAGGCTTTAAGATATTGGCCGCATCCAAAGAACCGGTCGTAGCTCCTGCTCCGACAATGGTGTGCAGTTCGTCAATGAATAAAATGATGTTTGAATTGTCCCTGACTTCATCGATAACTTGTTTTAAACGTTGTTCAAATTCTCCGCGGAACATAGAGCCGGCCACGACCAGCGCCATGTCCAAAGTCAGGATCTTTTTATCAGCCAGCGTATCCGGGATCTCCTGTTTGGAAATGGCCAGAGCCAGGCCTTCAACGATCGCGGTTTTGCCGACCCCCGGTTCGCCGATCAGCACGGGGTTATTTTTGGTGCGGCGATTAAGAATGGAGATCAGGCGTTCTATCTCGTTCTTGCGGCCGATGACCGGATCGATCTTGCCCTTCAGAGCTTTTTTGGAAAGGTCCGAGGTGAAATAATCCAGAGCCGGCGTCTTGGTATTTTTTTCAGGAGCGGGCAATTCCGCCTGCTCGTCGACATTCAGCAGATCGGGAAACCTGGAAACATTCTCAAAAATTGACAGCAGATTTTTCCGCAGCTCAGACACTGAAACTTTCAGACCCAGCAGCATGGTTTTCGCTTCGTCGGTCTCCATGTCCGTGATCCCATACAAAAAGTGCTCAGTGCCGATGAACTGGTATTGGTAGCGGCTGGCGATGATGGCGGCCTTCTCAATGACCTCGCGCAGATTGTTGGAGAGCTTCGGCTGCCATTTATCAGAGATATGGTTTTGGTTCAGGCTGATGATCTGCTGCTTGACGGTTTCGCCGTTCACGCGGCTTTTCAGCAGGATTTCCGAGGCAAACGAAGCCTTCTCCTCTACGATGCCGTAAAGCAGATGCTCGGTACCGATGTGGTCATGGTGCAGATCTTCGGAAATGCGCTGTGAAGTTATCAAGGCGCTTTTCGCCCGACTGGATAGCCGTTCTAGAATAAATGAAAAGTGGTTCATAAAGGGTTATACTATATATGTATTATACCATGTGTGTCAAGCCATATGAATATCGAAGAAAAAGCCAAAAGTTTGCTTAAGATCCGGCCTCACCATTCGGAAGAACTGGCGAAAAAACTTCTGATGCGCGGTTTTGACCGTGAGCAGGTCAATGCCGTTATTGCTAAATTAACAGATGAAAAGCTGATTGACAATCAGCAGTTTGCACAAAATTATTTGGACAGTTTGATAAGATATAAAAGTTTTGGTTTCTACGGTCTCAAGGCCAAACTGATGCAGCGGGGGATTGATGGCAAAGATGCGGAAGCTTTGTTGAAAGAAAATTTGCCCATTGAGACAGAAAAAGAAATCGCCCTGAAAGCGGTTGAAAAATCGCAAGAAAAAGATAAAGCGAAACTGGCTCAAAAATTGTCCAGGAAAGGGTTTCGGAGCGAGGTGATTAGGGAAGTGGTCAAAACAAAATGATTATGATAGCATAAGCAAACAAAACAGAAGAAGGGATTTGTATGGATGTAGATGCGGTCATCAAATACCTGCAGGTGACGCAGCAGGATTTGAGTTGGATCACTCCGCCAAATTGGTCAGGACGCCGATATGTCGCTTATGAGATCTATGGAACTTTTAGAATAAGCGGATTTAACCGGTCATGCCCGCTGTCGCGGATCATAGATCAAGGCGTAGATCGATTAAATAGATTTGTGCCAGTCCCGGAACAAAAAAGGATCATCCAGGCTTCTTTTGCGGTAACAGATTTTTTTGATCTTACTTCGAACCACAACACGATGCTTCGAAGAATTAGCCGTCAAGAACTGGAATTTGAAGTTTCGACGCATCCATTTTTGCCGTTCACATAAGAGAAAGCGCTGTGCTTTTCTCTTTTTTATTACTGCATTTGCTCATGACTTTAGTCATGAGCATGCTCAGTAGCAAAAAAAGAGCCAACCGCTTGCGCAGTTGGCTATTTGAACCCCAGGTCAGCCGCCTTCGACGGTCCGAGATGGACCATCAGTCCATGAGACCAGAGGACGTCACGTAGATCGTACAGCGATTTTCTTCCGAAATTGCCGACGCGCATGAGCTCGCCTTCGTCGGCGACCAGGATCTTGCGCAGGGACCACCCCGACAAAGCTTGCTGTACGCGCAGGGGGAGTTCGGCCCGAATCTCGGCTTCCGTTGCTTTCGCTCCGATTTTCCGGATCCGTCCCGACAATCGTGCACGCCGTCCATGCAGTTCGGTTGCTGTTGGTTCGCTCCAGATCATTAACACTGCCTCCTGTTGGCTTTTGAGGAGGTACCGAACTTTAAAGTCCGGAACCGCCTACTATCAGAATAAGAGCAAGGTCCTATCTGTAATAACTAATTTTACTCATAGTTTTGTCATTTTGTCAATAGTTAAATAAACAAAAAAGACCCCGGACCAAGTCCGGGGCGGGGTGTATTAGGGATTATTTCTCCATCTCTTCCAATCTTTTGATGCGTTCCTGAATAGGGGGGTGGGTGTCGAACAGGCGCGACAGGGCAGAACCTGCCTGCCGGACATTGAGATTTTGTTTGAAAGGATTGACTATATAGAGGTGCGCCGTGGCATTATTAGCTTCTTCTAAAGGCTCGGTATCAGCCGCGATTTTTTTGAGCGCCGAAGCCAAACCTTCCGGATAGCGCGTCAGCAAAGCGCCTGAGGCGTCAGCCAGATATTCGCGCTTGCGCGAAATTGCCAGTTGGATCAGAGTTGCGGCGATGGGCGAGAGGATGGCTAGCACCAAACCGACTACCATAAAAATTACGCCGGCTTCACCTTCATTATTGCGGCGCCTGCCGCCGAAGAAACTGGCTCTCAACATCCAGTTGGACAAAAGCGAAACCACGCCAACCAGCACCACAATAATTGTTGAAAGCCGGATGTCATAATTACCGACATGCGACAGCTCGTGGGCGATCACGCCTTCCAGTTCCGGTTTGGTCAGTTTGCTTCGCAGTCCTGTCGTGATGCAGACCACGGCGTGCTTCGGGTCGCGGCCGGTGGCAAATGCATTGGGAGCCGTATCATCTATAAGATAGATTTTTGGTGTCGGCAGGCCCGCGGCGATGGCCAGGTTTTCAACTGTGTGGTAGAGCTCCGGATCATCGGCGCGCTGGATCTGTTTTGCGTGCGACATGGAGAGAATGATCTTGTCCGAATAGAAATAACTGGTCAGGCTTAAGCCAACGGAAAAGATCACGGCGATCGGCAAAATACCCGGCGAGTCAAAATACTGGCCGAAGAAGTAACCGAGCGCAATGATCAGAACCAAAAAGAATGTTATCAGTAGCGCTGTTTTGCGTTTGTTGGAAGAGATTTCAGAGTAGATCATTTAGAATTGCACATTCACCGGCTGCTGGATGGCCTTGTTGTCATCGTCAAAGAAAGTTTTGGCGGTAAACCCGAGCATGCCCGCAAACAGGTTTGATGGGAATGTCTGAATTTTGGTATTGTAGTCGCGGACGTTGCCGTTATAGAACCTTCTGGCCGCCTGAATCTTATCTTCAGTGTCGGTCAGATCTCCCTGCAGCTGCAGGAAATTCTGGTTGGCTTTCAGTTCCGGATAATTTTCCGCCACGGCGAACAAAGAGCGGATGGTCTGCGACAGCTGGTTTTCAGCAGCTAGTTTCTGTCCGGGGGTCGGCGCTGCCATGGCAGTGGCGCGGGCAGCGGTAACCTTAGTAAACACGCCTTCCTCATGTTTGGCGTATCCTTTGACCGTGTTGACCAAATTCGGGATCAGGTCGTAGCGGCGTTTGAGCTGGACTTCTATGTCTGACCAGGCTTCGTCCACGCGATTGCGCGACTGGACCAGGCCGTTGTAAATAGCAATACCGGCTACAACCAGCACGACAACGACAATTAGCAAATAAATCATATTTTTCTCCTTTCTCTATCTTATTATAGATATGGTATAATAAATTATCAATAACCAGTAATTATGGCAATTTCTATAGAAGAAGTCAACAGGATCGCAAAGCTGGCCCGCTTATCATTTAGCGAAGACCAGAAACAAAAATTGCAGCAAGAGTTGTCGGCAATTCTGGATTACGTGGACCAGCTGAAAGAAGTGGAAGGCAGGGTCAGTCCCGAAGCTGCAGATCCGGGTGCGGTTAACCTGATGCGCAACGACGTGGCGCAGGAAACCGCGGCACCGGAAGATTTTTTGAAGCAAGCGCCGGCTCGAGAGGGAAATTTTATTAAAGTAAAGAGTGTTTTAGACTGATGGAAATTCTTGACCTGACAGTTAAAACTGCTGCTGATTTGCTGGCGAATAAGAAAATTTCCGCTAAAGAATTGGCCCAATTATCTTTGAAGCGAATTAAACAGATAGATGATAAATTGCATGCATTTTTGTATGTTGCGGAAAAAGAAGCACTGGCTTCCGCAGACAAAGCTGACGGCCTGATCGCAGATGGCGAGAATTTTTCGCTCACAGGGATCCCTTACGCGGCCAAGGACAATATTTTGGTAAAAGGACTTCAAGCTACCGCCGCTTCGAAAATTTTGGAAAATTACAAAGCAACCTATGACGCTACGGTTATTAAGAAATTAAACGAAGAACAGCCGGTGCTCATGGGTAAAACCAATCTAGATGAATTTGCCATGGGTTCCTCGACCGAAAATTCAGCCTACGGGCCGACGAAAAATCCTTACGATCTCACCCGCGTGCCGGGCGGTTCCTCAGGCGGCTCCGCTGCCGCGGTTGCGTCCGGCGAAGTTCTGTTCGCACTCGGCACAGATACCGGCGGATCGGTCAGGCAGCCGGCCAGCTTTTGCGGGATCGTCGGTTTTAAGCCGACGTACGGCCGCGCTTCCCGCTACGGTTTGATAGCTTTGGGATCCTCCCTGGATCAGGTCGGAGTGCTGGCCAAAACGGTTGAAGATACGGCAGCGGTTTTTGAGATTATTGCGGGACAGGATTCTTATGATTCCACATCATTGCCCAAGCCCGTGCCTGATTACGGCAGTTTTTTAAAAGAAGACATGAAGGGAATAAAAATCGGAATTCCAAAAGAATATTTCATTGACGGCTTAGATCCGGAGGTTGATGCGATCGTAAAGAACGCTGTAAAAAAAATGCAGGAGTTGGGAGCCGAGGTTTCTGAAATGAGCCTGCCGCATTCCTCGTACGCTTTGGCCTGCTATTATATTATTTTGCCGGTTGAAATTTCCGCAAATCTTTCCAGGTATGACGGCATCCGCTACGGCCTGTCAGCCGCCGGGAACAATTTGGAAGAAGTTTATTATAACACCCGGTCAAAGGGATTTGGCGCGGAACCCAAGCGCCGGATCATGATTGGCACTTATGCATCTTCCGCCGGATATTTTGACGCTTATTACAAAAAAGCCAAACAGGCCCAACAGCTCATCCGCCGGGATTTTATCGATGCTTTTAAAAAATTCGATCTGATCGTCACTCCCACAACCCCGGCTCCGGCCTTCAAGCTCGGCGAAAAAACCGATCCGCTTTCCATGTATCTGGCGGATATTTTTACCGTCGGACTGAACATCGCTGGCGTGCCGGGAATTTCAATTCCGGCCGGAACCACAAAGGCAGGCCTCCCGGTCGGGGTCCAGCTTGTGGCCGACCACTTTGCGGAAGAAAAATTGTTTGGCGCCGCGTTTGCTCTAGAAAAATCTTTAAACTTATCATTAAAACCAAAAATATGAAAAAGAAAATTTTTGTTTTGATATTTATTTTCACTCTGACGGCCCCATTGCTTGCCGCTGCCGCTCCATGCTCTGTTAACGTAAATAATAACCCGCCGCTTACACCCAAGGACTTGCCGATATGCGTTAATCAGATCTATATCTGGTCGCTCGGCATTTCGGCCCTTTTGGCCATGCTGATCCTGGTTATAGGCGGATATTACTACATGACAGCTTCCGGGAATGCCGAGCAATCGGGTAAGGGGATTCAAATGATCTGGTCGGCTGTTATTGGTTTGGGGCTTTTGTTCGCTGCCTATTTATTGCTGCATACTATCAATCCGGATCTGGTTAATTTTCCGGTAAATTCGTTAAATACAATTAATCAGCCTCAGCCAGGGCCCCGTCAAACGCCCCAATAAAATGATCAAGGATTACGAACCGGTTATTGGATTGGAAGTCCACGTACAATTGAAAACTTCCAGCAAAATGTTTTGTCGCTCCAAAAATGCCGAAGCTGATCAGCCGAATATTCATATTTGCGAAGTTTGCACAGGACAGCCGGGGACATTGCCGGTGATCAACGAAGAAGCTGTGAAGAAAGCCGTAATGGTCGGCCTGGCTTTGAACTGTAACATCGCCGAGTATTCAAAATTCGACCGCAAGAATTATTTTTATCCGGATCTTCCCAAGGGTTACCAGATATCGCAATTTGATATGCCCATAAACGGCCGCGGGCAAATGAAACTGGCGGTAAACGGAGAAACCCGGACAATAGGCATCACACGCGCTCATTTGGAAGAAGATGCGGGCAAGCTCGTGCATCCGCCGGGCGCAAACTACAGTTTGGTGGATTATAACCGCGCCGGGACGCCGCTTCTTGAGATAGTCTCTGAGCCGGACATCCGCAGTTCAGAAGAAGCCAGGCATTATTTACAGGAACTGCAAAACCTAATGCGTTATTTGAATGTTTCGGATGCTGATATGGAGAAGGGGCATTTGCGATGCGATGCCAATATTTCCCTGCGGAAAAAAGGGGAAAAAGGATTTCCGCCGTATAAAGTTGAGATCAAGAATATGAATTCTTTTAAATCCGTGGCATCAGCAATTGAATTTGAGATCAGGCGGCAAACGGAAATTTTGGATGGAGGAGAAATTCCAAAATTGGAAACCCGCGGCTGGGCGGATGACAAAGCAATTACGGTTTCCCAGCGGTCAAAAGAGGAGTCGCAGGACTACAGATATTTTCCGGAGCCGGACCTGCCGGTTTTGCATTTTACCAAAGATTATTTGTCCGGGTTGAAGCGGGAATTGCCGGAACTGCCGAAAGCCAGAAAGCAAAGGTTTATCAGCGAATTTGGTTTGGCCGAAAAAGACGCGCAGACTTTGGTTTCATACAAAGAACTGGCAGAATATTTTGAACATGTCGCAACCGAACTGGCCGAATGGTTTGAAGCCGAGCACGTGAAAGATGCCGGCAATAGCGGGCAGACGGTGGCGAATTGGGTTTTGGGGCCGTTTTTGGCGGCTATCAATGAACATAACTTGCTTCCGCGGGACTCAAAGGTCACTGAAGAAAATTTTGCGGAACTGATCAAGATGATCCGGCAGGGGAAAGTTTCTAATCTTGCAGCCAAGGATGTATTTGCCAAAATGTTCGAGACCGGCGAGGATCCGCACGTCATCCTGGACCAGCTGGGGCTTCACCAGGTTTCCGATGAATCGGTAATTTTGGAAGCCGTAAAAAAGACAATTTCAGAAAATCCCAAAGGAGTTGCGGATGCTAGGACAAAAGGCGACAAAGCTTTAGGTTTTTTGATCGGGCAGGTTATGAAGGAATTGAAAGGAAAAGGCAATCCGCAGATTATCAATGAAATTTTGAAAAGAGAATTAAAAATTTAATATGAAAGAGTATTTAGTATCATTTGATAATATCCGCCTGGAACATAAGCTGACTGATGAAGAAAAAGCCGAAAAAGTTGAGGTTTTTTTGCGCTATTACCTGATCACAACCGCGGACCAGATACGGCTGACCCAGAGGATCCAAAAAGTATATAATCCGTTCAGTTTTAAAAATTTCAGCTGGGGGAAGAAATTCGGAGGCGATGATGACCCTAAATTCCAAAAAACCCTGGCCAGCCTGAAAGATGATTTTATAAAAAAAGAGACTGATGAAAAGCTTTATCATCTGGATCAGGGTGAGGGAAAAATATTTAACCACTACTATTACAGGCTATCTCCCAAGATCATAGAGATGATAAAAAAATCAACCCTGATCTGGCTGCATTATTATACCGAGAAAACTTATGAGCCTTTTTATGGTTTTGAAGACCCGAGTTTTTATAAAGAAGGCAGACTGGTCGCCCATGTCGTCAGCCATGAGAATTATGTTCATTTATTCTTAGACGAAGATATCGCATATAATTTTATGAGACGTCTGAGTGTGGAATTTCATGATATAACCAGTCAAAATATAAAAAGCTTAAAATAATCAGGCTGACAGGTATTTTCTAACAAGCCGTTCGGCTTGTTTTTGATTTTTGATCCAATGAATGCGGCTGTCGGTCTTAAACCAGGTCGTCTGGCGTCTGGCGAATTTGTGAATTGCTGATTTGAGCTGTTCAATCATCTGCCCGTAGGTTAAGTAGCCTTGCAGGTATAAAGAAACAAAGCGATATTCCAGGCCCATTTCTTGCAGACGTTTGTGAGCAACTTTTTGCTTAAGAAGTTTTTTGACTTCGAAGACCAGTCCTTGTTTAAAGCGGTTTTCTAAACGCTCGTCGATCAGTTTATACAGTTTTGGCAAATCTTTTTTTAAACCGAGTAAAAGAGATCCTGAACCAAGTTCAGGATGACGCAATGGCGGCACCGGCTTCCCCGTGGACTTAATGATCTCAATGGCACGGATGAGGCGGCGCGGGTTCTGGCGGTCAATATTCATAGCGCGCCGGGGATCCAGTTTTTTCAGGATCTTAAAAAGTTCGGCAGGTGTTTTTTTATTCAATCGGTTGCGTAATTTGAAATTGGGCTTAACCCCGGGAATCTGCAAGTCGTCGATTGTGGCGTAAATATAGAAAGGCGTGCCGCCGACCAGAAACGGCAGTTTATTTTTTTCCCTGATCTGTTTGATCGCCTTTAAAGCCTTTGGTTTGAAATCCGCTACGGTGAATTGTGTTTTGGGCGAAGCAACATCAAGCAGGTGATGACGGACTTGCTTTTGTTCTTTTTTCGTGACCTTGCCCGTGCCGATGTCCATGCCTTTATAGACTTGTCTGGAATCTGCCGAAATTATCTCGCCTTGGAATTTTTGAGCAAGTTTAATTGCCAGGCTTGATTTGCCCGAGGAGGTGGGACCCAGAATGACTACCAATCCGGGCTTCATTATTTTTTCTTGGCGATTTTAAGACCCGCAAACTTGGAAGGTTTGCGCAGTGATAATCCATGCACCCGCATTCGCGGGCGCTTTTTTATTTCTCTTTTTTCTGCTTTGAGATTGTGTTCGGTTTTTTGTCTCATATTTGATATGATACGAGTCTGGAGGATCAATGGAGGATCAGCCTGAGAATAAGGTGCAAGACTGCTGTTTATTTTGCTTCCGGCCAATCCCTCAGGAATCAGTGGAATCGATCAGTACTCCTAACGGGGTTTTCTGCAACTTCGGCCATCAGGTGAAACTCGCAGGCTACCTCTATATCTGCGAACTGGCGACAAAGGAGTCGCAGAAGTATCCAAAACACGAGGTAGACTTCGGGCTCGCGAATGCATATTTGATCGAAATGCTTGCCGCTTCTAAGGCCAAAGCCTAGCAGCGGTTTTTTTATTCGCGATTTTGAATTTCACCGGAAACTTTTTTGATGAACTTATCCGTTTTCATCGCACCCAGATCTTTCTGATTCCGGGCGCGGACAGCAACGGACTTTGCCGCAACTTCTTTTTCCCCCACGATCAGCATATAAGGGACTTTTTCCATTTCCGCATCGCGGATCTTTTTGCCCACGGATTCATTTCGGTCATCGAGTTCCACCCGGATCCCGTTTTCTTTTAACTCTTTCAAAACCGTCTCGGCGTATTTATTTTGTTTCTCTGTGATTGGCAGGATTTTTACCTGGACAGGGGAGAGCCATACAGGAAAGGCGCCCGCATAGTGCTCGATCAGGATGCCGATGAATCTTTCAAGCGAGCCGTAGATCACGCGGTGAATTGCAACCGGAGTTTTTTTTGTTCCATCCGCGGCCGTATATTCAAGTTTGAACCTTAACGGCTGCTGGAAATCTAATTGGATCGTACCCATCTGCCATTGCCGTCCTATCGCATCTTTCATTAAAATATCGACTTTAGGGCCGTAAAAAGCACCATCTTTTTCTGCTATGGTAAATTTTTGGACGCTTTTTTTAAGAACATCTTTAAGAGTTTTTTCCGCTTTGTCCCAAGTTTTGATGTCACCCATAAAATTATCCGGCCGAGTTCCTATTCGAAATGAATATTCCAGGCCAAAGATCGAATAAAATTTTTCAACTATTTCAAATATTTCTTCGTATTCTTGTCCGATCTGGTCCTCGCTCACAAAACAATGCGCATCATCCTGCCTGAATTCTCGAACACGCAACAAGCCGTTCAGCGCTCCCGAAATCTCATTTCGATGCAATGTATCCGTGTCGGATAAGCGCAGCGGCAGATCTTTGTAACTTCTGAGCTGGGATCCAAAAACAACCATGGCATTCGGGCAGTTCATCGGCTTCAGGGCGTATTCTTCGTTGTCTTTTGTTTTAACAACAAACATATCTTCCCAATAATGTTCGTAGTGGCCGGAAGTTTGATAAAGCTCTTTTTTATTCAGAAGAGGGGATACGATCTCTTGATAGTTGCGCTTGCTGTGTTCAAAGCGCCAAAAGTTGACCAGTTCGTTGTACATGATCACACCTTTGGGCAGCCAATAAGGCATGCCCGGAGAAGTGTGGTGGAACATGAACAACCCTAATTTAGGTCCTAATTTTTTATGGTCCCGTTTTTCCGCTTCTTCCTGCATTTTTAAGTATTCTTCCAAATGCAACTTAGTTGCAAATGCTAATCCGTAGATCCTTTGCATCTGCGGATTTTTTTGGTCCCCGCGCCAGTAGGCGCCGGAGATTTTAGAAAGTTTGAAACTTTGCGGATCTATCTCGGAAGTATTTTCCACGTGTCCGCCGCGGCACAGGTCAGTGAATTTTCCGGTTTTATACAAACTGACCTTTTCAACTTTTTCGCTTGATTTTTTTTCACCGGCTAAACTTGCCTCGGAGTTTAAAATTTTATCAGCTTCGGTCGTGCCAAACTTCTCAATATCTTTGATCAGTTCGATCTTAAACGGCTGATGAGCTTGATCAAAATAAGTTTTGGCTTCGTGAGTAGTCAATTCCTGCCGTTCGAAAGGGAGTTTTGATTTGACCAGTTCGCGCATGCGTTTTTCGATTTTCGCAATATCCTCGGGAGTCAGGGGGCGGGGGAGCAGGAAATCGTAAAAGAAACCGTTCTCGATCACAGGCCCGACGCCTAACTGGGCTTTCGGGAACATTTCGATCACAGCACTGGCTAAAATGTGAGCGAGCGAATGGCGGATGTTATGCAATTTTTCATCACTGATTTTCATAGATTTTGGTTAAAAAATACCCAAACGTCCTATGACGTTTGGGATCCTCGCGGATGGTTCCACCCAATCTTTGCTTCATTTTTTCCGTAACGCCGGAATTGTGCGGAGAACTCCATGGTTGGTGGCCATTTCTGCGTTCTCAAAACTTAAATAGATTATATAGCTCCCGGCGGTTTAGGGCAAGTTCGAGCCAAGAAGCTCTTTGATCTTCGATTTTAGTTCCTCATTCAGGTCTATCCGGAACGGCGTTTTGATCTTTTGCTGGTCGATCATAAGATTTACATTCAGATCGCCGGGAGCCGATTCAAACAGCTGTTTTAATTGGCCAAACAGTTCATCGGATGCGGCTGTCGGAATTTTGATAGTGACGGATGATTCTTGGGAAGGAGCTGTGGTTTCCGCGAACAGTTTTATCGTGTCAGCCAGAAATTTCGGCTCGCCGTCCTTGTCCGACATCTTGCCGGTCATGAGCACGATCTTTTCCGCCACGATAAGATCCTTGAACTGGCTGAATAAATTTGGAAAAACGATGACTTCTATTGTGCCGGTGGTGTCCTCCAGATCGATAAACGCCATTTGATCGCCTTTTTTTGTAAGAATTTTCTGGACCCTGGTAATAATTCCGCCAATGGTAGCGGTTGGTGTTCTGTTTTCTATGACTTGTTTGATAGATAAGGCCGATCTTTGCAATTTTGCAGCGTGTTCGGCAAGCGGATGAGAGGTAACATAAAGCCCCAGCAGTTCTTTTTCCCAAGCCAAACGTTCCCGCTCGGTTGCCGGTTCCACGTCGCGCAACTTCAATTTTGCATCAGGGATAAAATTTTCGCCAAATAAACTTGTTTGATTGTCAGCCGCCGCTTTTTGCAAATTTCGCGCAAACTCCAGAATTATTTCCGTATTGGCCAAAAGCTTGTTGCGCTCTCCCAAAGCGTCCAAAGCGCCTGACTTAGCCATTGCTTCCCAGGATTTTTTGTTGAAATTGCGCGTTTGCACCCGTTTGACGAAATCTTCGACGGAAGAAAATTTCCCGCCGGCTTTCCGCTGTTCGATAATGATGCTGATGATATCCGAACCTAGATTTTTGACGGCAGTCAGCCCGAACCGGATATTGCGTTCGTCTATGACCGTAAAGTTGGCCAGGCTTTCATTCACATCCGGTGGCAGGACCTGGATGCCCATGATTTTGCATTCTTCAACCGCTTCGGCAATGGTTTCCATATCGCCTGATTCGGCCGTCATCAGGGCGGCCATGAATTCCACGGTGTAATTGGCTTTCATGTAAGCCGTTTGGTAGCTGACAATGCCGTACGATGCGGCGTGGGCTTTGCCAAATCCGTAGGCCGCAAATGGCTCGATCAGTCCGAACAGCTGTTCCGCCCGGTAAGGCTCCATTCCATTTTTTACGCATCCTTTAATGAACTTTTCTTTTTGTTTGGCCATCTCAGCAGGGATCTTTTTACCCATAGCTTTGCGGAGTTTATCCGCTTCTTCCCACGAATAACCGGCAATATTAACAGCCGTTGTGAGTACGTCGTCCTGATACACCAGTAATCCCAGCGATCTTCCAAGATATGCCTGCATGCGCGGATCGAAATATTCGATCTTGCTGCGCTTATGCTGCCGGGTAATATATTCAGGAATGATCCCCATTGGGCCGGGGCGGTATAAAGCGATCATGGCCATGATGTCGAAAATGCTTTTTGGTTTTAGGTCCATCAGGTACCGCGTGATGCCGGACGAGCCCATTTGGAATACGCCGAATGTGTGGCCTTCGGACAGAAGTTTGAAAGTTTTTTCATCCGGATGAGGAAGATTTGCGATATCGATCTGCACTCCCTGTCTTTTCTCTGCAATTTTTACCGCGGCTTCCAGGGTGGACAAATTGCGGATGCCTAAAAGATCGAGTTTGACCACTCCCAATGCTTTTTCGCCGCTGGCATTGACGTCCAATGCGTACATATCGTATTGCGTGATGACGCGTTCGCCATCCGGTTCTTTTTGCAGCGGCATGTAGTCAGTCAGTTCGGTCGGGGTAATGACAATGCCGGCGGCATGCACAGAAGCGTGCCGTGCATTACCCTCCAGTTTTTTGGCAATGTCGAGGATCTTTTTTGTTTCCGGATCTTTTTCGTAAGCGGCTTTCAGGTCGGTATTTAAGTCCATGGCTTTGTCCAAGGTCATATGAAAACCCTGTTTGCCTGTAGGGATCATTTTGGCGATCTGGTCGCATTTGCCGTAGGCAACGCCCAACGCCCGCCCGACATCCCTTACCGCGGCTCTTGCCATCATAGTCCCGAAGGTAATGATCTGTGCGACTTTTTCAGCTCCGTATTTTTTTGTGATATAAGAGATCACTTCATCGCGGTGGTTGTCGGCAATATCCAGGTCGATATCGGGAGGAGTAGGGCGGTGTTCGGTTAAAAATCTTTCGAACGGCAGTTCATAATAAAGAGGGTCTACATTTGTAATGCCTAAGATGCGCCCGACAATGGACCCGGCCGCGCTTCCTCTGGTATTGGTGATGGCGCCAAGCTTATGAGCTCCTTCGACCACGTCCGCGACCATGAGAAAATAAGTGTCAAATCCTTTATTGATTATAATATTAAGCTCGTAATCAATTCGTTGTTTGATATCATCGGGGACAGCGCCATCCTTGCCGTAAAGCGGCAAAGCGCGGGCGTAAGTCAGCTCCCGCAGGTACTCGGCAGTTGTTTTGCCCTCCGGCACCTCAACTTTAGGAAAGTATCTTTGATTGGTTAAAATTTTAAGATTGCATTTTGCGGCAACCAAGGCCGTATTGGCCACGGCTTCGGGCAGATCCTTGAATCGTTCATACATTTTTTCCTCGGTCTTAAGCGACAGGTCGTATCCTCGCATATCCATGCGGTCCGTATCAGAAGTAGTCCTGCCCGTGCCGATGCAGAGCAGAACATCCTGCGCTTCAGCATCCTGCGGTTCAATATAATGGCAGTCAGCGGTGGCGACCAGCGTCAGATTTTCAGCTTTAGCCAAAGCGGCAAGTTTTTGGACCAGTTTTTTTTCATTGGCGTCGGGCAGGCGGCTGTTGCGCTGGATCTCAATATAATAATTATCCGGCCCGAAAATATCCAGGTATTTTTGCAGGATTTCGCGGGTTTCAGAATCGGATTTGTTCATGACGGCCCGGGCCAACTCGCCTCGCTGGCAGCCTGATAGGGCAATCAGCCCCTCGCTGTGTTTTTTTAAAACCTCCAGGTCAATCCGGGGTTTATAGTAATAGCCGTCGATATGGGCTACGGTCGTAAGTTTTAAAAGATTTTTGTATCCTGCCTGATTGGCCGCCAGCAGAGTCAAATGAAAATAGTCAGAATCAATCTTGCCATTTTTTTCTTGCAATGTCCGCGGGGCTACATAAGCTTCAACGCCGATGATCGGTTTGATCCCGGCTTCTTGGCATTTATTATAGAATTCAATGGCGCCGTACATCACCCCGTGGTCGGTCAAAGCCAAACTGTCCATGCCGAGTTTCTTGGCGGTGGATACCAGTTCGTTTATTTTCGGCAGTCCATCAAGCAGGGAAAAGTGCGAATGGACGTGCAAGTGAGTGAATTTGGACATAAGTAAGTCCATTATGGCAAAAGTCGCGTTACAGCGCAAAAAGTGATATAATTAGTCAAGATTTAAGACTTGAAACAAATATGGCACTAACGGATAACGACAGGATTCAGGAGTTATTTCTGGTCGTCGGCGACAAACTCGCTCCCGTGAACAAAAAATGGTGGTATGCCCTGGTCATTTTTCTGATCGTGCTGATCCCGTTTTATTATTTGGCGAAATATTCCTTCGTACAACTGATAATGAGCGGATATCATGCGCCGGAAATAGTTTATACTGCGGGGATCCAGGAATCTTTACAGATAATCGACAAGAAAATTTTTATTCTTGCGCCGAACACATATTCAGGTTACGTGAAAATAAAAAATATCAATCTGGAATGGGGAGTGCCCAGCCAGGATTATACGGCGGAATTTAAAACTTTGGGCGGGACCAGTATTGCAAAAATAAGCGATTCAACGTTTATCCTTCCGGCTTCCGAAAAACTAATCGTTTTTCCGCGTTTTACCTCACAAACCAAACCCGATGAGATCGACGTGACTTTGGGTGAGACGCAGTTTATCCAAAAACCCGATGTGACGGTCAATTATGAACTTCAACGCGTGAATCTTCAGAATAACCCCGCAGGCTTTTCTATGACGGCCGGGATAAAAAACACAATGGCTTTCACGGTCGGGCAGATCGATCTGCCTGTAGCTGTTTACGACAGCAATAATAATATAGTTGCCGTCAATTTTACGACCATTAACGATGTTCTGTCCGGTGAAACCAGGACATTCACATATTCCTGGCCGGGCGCAGTGGCCGGCGCAGTCCGGGCGGAGATCAATCCGGAGATCAATATATTTGACCGGAATATATTTTCGCAGCCCGCCGGAGTCTCGCCATTCGACAGTTCAACGCAGCCCGCGCCCGCATCTCCATGAGAAATTGGTTTGCGAATTTCCGTTATTTTGACCTTTATATTTTCGGCAGCAGCACTCTGCTGCTGATTTTGGGTTTGCTCATGATCTATTCCACCACGCTTGCCAGCCCGACCAATCTTCTAAGCCATCAGCTGGTGTTCGCCGTCCTGGGATTTATTGCGATGTTCCTGCTGGCTTTTTATGACTACAGAAAACTTAAAAAGAGTACGGGGTTTTTCTATGTCCTGATCATATTAAGCCTGCTGCTGGTGTGGTTCTTGGGCCATAATGTCCGCGGATCGACCCGGTGGATCGATCTTGGGATCTTCCGCGCCCAGCCGGCGGAGTTTGCCAAACTGATAATGGTTGTGATCATGGCCAAATTCCTGGATCAAAGCGGCGAAAAATTGAAAGACATCAGGTATGTTCTCCTGTCGGCTGTTTATGTCAGCATTCCGGCAATACTGGTCTTGATCGAGCCGGACCTGGGTTCGGCCCTGGTTATTTTTTTCACCTGGCTGGGCATGCTGCTGTTCTCCAAGATGAATAAAAAACATTTGGGCATCCTGCTTTTAATTGCCGTCCTGGTTTCTTCCTTCAGCTGGTTCTTTGTGCTCCATGATTATCAGAAAAACCGCATTTATACTTTTTTGGACCCGAGCCAGGATCCGCGGGGCAGCGGCTATAATGTCCTGCAATCAATAATCGCCGTAGGCTCAGGCAGCATTACGGGCCGGGGAGTGGGCAGGGGGCTGCAATCCCAGCTGAAATTCTTGCCGGAGCGGCAAACTGACTTTATCTTCGCTTCTACTGCAGAGGAATTGGGCTTGGTGGGAAGCCTGTTCATCCTGAGCATGTTCGCCATATTGTTTTTCGGCCTGGTCCGGGCGATCAAGCATGCCAGGGATAACTTCGGAATGTATCTGACCCTGGGGATTTTTTTCATGCTATTGTCGCAAGTGCTGATAAATATCGGCATGAATGTCGGACTGCTTCCCGTCACCGGCATTCCTTTGCCGCTTTTAAGTTACGGCGGATCCTCACTTCTGACCACTATGGCGGCACTGGGATTAGTGCAAAGCGTTGTGGCCCGCCAGAAGGCTGTGAAGTTCGGCAACTGATCTTTGGTTGACGCCAAAAATATTAGCCCTTACAATATAAGCATCTATGCCGAAGTTTGATTTCAACAAAATCGTCCAGTGGCTGGCTTATATTTTGAAGTGTCCGGTTTGCGGGCACCAGTATACGCCGGAACAAACCAAGATCATTGATACGGGGGAAGAAAAACCGCTTTCCGGCCGCAGCCTTCTGGTCCACACTGACTGTGACCGGTGCAAAAGCTCGGTGGTATTTTCCATTGCGATTGACGGACCCGAGATCTTTTCCATCGGCATGGTGACAGACCTGACCAGCCAGGATACATCCAAATTTAAAAATGCCAAACCTATCACCACGGATGAAGTTTTGGCTACTCACGAATTTTTAAGGGGTTTTGACGGGGACTTCAAATCTGCTTTGAAATAGCTTTGACCTATTCATCAGAAGATGTTATTATATTGCGGCTATGGAAAATATTGCAATTGAAGCGACCAAACGAACTATTTTGGGCAAACGGGTAAAAACATTGCGTCAGGCAGGAAAGCTGCCCGGCATTTTGTATGGGCACAATACAGAGACAGCAGAAATCGAAATTAAGGAAAAAGATTTTTCCAAGGCATTTAAGCAGGCGGGTGAATCAACGCTGGTCAATCTGGTTATGGACGGCAAAACCACGCCGGTCTTGATCTACGATGTCCAGCACCACTATCTGAACGGCCAGCCACTGCATGTGGATTTTTATGCCGTGAACATGACCGAAAAACTGAAGGTCCGCGTGCCAATCCAGTTCACCGGCGAATCGCAGGCGGTAAAGGGCTTAGGCGGGACTTTGCTTAAGAATCTTTCCGATGTTGAGGTGGAATGTTTGCCGGCTGATATTCCTAAATATTTTGAAATCGACATCAGTTCGTTGAACACATTTGAAGATGCTATCCGCATCCAGGACCTGAAAGTCAGCGACAAGGTAACAATTCTGGCTAAACCGGATGAAGTGATCGTCAATGTCGCGCCTCCCCGAACCGAAGAAGAGATGAAAGAATTATCCGAAAAACCGGTTGTTGAAGATGTAACCTTGGTTGAAGGGGTATTAAAGCCGGAAGAAACTCCTGAGGCAGTAGCAGGGGATGAGAAGGCTGAGAAGCCGGAGAAAAAAGAAGAGAAAAAATAGCTTTAGCTTATAGTTGATAGGTTTTGTAGAATTGCAAACCTCTCAAATCCGGATAAATCTTTATAAATTTTTGTTTCAAAAGCTGGTAAATATTTTTTTACCAGCTTTTTGATTGCCGGGCCGTGGGTCTCGCCGATCTCAAGGAAGAGAAATTGAGGCGCTCTTGTCATCCCGGACTTGATCCGGGATCCAGATAAAGAACTTTTTGTCTGGATTCCCGCTTTCGCGGGAATGACAAAAGAAATTTGCTTGAAAAGCTCTTCCAATAATCCGAGTCCTTTTTTTTCCGCGATTAAAGCTTGTTTCGGTTCAAACTTGGTTGATGCGTCAGTTTCTTCAGCCAGGTAAGGCAGATTGGCCACAATAATATCGAAATGCTGTTTTTTCCACGGGGTCAAAAGCGAGCCGTGTTTGAAAATAATTTTAACTTTATGCTGTTTGGCATTCTTTTTTGCTATTAATAAAGCGGCTGGTGAAATGTCCGAGGCGAAATATCGATTTTTTGACCCAAGTTTTTTTGCCACGCTTACGATAATATTTCCTGAGCCGGTCCCGACATCCAGAATGTTTAAGCCGTTTTTGATGCCAATAGTCTTCATGGCCAATTCCACCAGACCCTCGGTTTCGGGGCGGGGGATCAATACGTTTTCATCAACGTAAAAACCAAGGCCATAAAATTCTTTTTTTTTGGCCAGATAAGCAACAGGCCAGCCCATCAGCCTGCGGGTTAGAAATATATGAAATCGTTTTTCCAGCTTCTGACTGACCGTTTGGCCGGGATTGGCAAGCAGATATTCTTTGGGCTTATCCAAGACATGCGACAAAAGCACTTCCGCATCCAGATCCGGGGAAGCGCTTTTTGATCTGGATAATCTTTTTGCGGCTAAATTTAGCAGTTCCCGAACCGTCATTTTGCAATTGATTCCAATTGCCGTTTCTGGTCTTCGGCGATCATGGCTTGGGTGATTTGTTCCATGTTTCCTTCCATGATCGTCTGGATCTGGTTCCAGTTTTGGTTGATCCTGTGGTCTGTGATGCGGTCCTGGGGGAAATTATAGGTCCGGATCTTTTCCGACCTATCCCCGGTGCCGATCTGGGATTTACGTTTGTCGCTTAGTTCCTTTCTTTTGCGCTCTTCCTCGAGCGCGAGCAGGCGGGCGCGCATGACATTCATCGCTTTTTCTTTGTTCTGTGATTGAGAACGCTCGTCCTGGATGACCACGACAATTCCGCTTGGAATATGCGTTAAGCGGACAGCGGAATAAGTGGTGTTTACGGATTGCCCGCCGTGGCCGGATGACGTGGTAGCTTCAAATTTGATATCTTTCGGGTCTATCTTAAAATCAACTTCTTCGATCTCTGGCATGACCGCCACGGTAACAGTTGATGTGTGCACTCGCCCTGATTTTTCCGTTTCCGGGACCCGCTGCACCCGATGTACGCCGGATTCGTATTTAAATTTACTGAAAGCCGCGCGGCCCAGGATCTCAAAAATGATCTCTTTGAACCCGCCGATAGAGGTGCGGCTGGAAGAAAGAACGACGATTTTGTACTTTAACTTTTCCGCGTATTTTGAATACATCCGGAACAATTCGGCCGCGAACAGCCCGGCCTCATCGCCGCCGGCACCTGCGCGGATCTCCACGATAGTGTTTTTTTCATCATATGGATCTTTGGGCAATAAGGCCTGCCGCAGGCTTTCGGCCAGTTTTTCACGCTCGGATCGCAGGGTAGGGAGTTCTGAGGCAGCCATGTCGGATAATTCGGACCCTTCGGCAATCATTTTTTCATGCTCAGCGATCTCGGTTTCCAGTTTTTCCAGCCGGTTGATCTTCTCGATCATAGGCAAAAGCTCGGATTGCCGTTTCCCTAAGCTCGCCAGTTGTTTGCGGTCAGTGGTTTGAGAAAGCTTTTCCGAAATATCGCCGTATTCTTTTTTGATATGGTTATATTGGAGTTCCATAAAGGTTTAAACAAAAAACAGGCCTTAATATAATTCTATATCAGTAGCCTGTTTTTGTCAGTTAAGCAGCTGCGAGTTTTTTGCTGATGCGCTTAGATTTCATTTCTGCAGACTTGGTGCCGCGTTTCTTGAATTTATCGATCGTGCCCGCCACATCAAGCAGGTTTTGCTTGCCGGTATAGAACGGATGGCAATTTGAGCAAATTTCAACATGCAGTTCCTGTTTGGTGGAACCGGTGATAAAGGTGTTGCCGCAGGCGCAGACGACTTTGGCATCAGTAAAATAAGTCGGATGTATGTCTTTTTTCATAACTACAAAATTATATCGCAGATTGACAGAAAAGTCAACAGGGGATATGATTGTATGTCAAAAGGAAGGAGGACACATGAAGTTGGTGTATGCACTTTTTGGGCTAGTGGCACTTCAATGTGTCTTTCTCGTCTGGAGCCTGATCAAACAGCAACTACGCCGCAACCAAAGGTCAAAGAGGTGAGTAGATGAACACGCAACTTGAACTGATGCTGAAGGTTTGGGAGAGGCTGAACAACGAAGTGCTCCAGTACATGCGCATGCTGGACTATTGGATAATGTTCCTGATCGCGCTGCTCGTGTTCCTCATCTACGCTTCGCGACAGGAAGGTTATCGCGATTTCATTGTCTGGGCCGCTGTCACGGGCGCTATTACGCCGGTTTGGATCGGCAGGATAGACGTGCTGATTCACAGGCCGGTGCCGGCCACGATCGCGATCGAAGAGGAGATCAATGAATACCTGAGGCGCGATCCATCAGGGGAGCGGTTGAGGGAGGAACTGAAGCTTGGTCCGAGGTTTAAGACCTGGGAAAATTACTACAAACCCGGACTCAAGACCGGCGTCAAGATCCTCGTCCCTTTGGATGCTGTTGCGCTCGTGTTCCTTCTTTTCCTGTTCGCGCATGCCAACAACCGCGCGGCTCAATTCCTTGCGGACACAGGCTGGTCGGGCGTTTTCTGGTGGGGGTGCTGGGTCGTCTTTGTGTGCGGCGTCGGCATAATTGCCGCAGCCAAACCACTGGCGGAGTGAAGCTGGGAGGAAAAAACGTGACGCTGATCCTGGTAATATTGGCAGCCGCTGCAGGTTTCGCGGCCGGAATACTGTACCGCCATTGGAATCAGTTGCCGGAGACTCGCGAACTTGGGGTATACCGCACCTGGCTCTGGCGGTCAGACATGAATGACGGCCCGATCAATCAGCCCGGAACAAAGTTCAGATTCAGCCTCGACGGCCGCAAGAGCATCTGGTGGGCGCAGGTTAAACCTGACGGCAGCGTAGGACCGGGAGAACTGGTGGCAGAGCCGCTCCCTTATCTGGAAGGTCCGCCAGTCGCGATCCATTAAGCCCTCCGGGCAATCCGGTCGGCTTCTTTTTTTGGCTAATTTTGCTAGAATGTAATGAACTTCAGCAGGAGGATCCATGAAGCCTAAGACCAAACCTTTGCATGAGTTTGAAATAGCGCAGTATGCCGTGTATATGGCGCTACAACAAATGCAGAAAGAGATAGAAACCGGAGTTGAAGGATTCATTTCAAAATATCTTCGGATCTGCGGCGCCTTGGCGGTTGCGATCATTCTCGCGTTTTGGATGGGCGGTGCGATCCATCCGATCCGGTGGGGGTTGGTCGGTCTGAAATGGACAGCGATCGCGTACTGCACGCTGATCCTGCTTTGGACCTGCAGGGTTAAATTCTTCATCAACCGGGACCGCCGGCGGGGGATAAGCGAAGTCAGGCGTTTAAAGGCACTGCTTCGGAGGTGCTTGTTCAAAGGCAAGTGCCTCAATCGCCGCACAAAACTGCATCTAGCCAGAAATTATTTTGTCTGGTACGGACTGGGAATGTTCGGGAATCCCGGCCTTGCCGTCTGGTTGTATGTGATCAAAGCCAGAGCTTTCGTTTGTTGCTACTTTTTTCTGTTCACCGGCCTGTTCCGGCTGCGGAAACTGGATCAGCAAAATGCAGCCAATCTGTAAGATTGGCTTTTCTTTTTGCTCAGTACCTAAGTCATGAGCATGCTCATGACTAAAACACGGTCAGCTTAGTTCAGTCAGGTTTTTTACAAAAAAAAGAACGGTTGCATATGTACAACCGCTCGAAAAAGAAGCGTCAGAGACTGGGAACTGCGATGATCTTTCCATCAACCTCGATCAGATCCTGCAGTCCATCCCAGCCGTAGAAGTACTCGGATTCGATGCCGCGCCGGCCAATATAGATGACCTTGAGAAACGGGTCGGCGCCCAGCCTATGGACCTCAAATTCGGCTTGGGGAAGTTTGTGGCAGATCCATTTCATCAGCATCAGCCCCGGATGAGGGATATCCCGGTTGCGATGAACCGGGCTGATGGTCCACTCATAATTAACCGTGCGTGCCGCCGCCGTGTCCAGACCGCTTTCCGCGTAGGAGAACGCGACTAAAGCTGCGACCGAGAGGATGAATCCCGCAGCCGGATAGAACGTGAGCGATGTCCATCCTAGGCTCGCGAAGTTCGTTGTGAGGTGATCAGCAACCAGGGCCAGAATGCCGATCACGATCCCGAGAGCTGAGCCCAAAGCAGTCCACATGATCGCACAGCAGAGCTTATGGATGCCGGCCAGCAGGCGTGGTTGTGCCACGGCCATGCGTTCAGACCAGCAGGCGGCGGCCAGCGCCTCTTGCCGTACTTGGGCTTTGTACGCTGACACGGCGTCAGGTGAGAACACGGTGATCTGCAGATCTTCCAGGACGTTGGCCAGGGTCGGAGTCACAAGAACAGGTCGCGCCGCAAACACAGCAGTTCCCATACCGCCTCCTTGAGAAAAGTTAAGATTATTTTATCATAAGCTGGTTTTGGTTTCCATTTCGTCTTGCCTTGATCTTGGTTTTATGATAGAATCTTTGGGTTATTAATCATACATGTTCTCCTGATGTATTTGGGGCCTGTTTTAAGGTTCAAGACAATGAATCCTTAAGATCCCAAAGCAAATGACGGGAACAGAAGTATAAAGGACATAATTATGAAACCCATCACTCTGATGGATATGTTGAAAGCCGGAGTCCATTTCGGCCACAAAACTTCTTTGTGGAATCCGAAAATGGCGCCTTTTATTTACACTCAGCGCAACAACATCCACGTCCTGGATCTGGAGAAGACCAAAACCAAGCTTGCCGAGGCTTTGAATTTTGCCAAAGATACGGCAAGCCGGGGCGGCATAATTTTGTTTGTCGGCACCAAGCGGCAAGCCAAAGAAGAAGTGCGCAAAGCGGCCGAAGTCTGCAATATGCCGTACGTGGTGACCCGCTGGCTGGGAGGCACATTTACGAATTTCCGCACTATCCAGCGCACGATCAAGAAAATGGAGCGCTACGAAAAAATGATCGCAGACGGCGAGATAAAGAAGTACACCAAAAAAGAGCAGTTGATGATCGCCCGCGAAGTTACGAAGATGAAAACATTTTTTTCCGGCATCAAAGACATGAAGAAACTGCCGGAGGCGATATTCGTGCTTGATTCCAAATACGATCACATTCCGGTGGAAGAAGCCCGCCAGTCAAAGGTCAAGATCATCGGCCTGGTGGATACGAATGCCGACCCGACCAACATTGATTACATGATCCCGTCAAACGACGATGCAATTAAGGTTATTACATTCATGGCACAGGCTATGGCTGATGCGATCAATGAGGGACGGGCGACTATGGCCCAAGCCATCATGACGCAAACCGAAGGCGCGGCCGTTGCGAAGTAATAAATAATAAAGTAAAAATCATATGAAAATTACACCAGATGATATAAAAAAATTAAGAGATGATACCGGCGCCGGTATGCTGGACGCCAAAAAAGCTTTGGAAGCATCAGAGACTTTTCATGATGCAATAGTTTTTTTGCGCAAGAAAGGCCATGCCACGCTGGCAAAAAAATCCGACAGAGTCGCCAAAGAAGGCCTGATCACTTCCTACATCCACGCCGGCGGCAAAGTAGGCGTTTTGCTGGAGCTCAATTGCGAAACGGATTTTGTGGCGCGTAATGAGGAATTTAGGGAGTTGGCCAATGAAATATCTCTCCATATCGCGGCTGCGTCGCCGCTGTACGTTTCGCGCGAACAAATTCCGGCCAATGCCATAGATAATGAGAAACAGGTATATCTGGAGCAGGTAAAAGACAAACCTGAGAAGATGAAAGAACAGATCGTGGCCGGCAAGCTTGAAAAATACTATGAACAGGCGGCTCTCTTAGACCAGTCGTATGTTCGGGAGCCTGAGAAAAAGATCAAAGACCTGATCGCGGAAAAAGTCGGCAAGCTTGGTGAAAATATCCAGGTCCGCAGATTCGCCAGGTTTGTCCTGGGGGCGGAATAATCATGATCTTATTTATCGCAATTTTATTCGTCGCTTCAGTTCTCGTGATCGTGAGCATGTTTTTGGTAAAGCTCGCGCAACTGAACCAGCGCCCGGTGGTGAGGGTCAAACTTGCAGGCGTGCCGCCGAATTATTATGAGACTTTATGGCCTTATTTCAGACAGAAGCTGGTATTTATCGCAAACAAACTCTGGCGGTTCATTCTAGAGGCAAAAGACCTGACTCCTGCCGCCACTAAAACCCTGCAAACTTCGGTTGCGAAAGCCAAAAATGTTTTCCGCATCCGCATCCGTTCTTCGGCCTCAGAACCGCAATGGCTTCCGGAAGCGGCGGAGTTGAGCATTAAGCCGACCGTATCTCAGAATCCGGAAGATCTTTATCTGGAAGCGATCAAAAAAAATCCGAACGACAAGCAGGCTTATGAAGCTTTGGGCCGCCTGTATCTGCAGAACAAGAATTATTCTGATGCATCGCAGACCTACGAGTATCTGACCAAGCTCGATGCCGGCCGCGATATCTATTTTTCGAATTTGGGATTGGCATATTACTCTCTCGGCGAATATCAGAAAGCCGCGGCATCTTATGAGAAGGCGCTGAATATCAACAATAAAGTCGCGACCCGCTGGATCAACCTGGCGCTTTGCTTTGAAGCTCTGGATGAGTTCACGAAAGCGGTGAAAGCCATCACGCAGGCTTTGGTACTGGACAAGCTGAACGTGAATTACCTGATGCTTCTGGCGGATACCTACATCATGCTTGATAACAGTATCCGGGCAGAAGAAGTTTTAGAGCAGATCATGTCCATGGATCCCATGAACAAGCCGGCTCGCGAGAAGCTGATGAAACTAAAAGTAAAATATAAAGGGGTCGGGATAAAGTATTAGGGTTGGAAAAAGTTCGTAAATTTGCTAAAATGTTCTATTGCCCCCTTAGTTCAGTGGCAGAACAACAGTTTTGTAAACTGTAGGCGGTAGTTCGATTCTACCCGGGGGCTCCAGAAAAATCTGTTGCGAATAACACTTCACAAAACATGAGGCGCAGCGTAGCGAGCACATGTTTTGTGAAAAAAGGAGCAGTATGCCGACCGCAGCACAATCGCTTATGCGATTTGCGAAGGTTCGGCCAACTGCGACGCGGGCAGGTAGCGAAGTGGTCAAACGCGGCTGACTGTAAATCAGCTGGCCTTGCGCCTTCATAGGTTCGAATCCTATCCTGCCCACCAAGAAAAATTCCTGACCTTGTGTCGGGAATTTTTCTTTTTGTTGCATGAAGGGATTCGAACGGGTTGAAATATTAGAAACTGATTTGAAAAGTCGGATTATCCATGCTTGTCCAATCATTTCCTGTGCTGCCGCCCAGGTCTTGATTTTTTAAACCTACTGAATACAATATTTTTTTTGTTGCCGAATATCGGATAGGCTGATGGTCGAATGGATCCTGCGGAACTGCAGTAAGATATTGAGGGACAAGCTCTGCGAGCGTATTTGGAAGCTGGCCTTTGTCCATTTCATATTCCTTGATAGCCAGTTCAATTTGGGCGACGTTGGCAATTAGATCATTCTGGCATTCTTTTGTTACCACACTTCCTAACGAAACAGCGAATGTGGAAAACAAATTTTTGCCGATAGCATTTTCAGCAAACGGCAAGTTTCGGCTCGAAATATCGACTGCAAACTGACTCAGAGTAGTGTTCAGTTGTTGGTTTGATTCAGCTAAATCGCATTTCACTCCGATTGCTGCAACCTGGGAATTATATAAATTTGTAAATAAATTTTTTGTTTGATTAGGTTTGTAGTAGTAACCATATTTGGCGTATTTAGCATAAGCAAAAGAACTGACGTCTCCATCTTTTACCGTCTGAGTAATTTGGTTGGAAATATTCGTATAATCAAACCGGAAACCATCCTTATAACCCTCTAAATTATTACTGCTGTCCTGAAGGGTTGTTCTGACCGTTTCTAAAGTTTGCTTACCCGGATTATTAAAAGGCAGAATCCGCAGGATCGTTTGGGAGCCTAGTTGTCTTATTGCCAGGCCGACCAGAACTCCGATGAGGCCATTGTGGCCATTGATAATATTGTATCCGACTTTATTTAGTTTCGCGGCTTCCAGCAGAGCTTCATCAGGTTTTCCCTGAGCTGACAGTGATAAGGCTTTAATGGCTTGAAGTCTTGCTGCGCTTCGCCAGGTATTCGTCGGAGGCTCGGCAGTATTGGGATTAATGTTAATAGGATTCGCATAATCCGGGACCTGAACGTGACCTTTACCGGCGGCGGCATCAAACAAGCTCAAGGCTTGCTGGTTTTGACTCAGCACCTGATCTACCAAGTGCTGATCCCATTGCACGGGTTTGGTGAAGTCGGTATATTCAAGGTCAAAGGCGATTTTTTGGTCATTGCTCGGCACGTTGATCATCGTCGGCGTTATTTTATTTAGATCATAAAAACCGTTGTCAGCATCCGGCACTGAAACTTTTTGCAGTGTCAATTGAGAATCGTCAATCAATGTTGCATCACCGGGATGCAATACAGTTAAAATGAACGGCAAGAAATAAATCCCTGCGCCGATCACTATTATCAGAATAACCAAAATCATTAGGATTTTTTTCCATAGTTTCATTTTGTGCTTCGGCGGAGGCTGAAGGGGAACAGAGGCAACTGTCGGGGATTCGGCTAATTGGTTTTGATTGTCATTTTCCATATTTTTGTTTCGTTTACATCAATTATGATTATTTGCTTAATTATAGCTCTTGATTGGTCATTAAACAAGTAATTGCGTGCATTTTTCCGTTTTTTGACGAATGTGCTATAATGTTGGCAATCATTATAACCACTAGAGATAAAAATATGAGCGAAAAAAAGACCAAGATCTTAATTGTTGAGGACGAGGAAATTCTGCTGACTGCGCTTTCTGAGGAATTGACTCAGGAGGGATTTGCGGTTGCGGGAGCCAAAGACGGGGTGGAAGGTGTGGAAAAGGCCGTATCCGAAAAGCCTGATTTGATCCTTTTGGATCTGGTCATGCCGCGTCTGGACGGGATCGGAGCATTAAAAAAAATGAAAGAGAACCCGGTAATCAAGGAAATTCCTGTGGTGATCCTGACCAATTTGTCGGATTACGACAAGGTTTCAGATGCCCTGTCTTTAGGCGCCATGGATTATTTGGTAAAGGCCAATTACCGTTTGGATGAATTGGTGAACAAAATTAAAACAGTGCTTGAGCGAAAGCAATCCGGTGTGCTTACAGCGCCGGTTCAGCCGCCCCCGGCTCCGCCGCCAACCGCCTAAGTTTTTGCGAAGCCTGTTTTATTCCGTTTGGTTCAGTTTTTTAAGTTAGGTTTTTCAAACTTGGCGGCAAAAGCCGGAATACTTAAAAACAATGGCGAATGCGCATCTCTGAATCAATTCAATTTTTTTCTTGTCGACAATCTATAGTGTGATTGTCTTTGTTTTTATCAGGGAAATTAAAGCTTGACGAAATGATAGCCACAAAATAATGCCAGAATCAAAAAAACCCCGAAAAAAACATCACAAGGATATCCAGTCAGATTTTATTAATCTGACCTCGCACCAGCTGCGCACTCCGCTTTCCGGAAGCAAGTGGCTTTTGGAGCTTTTGCAGAAACCGGGCACCGGGAGCCTGAATAAAAAGCAGAGGGATTTTTTGGAAAAGATCAATATCGAAAATGAACGCATGATCGCTTTGGTCAATGACCTGCTGGAAGTCACTCGCATTGAGGCCGGACAAACCAAGCTTTACCTGCAGCCCACGGACTTGACCACGGTCATCCGAGGATTGATCAAAGAAAAAGGAAAAGAAGTCAAGAAAAAAAGGCTGCAGATCGTTTTTACCATGCAGCAAAAGCCTTTCCCTCTAGTGCGCACCGAAATGAATAAGATCAGGCATGCCATGTCGAATCTGCTTTCCAATGCCATTGCATATACGCATGAAGGCGGAAAGATCACAATCGACCTGCAGGTACAAGACGGCATGTTGCTGGGAACGATAAGCGATACCGGAGTTGGTATTCCCAAAGATATGCAGGACGAAATATTTACCAAGTTTTTTCGTGGCGCGAACGTCACCAGCCTGGAAACAACCGGTACGGGTTTGGGGTTGTATATTTCCCGGGCTTTTATTGAAGCCTCCGGAGGCAAACTCTGGTTTAAATCAAATGAGGGCCAGGGCACCACGTTTTATTTCACGTTGCCGATAGTAAGATAGGCCGGCTTGATTTATCTGCTGATTTTTGCTATAGTATGCAGGCAAGTTTTAAATTTTGCCCAGGTAGCTCAGCTGGTAGAGCAACTCCATGGTAAGGAGTAGGTCCGCGGTTCAATTCCGCGCCTGGGCTCCAGGAACGCCAATCGTTTCCAGAATTTTAGATTAGAAAGGAAATCATGTCACAAGATAACCTGATCAGTATGGAATGCTCAATTTGCCACCGTGTAAATTATCATTCCAGAAAAAATAAAAAGCTCACTCCCAGCCGTTTGGCTTTGGAGAAATTTTGCCGGTGGTGCCATAAGCATACCGAGCATAAAGAGACAAAATAACAGGGCGATTTTTGTTGGGGGCATAGTGTAACGGTAGCACAACGCTCTCCAAAAGCGTTTGTTGAGGTTCAAATCCTCATGCCCCTGCCAAAAGTCGCTCTGGCTGAAACAAACAATCGTTAGCAATCGTCTTATTAATTGGCGGCTTTTATGTCGCGATTGATACTTTAATATGCTTAAAACCCAGAATTTTCGAACTAAAGATACATTCCGTATTTTTTGGCGGCATGCCAGGGCATATCCCTGGCTGATTTTGGTATTGTCCGCATCATTGCTCGGCGCCACAATTGCCGAAGTGTTCGGGCCTTTCTTCTACAAACAGCTTTTCGACCTTTTGTCGGCTTCGGGATCTCTGCCCGCGCTTTTGGCTGTTGTTCTGAAGATATTAGCGGCTGCCTCCCTTGCCTGGTTCTTTTGGAGGATCGCGACTTTCGCAAACAATATGTTCCAGCCGGCCGTGATGCGGGATTTGGTCAACACATGTTTCAACTATCTTCACGACCATTCTTTTAATTTTTTCACCAATAATTTTGCTGGTAGCCTGGTAAAAAAGATCGGCCGGTATGAAAGGGCATTCGAGGATATAACCGATCAGATCTACTGGAGCCTTGCGCCGACAACGCTGAAAATTTCCATCATTGTCGGTATTTTGTATTTTGTACGGCCGGTATTTGCTTTGGCGGTTCTCGTCTGGTCGGCAGTTTATATTATTTTCAGCATCTGGTTTGCTTTTTACAAGCTTAAGTATGATGTAGAAAATGCGGAACTGGACACGGAGGTCGGGGGCAGACTGGCGGATACGATAACCAACAACGTTAACGTTAAATTGTTCGGCGGATTTAATCGGGAATCGAAATCTTTTGAACAATTAACCCAAAGACAATACAAAATCCGAAAATGGACTTGGGATCTGGGATCCATCAATGAGGCTGTTCAGGGAGCTTTGTTTGCGATCCTGGAATTCACGCTTCTGAGTTTGGCGGTGCGGCTTTGGAAGCACGGATTACTGACGCTCGGCGATTTTGCCCTGCTCCAAGGCTATATGGTCCAGATGTTCGGCAGGCTCTGGGATCTGGGCCGGCAGATAAAGAACATTTATTCCCGCCTGGGTGATGCGGAAGAAATGACTGAGATCCTTCTGACCCCGCACGAAATCCAGGACAAGCCGAATGCCCGCAAGCTTAAAATTGCAGGCGGCAAGATCGATTTTAAGGATGTGACGTTCGGCTACCACAACAGGCGAAAAATCTTCCAGAATTTCAATCTTACGATTACGCCCGGGGAACGCGTGGCCCTGATCGGGCCTTCAGGCGGAGGCAAGACCACCATCGTGAAATTGTTGTTCCGGTTCTTTGACATCCAATCCGGCCAAATTATGATCGACGGACAGAATATTAGCCGCGTCACCCAAGCAAGCTTAAGATCCGCTATGTCATTAGTGCCGCAGGAGCCGATTCTTTTCCATCGTTCGCTGTTTGAAAACATAGCCTACGGCAACCCGAATGCCACCCGCGATGATGTGATCAAAGCTGCCAAATCTGCTCATTGCCACGAATTTATAGTTAAATTTCCGGAACAGTATGAAACTTTAGTGGGCGAACGCGGTATCAAACTTTCCGGAGGCGAGCGCCAGAGGGTGGCTATCGCGCGCGCGATCCTGAAAAATGCGCCGATCTTGGTTTTGGATGAGGCCACAAGTTCCTTGGACTCGGAATCGGAATACTATATCCAGGACGCTCTGAAAAACTTGATGAAAGGCAAAACAACGATCGTGATCGCGCACAGGCTTTCCACCATCATGCAAATGGACAGGATCATTGTCATCGAGAAAGGACGTATAAAAGAAGAGGGGAGACACGAAGAATTGCTCAAAGTGAACCAAGGCACATATCAGAAGCTTTGGCATATCCAGGCCGGGGGGTTTGCCAAAGCCTAGGGAATGTGTTATGCTTTATATGCAAAATATTCTAGGATCAAGAAATTAGTCGAGTTTCGCAAAACCTATTTACTTTGCATTTTTACTCACTAACTTTCAAAATCAATGGACGGTACAATCAAAAAGCTCACCGACAAAGGTTTCGGCTTCATCGCTGTTGAAGGCCAGGAAAAAGACGTTTTTTTCCATGGCAAATCTTTGGTCGGCGTGACTTTTGCAGAACTCCATGAAGGTGACGCAGTCAGCTTCGATATGGAAGATTCTCCAAAGGGTCCAAACGCGGTCAACGTCAAGCGAGCCTAGGCTCTCTTATAAAACCCGCCCTCTAACCGGGGCGGTTTTATTTTTGCTTGACAAGAATTTGAAAGACAATTATACTAATCCTACATTTCTAACTAATAGGAAAGGGAATAATGCATACAAAAGAAAACTGTCCGTTTTATGGCTCGACAACTATCGGAGAAAAAGGCCAGGTCGTAATTCCGCAGCAGGTGCGCGAAACTATGAAATTGGAAAAAGGGGATAAGCTTTTGGTTTTCGGCATGGGCGAGGAGATGGTGGCTTTGGCCAAAGTTTCCCGGTTCGAAAAATTCGAGAAACATCTTTCCTCAAAGCTTGAGTCGATCAGAAAAATTATTAAAGAAAATGGAGACTAATATGTTTGATACAATCCCGTCTGACGAAGTTATAAACAAAACGGCGGAAGCGCTGAAAGCCAATGGTATTGAAACCTTTGTCGTCAATACAGGCGCTGAAGCCAAAGCCAAGCTGTTTGAGATTATCCCGGCGGGCGTGCTGATCATGAACAGCACCTCGGTCACCCTGGATGCGATCGGGGCCGCAGAAGAGATCGTGAATTCGGGCAGGTATGACCCTGTGCGGGCGAAACTGAATGATCCTAATACACCGCCAAAAGAAAAAGTTATTTTAGGGGCTACTGCAGACTGGGCGACAGGAAGCGCAAGTGCGGTCACGCAAGACGGAACTGTGCTGATTGCCTCCAACACAGGCAGCCAGCTTCCCTCCGAGGCTTACGGCTCGGCAAATGTTGTATTTGTTGTTGGAGCGCAGAAGATCGTTAAGGACCGCGATGAGGGCTTCAAAAGAATTTATGACTATGTCCTGCCCAAAGAATCGGTGCGGGCCAACAAAGCATACAATATCACAACCGGCAGTTTTGTAAGCAAATTGCTGATAATCAACCGCGAGATCAAACCCGGCCGCATTAAATTGATTTTGGTCAAAGAAGTCTTGGGCTTCTGATTATTTGACAGAACTAGCGTAAATGCTAAGGATTTGCTATACTAATTTGCGTATTGCCTGCCAGATGGCAGGCAGGTTAATAAAGTAATTAAGAAAGGTATCTTATGGCCAAAGGAATGACCAAATCCGAGGTGCTCAATGCGGTTGCCGAAAAGACCGGCAAGAGCCGCAAAGAAGTCGCCGAATTTATCGACGCTGTCGTGGGTGTTGCCTACGAAGAGACCAAAAAGAGCGGGGAATTCACCATCCCGGGCTTAGGAAAGCTTTTAAAGAAGCACCGCGAAGCCCGCATGGGACGTAACCCGGCCACCGGCGAATCGATCAAGATCGGCGCCAAAACCGTTGTTAAGTTCCGCGTGGCAAAAGCCGCGAAAGACGCAATTCTTTAATTAGAATTACACAAAAGATCCGCTCCTAAGATCAGAGCGGGTTTTTTGTTTGATAAATGTTTGATAAAAATCAGGCTTGACGGCGGAAGGAAAATCTGCTATAATACACATAGATAGATTTTTTTGATGGAAACTAAATATCAATTCAAACTTGGAAAAACCGAGTAAATCCCGCTTTTTGGGTCTTGGTTTTTTTGTCTTGCATAAGTATTCAAATCCTGGGCCTTGATCAAAATCGAGAAACTAAAACTCAAAACCCAAAAACAATTCGAACTCATCGATATTACTGATAAAGTCAAAACAGTTTTGGAATCCGCAGGTATTGATTCCGGGATGCTCACGGTGTTTTCGCCGCACACCACAGCTGCGATCCGCATCAACCACAACGAACCGCTGCTCATCCAGGATATTATCAAAATGATCTATCGGCTGGTGCCGGTGGATATCAATTATTCCCACGATCTGTTTGAGATCCGCTCCGGGATAGATGCGGGGGAGCGCAGCAACGGGCACGCGCATGTCAAAGCTTTTTTGCTGGGGTCATCGGAAACTATTCCCGTGGCTCATAAAGAAATGCAACTGGGGGGAAAGCAAAGTATATTTTTTGTTGAATTGGACGGCGCCAGAGACAGGGAAGTTGTTATTCAAGTAATGGGGGAATGATAAATTTCTAATTGACCTAACTTTAGAAATTAGATCAATTAGGTTAATTAGAAATTTTATTTACTTTGTTTCCAAATCATTGGAAAAAATAAACTAAAGGTCGTCCGGTCGAATGACCGGACGCCCGATCGGATGATCGGGCGAAATGAAAGGGGGTGAATCTAATGAACAATTATTATCAAAATACATATTCACAGGCAATTACCGATTCTTTGAGCAAACTTTATGATCAATTCATAAATTTTCTGCCAAGCTTCCTGGTCGCTGTTATTTTTTTGGTCATCGGCTGGGTCGTGGTAGTATTTATTGCCAAACTTATCAAACAAGCTTTGCATTCTTTAAGGCTGGATGAGTTCGGAGATAAGTTGGGATTAGATGTGGTCTCTGAGAGAACCGGAATGAAAATGACGGTTTCGGGCACGATCGCCTGGCTGGTCAAGTGGTTCCTGCTGTTGGCCATATTCTTGGCCGCAGCTGATATCCTTGGACTGACTCAGGTCTCAGTGTTCTTAAACAATGTATTATTGTACATTCCTAACGTGATTGCCGGAGCTGCAATACTTTTGGTCGGCACAATGGTCGCCAGATTCCTCGCGAAATTGGTCCGCCATTCTGTCGCTGCGGCAGGTTTGTCTTCTGCCGATATGCTGGGAGCAGTGACCCAATGGTCTGTCATGATCTTTACGATCCTGGCGACCCTGGATCAGCTGAAAGTGGCTCAAGCCTTCGTAGCAACCCTGTTCACCGGCATTATTGCCATGCTTGCAATTGCGGGCGGACTTGCTTTCGGTCTCGGCGGCCGTGATCATGCAACCAAGGTTTTGAATAGGATCGAAAGAGATATCAAATCGTAGGAGATAGGTTATAGTTCTTTCTAAAAATTTCCATCTAAAAAAACAAATCAACCGCATTCCAGCGGTTGATTTGTTTTCCGCCGCCGATCGCGAATTAAGAAACTCCACTATAAATATTGGGGTTGCACATCGGAGTAATATGTGCTATAATATAAGTGTAAGTTTGCAGTGTTTCTGAAACAAAAACAAAAGAAAACAAAATAAAAATCAAACAATGATATCCAAGCTCCGCTTTGGGCTTTTATTGGCGTTAATAGGCATGTTTTTGGCCGGCAGCTATTCCAGTTCTCCGCTGACTGCGCAGCAAATTTTGAATTTGGTCAACCGCGACCGTGAAAAGCACGGTCTTTCTTCATTGTCTCTTAATCCTACTTTGAACTTAGCTGCTCTGGCTAAAGCCGATGACATGATCAATAAAAATTATTTTGCGCATGTGAGTCCCGCCGGCACCAAGCCTTGGGACTGGTTTCTGAGCCTCGGCTATAACTACAGTTACGCCGGAGAAAATCTGGCCGAAGGTTATACTGATCCGTATGAGCTTGAAAATTCCTGGATGAGCAGCCCGGCTCACAGGGCCAATATTTTGTCGCCATTCTATTCCGAAGCGGGTTTAGCCGTCGTTGAGAGGAATAACACGAATATCATTGTCCAATTCTTCGGCAGCAAGGAAAACAAAGTCACATTGAGGCAATAATAAATTTGCAGGCTTAACTCCGCTCCGTTTCAGGAGCGGTTTTTTGTTGCCCTTTATACTTTATAACAAATACTTTATACTTGTTTTATGAACGAATACGAAATACCAAGATCAAGCAAAAGCATCAGAAACAAAGTGCAACTGGCAGCGGCAGTAGTTTTGGTCGCGCTTTTGGTCGCTGTAATTTATTATGAAACCAAGGTCAACCAGGCGGCCAGCTCCGAAAGCCGGCAAGTTATGTTCACGGTGGCCAAAGGATCCAGAACGCGGCAGGTGGCGGAAGAACTCGCGAAAGAAAAAATCATCGGCAGTCCGACTGTATTTTTAATTTATACATCTTTACATTCTGCGGCCAAGAAAATCCAAGCCGGGCAGTATTCGCTGAACGCCAACATGGCAATCCCGGAAATTGTTAATGTGCTGACGCAGGGAAAAGTTATTCCGACATCCAGCAAAGTGACCTTTATCGAAGGCGAAACGAATGCTCAAGTGGCGAAAGATCTGGGAGACCAAAATATTGCCGGCGCGGATGATTTTTTGCACGCGACCGCTGACAGCGGATACAGTTTTAAATATTTGAGTGTTGCAGCCAAGGTCAATTACCAGGGCTTTCTTTTTCCGGATACTTACGAGATCGGTAAGACGGATACCGTAAAAGATATCGTGCAAAAAATGCTGACAGATTTTCAGACAAAGTTTACTGACAAAATGTACGCCGACTCGCAGGCCCGCGATGTTAAATTAATTGATTTGATCACATTGGCTTCGATCGTAGAAAAAGAAGTCGGCAGAAACAAAACCAACCTCACAGCCGATGATCTGTCTACAATGCAAAAAGAACGCGAACTGGTTGCTTCGGTTTTTTATAATCGACTGAGTGCAGGCATGCCTTTGGAATCCGATGCCACAGTCAATTACATCACAGGTAAATCTGACCGCTCGGTTACTACTGCGGACACCAAGATCAAATCGGCTTATAATACTTACCAAGTAAAGGGTTTGCCGCCAACACCGATCTCCAACCCGGGCCTAGATTCAATTATGGCCGCCATTTATCCGGCAAAGTCGGATTATCTATATTTTTTGAATGCGCCGGACGGAACCGCGTATTTTGCCAAGACTTTGGATGAGCATAACGCTAATAAAGCCAAGTACCTGAAATAAAAGTGGCCGGAAACCGAAAAAATCACGGATTTACTTTGATAGAATTGCTGGTAGTGATAGCCATAATCGGTCTTTTGGCCACAATAATCCTGGTTTCTTTAAATAGCGCAAGAGTCAAAGCCAGAAATGCCCGCAGACTGGCCGATGCTCATCAATTGGTAACAGCCATGCAATTGTATTTATCCGATAACGGGAATATGATGGCTTGCGGTGGGGCCGTCAGCAATAACCCTACCGATTGGGACAATGGCCGATGTCTGCAAAACGCCCTTTCTCCGTATATGAGCAAACTGCCTTTGGATCCTCTTAATGATGTCAATTATTATTATTATGTTTGTACGGAAGGATCGGGATGTAATGCTAGTTATCCGGATTCCCGTTATTGGGTGCAATTTTGGCTGGAAAATTTGGGCGGGCAAACATTTTTCGTTTACAAATAGGCTTGTTGACATGATCCCGGAATTCATCTATACTGTTTAGGAATTAAATATCTCCAAAGACCGTAGCTGACATTTGTCTTAATTCGCTACGCAGGAACAAAAATCACTTAGTGATATTGAACCGTTGTCTTTGGACAGCGGATTTATTTTTATTAATTTACGAAAAAATTGAGTCGCAGTCCCTACTTGTCGGGACGAGAACAATTTTTTCGAGAGGAGTAATATGTCGACCATAGCGTATTCCGACTTGTCGGGATCGCGAAGGTTCGACAAATTACGACGATATGGCAGTAACCAGAAAAGAAAAAGAAGCATCACTAGCATCGTTAACGGAAGATTTGAAATCCGCTCGCGGTGTGGTCTTTACCGAATACCGCGGCATGACCGTAAAGCAGATGGATAACGTGCGCAAGAATTTGCGCAAAGAAAACGTGAAGTATCAGGTGGTGAAGATCACCTTGCTGAAAAAAGCTTTAGCCGCCTTGGGAATTAATGCTGACGGGTTGAAGTATGCAGGGCCTCTGGCTGTGGCAGTATCGGATGAGGAAGAAACAGCGCCGGCGAGAATTCTTAAGAGTCTTATCCGCGAAAACCCTCAACTGGTTTTGGACGGCGGAATTTTCAATCATGAATTGGTTGGCTCGGATGTTGTGGCTAAGCTGGCTTCATTACCAAGCAAACAGCAGCTGCTGGGGCAATTAGTTTCTGTTCTGTCAGGCCCGGCCCGAGGATTGGTCACTGTACTTTCCGGCAACACCAGAAATCTGTTGAACGTATTGAATGCAATTAAGGATAAGAAGAATAATTAAAGGTCGATTTACTTGTTATAGAGTCTATAATTAATTACGAAAAAATTGAGTCGCAGGCTCGAAGAGCCGAGAACAATTTTTTCGAGAGGAGTAATAAGTCGACCGGAGCGCATTTTACGAAGTAAAATCGCGAAGGTTCGACCAATTACGACGACATGGCAAATTTTGATAACATAGTTTCTGAGATCGAAAAGCTTACCGTGCTGGAAGTTTCCGAATTGGTGAAAACCTTGGAAGAAAAATTCGGTGTTTCGGCTGCCGCTCCCATGATGATGGCAGCAGCAGGTCCTTCAGCCGGTGGAGGCGCACCCGTTGAAGAAAAAACTGAATTTACGGTTGAACTGACGGAAGCCGGCGCTAATAAGATCAACGTCATCAAGGTAGTGCGCGAGGTAACCGGCAAGGGTCTGAAAGAAGCGAAAGATCTGGTTGACGCAGCTCCAAAGCCGATCAAAGAGAACATAGGAAAAGCTGAAGCCGAGGAACTGAAGAAGAAATTGGAAGAAGCCGGCGCGAAGGTAATATTGAAATAGGTAATAAGTAATAAGTTTTAGACCCGAGTCAACACTCGGGTTTTTGTTTTTCTATACCCTAAAACCTATTAACCTCAAACTTATCAAATTGCTCTTTACAAGTTCTCTTTTTTGTGCTATAATGTTTACAGATACAGTATTGGTTAGCCGATACTTTGCGGCAAATCATTACAAATCCCCAAGAAACAAAAATAAAATTGAATAAAGAGAGAAGATCAGGGAACAATTTTTTTCCTGAGCTTTCTTCTTACTTTGATACAAAATGGAAATCCAAACCGACGAGCTTTTAAGCTTAAAAGAAGCTTCCGAACTGTCGCCTTACAGCGCTGATTATTTGAATCTTCTGGCGCGAAAAGGGAAGTTAAAGGCGCGTAAAATAGGCCGCGACTGGCTGATCACCAAAGCCGATCTTTTTGATTATCTGCATAAACAGCATCTGGACTCAAAGAGCCGTCTCAAGCAGCTTTCAAAATATTTAAACCTGCTTATGTAAGTTGTGTCCTTCGAGGATAAATTCCTTACAGCTTTGCGCCACTTCAATGGCACCAAACAATCGTAAATTAATTAGAATTAATTAAATCTATGGCAAAAAAATCGAAACCAAAAACTAAAACAACAAGAGTAAAAAAATATCCGACCCATCATTTGGTCACGATATTGACCTGCGTGCTGGTTCTAGAAGGAATTTTGTTTGCGGTCAGCACTCCGGCTGACTGGCTGAATGCCGCCAATATTTTGGATGTTTCGGGCGGTGTTTCGGAAACCATGCAGGAAACGATCGTAACTTTTCAGCCGATGATCGACGTGGTGCGGGGCATCAATCAGTTTTATCAGCTTTCAGCCACCCAGATGATGCGGCTTTTGGATCTGTCCGACAGCGGCGCTGGTCAGGAGATCGGATATATCTATAACGGTGTGGCTGATTTTTATCAGCAGACCAGTTCTCAGATGGCTCAGCTTCTTGATGTTTCGGATAATCGGTTGTGGACGCCAAAGGTTTCCGGGATTTCAATACAGCGATAATTACACAAAGATCAAAATAAATGCAGAGAGCCGCCGCAATCTTTTATGGTTTGAGTATTTTCGTCCTGATGACGGCTTTTTTCGTCTTGCAGCCGTCGAAGGCGCCGGAAGTCGCGGCTTTTCAGCAAAGCGTGAAACTGCAAGTCAGTGTGGCCTGGCAGCAAACGATCGGTGACGGACCTTATTTTGACACCCTGGCCAATATATATGACGGCGTCACAGGATTTTATATGCAAGCTTCAAATCAGGCGATAGCTTTGCTGTCACAGCCTGATTCTGACGCAGCGGTATATTATGTTTTCCATACAACGTACCAGGATTTTGCGCAAATTTTTAAATCAAGACAAGTTCATTTGGCGCAAACTTTAAATTCACCGGGACCCGATAAATTTATGACCGAAGCTGCGATTGATAATATAATTCCGGATAGCATTGTCCAGGCCAGTGAATCTTCGGGCGTAATTGCGGGTGCTGCCGTCAACGCCGTTGATGCGCCTGTGAACCAAGAAAATTCATGGGTGACGATCCAGGATAATTTTACGGGCCAAAAATATTGCCTGGCGATCTATAACGGGGAAGTGAATAAATATCTGGGAGAATGTAAATCGATTTATCGCTAGAATAAAAAAAACGCTCCACCGGAGCGTTTTTTGTTTTGACTATAATGTGATCTTATAAAGCTTATTGTCGCCCAAAATATACAGGCTGCGTGAACTTTCATCCACGGCCAGGTCAAAAAGTTTATCCAGAGTCGGCAAATATATCTGGTTTAAGAGTTGTCCGTTCTTATTGAGGATGACAACCCGCTTTTTGTTTGCTTCCAGAATATAAAGGTTGGATCCGACAAAGATCTTCGTGGCATTGGTGATCGGGTCACTCAGAGCCGGATAGGGGAAAGACTGGGCCTTATTATTGGTTATCTTCTCAATTTTGTCCGTAAACAGCAGATAAATGTCTTTGTCGGCCCCCAAGTCGCGGATATTTTCCTGGCTTCCCGTACTGATACCGACGCTTGAATACTTATTTTTGGTAAAATTGGTTTTGATAACCTGGCCGGCGGCCGGGTTGAGGGTATATAAATTGCTGCCGAAAGTTGCAAGGCCAATGAACGCGCTACTTGGCGTGGTGACAATCGGTTCAAACTGCTTCAGGGTCGGGTCAATATGATAAATGCTGTCGCCCGATGTCACCACTACGCCGGCCGGATTGAAGTAATTGATGCCGGTAATGTCGGACTTCAGGCTGTTAAGCAAAAAATAATCATTCAGGCTGGAATCATAAAGGGACAATGAATTGGAATCTTTATTTGCAAACAAAAAGCCGATACTTGCGCGGGAGACATAGACGGGCGAGTGCTTCAATTCCACAAAAACCTTAGGATCAGCGATCGTACTGACTTTATTGACCTGATCTTTAAGCTTCTGAAGTTCCCCTGAAAGTCCGTCGGCTTTGGAAGCGCTGAGCTTCTGCAGGGCGGTGAAATCAGATTCAGCCTGGGCCAGGGATTGGAAAGCCTCTTTATCGTTTTTATATATAAGAGCTGACTGCGCATCAGACATATCATTGGCAAGGTTTTGAGCCAGTACATCGATGTTGCTTTGGGATTTTTTGCCGTGCGCCTTTATGGCATAAACGCCAAGATTTCCCAGGAACAGCAGCAGGAAGATAGAGAAGCTGATGAAGAAGAATTTTCCCGATGTGCTGAGGTTTTGAAAAAATCCCAGCTGTAAGCGCGGCATCTTGGGAAGGCTGAATCGCGGCTTTTGTAATTTGGGCAAGGCCGGCATTGCCCAAGAGCTTTTATTTTGTTCCTCGTTTTCCTCCTGCATCGGGGCGTAAATAGAGTTTGCCCTTTCTTGGGCAGGCTTAGCTTCCACGGCTGTTTTTTTGCCGAAGCTTAAGAAGAAAGAAGAAAATCCCTCTTCCGAGCTTTGCGAATCTTGCAGGATCTTTGAAATCTCGTTCGCGGCTTCTCCCAGCGGTTTGTTGGCAAGGATCTTTGAGAATAGTTCGACCGAAATGAAATTAAATATATTTGAAGTGGTGATGATGACGCCGTCGCCTTCCTTTAATCTTCCTTGGGTGAAGTTCGTGAATGTTTTCAGGGGATGGATCCCGTGCTTTTCGGATTTAAGTATTTCCAAAAGCTCCGATTTGCGCAAAAGCCAGGCGGATGTCTGGCCGTCATTCGCAATGTAAATATTCTCGCCGGATTTGAGGGCGATCAGGCAGGAAAATTTGCCAACCCAGGATTTGTGCCCCGAATGGGCCAGATCCGCCAGGTTCTGGTTGACCTGGGCCAATGCTGATTCAAACAGCGTTTCTGCTGCCAGTTTTTTATTGGCGTGGAAGGATTCCAGGATAATTTCAGAGATTTTTTTGAGGTCTTGTGCTTCTGATTTGCGCAGCAGATTTTTCAATTCGGCCAAAACAAACAAATGAGCCGAGTTGCTTATCTCTTCTTCATATAAAATCAAAGAAGATTTTTTACTCTCCGGATCTGTCAGATAAATTTGATTGATTTCTGTTTCCAGCCGCGCCATATTCGGGTTTTATAATAGCATATTTTAATCATTGAGGCTATTTATGCTATAATATTTGCATGTTGGCACAGCTTTTATCATCTAAACCTAAAGCGAATCTGATCAATCTGTTTTTGGCGCACCCCCAGCGCAGTTTTTCTTTCAAAGAATTGAAGATGAGCAGTTTATGCCCGAATAAATTGCTCAAAGAAACTTTGAAAGAGCTGGACAAAATGGACTTTTTGTCCGTGACGCAAAAAAACCGCGTAAAGTATTATCAGATGAACCGGCATTTTCCGCTTTATCCGGAGCTTTTAAATCTTTTGCGGAAAGTAAAAAAAGTGCCTGTGGATCTTCTGGCCAAACAAGCCGCAAGGTTGGGCGATTGCAGGCTGGCAGCCTTGACCGGGGTATTTGTGGGCAGGCCAAGAATTGAGACCGATCTTTTGTTTGTGGGAAAGATCAGCCCGAAAAAACTGCAGGGCTTTTTGAAATTCGCGGAAAAGCTGGCCGAGCAGCAGGTCAGCTATACCGTATTCAGCGTCCAGGAGTTTGAATACCGCAAACTCATGAACGACAGGTTTGTCAAGAATATCCTGGAAAATGACCCGGTATTGGCTGTCGATAAAATGAAGCACCGGACTTTATCTAAGATCGTTTATAAATTTTGATCTATTAATAACTCATAACGATAAAAAAATATGGAACAAATTTCCTCCATTTATAATCAATTCTTAAGTTTTTTTCCTGCCAATCTCCATGGCCTCGTTTCTTTGGTCCTGGCTATCCTGATCGTGATAGGCATTTTCAAAGTCATCCGCAAGGATTTCATATATATTATTTTGTTGATCGTCCTGCTGCCGGCCTCGGTGCCGATCCTAAAGAACATCTGGGAAAGCCTGGTAAATATCTTAAATTTCCTGTTGTCAAAGAAATAGGATGTTTTGACGTTTCAGAAACTATCCAGTATAATATTTGCAATATTAAGATCCGCAGACTCGCGGATCAGAAAGTCACATATTCAATATGGATGACGACGGCAAGATGCCACCAGATGACATGCCATCAGATGATACCGCTGATAAGAAAAAGGATGATGGCGCGGAAGATACTGGTACAGGCGACGAAAGTGATGTTATATAGCAAGGTATCGGAAGTTTGATCAGCTGCTGACAAAGGTTAAAGTAAATTTGTGATCAAACTTCGACATTTTATCAAACTGCTAAAATTATCCAGTAGGGGAGTTCGATTATTCCGGGAAACTCGGATCAACTTCCACTACTGGATTAGAGGCAGTTTTTTAGTGGATAACCTGATTGTGGAGTAAAATTTAACTAGTTGACCAAGTTTAGCAATTCTGTTGCAATTTAGCCTTATTTGAGGGCTTTTTTTGTTTGATTAAACTCTTTGACGAGTGGTTTAAGGTGGATTATAATGATTAGGAAGTGGTAAGTTGTGGATAAAAGTGGGGAAAAGTGGAAAACTATCTTTGAACCTCAAGGAAACAGGAAAATCAATGTTTATCGGGGAATATACAATCAGCATGGATGCCAAGGGGCGAATCGCAGTTCCTTCAAAATTCCGCAGCCTTTTGAACACCGCAGCCGTGGTCACTAGGGGATTGGATCAAAGCTTGTTCTTATATCCGCGGAAAGAATGGGAAGTAATTGCGGCCAAGCTGGCTGCCCTGCCTTTGTCCAAAGCCAATTCCCGGGCATTTTCACGTTTGATGCTGGCCGGGGCATGGGATATTGAGCTCGATAAGCAGGGGCGCATCATGATCCCCGAATATTTGCGCAAATTTGCCGGGTTGAGCAAAAAAATTGTTGTGGCGGGTTTATACGACCGGATCGAGCTCTGGGATGAGCAGACTTGGTTGGAATATAAGAGAAACACGGAACGGGAAAGTACGAAGATCGCCGAAGAATTGGGGGAGTTGGGAGTTTAAATGCATGTCCCGGTACTTCTTAAGGAAGTTCTAGAATATTTAAATGTTCAGAAGGGGAAAAAGTTTGTTGACGGCACAGCCGGGGGAGGGGGGCATATTTTTGCCATCAAACATGCCAATCCGAAAGCAAAAATTTTAGGTATTGATTTGGATCAAACCTCTTTGGATAACTTGCAGACTGAAGTTGACCAAAAAGGCTTGGGCCAAACCATCGAGCTGGTCCAGGGAAATTACAGGGATATTGATAAGATCCTCAGCGCGGCAAAGTTCGGTTCGGTCGACGGGATATTGGTCGATTTGGGTTTCTCGTCAATGCAGCTGGACCATCCAGACCGGGGTTTTTCCTTCCAACAGGATAGCCCTTTGGATATGCGATATGACACCAGTTCCAAGTTAACCGCGGCAGATGTGGTTAACCGGTACCACCAAAAAGAGCTGGAAAAGGTAATTGCCGAGTTTGGAGAGGATCGGTTTTACCGGCGAATTGCCCAGGGTTTGATCGCATCACGCAAGGCCAAGCCGATCGAAACCACAAGCCAACTGGCCGAGTCCGTAAGAAAGGCTGTTCCGCCTCAGGTCAGATTTAAGGCCAATGACAATATCAGGCGGGTGTTCCAGGCGATCCGGATCGAGGTCAACCGGGAACTTGAGAATTTGAAGATATTTTTGCCGAAAGCATTAGACTTGCTGACTCCTGCCGGGCGATTGGTAATAATTTCTTTTCATTCACTTGAAGACCGGATCGTCAAAGAATTTTTTCGGGAACAGGCAAAAGATTGTATTTGCCCGCCGGAGTTCCCGATGTGCGTGTGCGGTAAGGCTTCGAAACTTAGAATTTTGACGCGCAAACCGGTAACGGCAACCGAACAGGAACTTGAGGAAAACCCCAAGAGCAAACCGGCGAAGCTTAGGGCCTGCGAAAAAATAGAAAGTGCGAAAAAAATTAAAACTAAATATTAAAGGCGGCAAAAATGCGTGATTTAACACTAGCGATTCCCGTGGGATTTACTAAAAAAAGAACTGGGAATTCCGTTTCCAATAAAATTTTGAATCTGTCTATTTTGGTTGCTACATTGTGTTTCGGATTTATCTACCTGTTTGAGATCAATGCCATGGGGACAAAAGGCTATCAGATCCGAAGCCTGGAGCAGCAGGTCAGGCAGGTGCAGGAGGTGCAGAAGAATTTGCAGCTTCAGACCTCCGATCTGCAATCAATCAACAGGATCCAATTGCTGGCCCAAACTTTAAATTTTGTCCCGACCACCAATGTCACTTATCTTAAAGATTCCGATTTTGCTCTCAAATAACCGAGCTTTTCATGAATAAGGCTGTGAAAGCAAATCCACCGCCGTCAAAAAATTCTTATAATCTAAGAATTTTTTTGTTAATGCTGCTGCTGACTTCTTTTATCGGCGTGATCGGCATCAGGCTGTTTAATCTGCAAATTTTAGACCATAGTTATTACAAGGCTTTGGCATCAAATCAGCATGGACTTGAAACCACTATCGATCCGCAGCGGGGGCAAATTTATCTGCAGCCAGTAAACCCCGATTCACAGCCGCTGCTGGTGGCGACGAATCTGAGCAAAAATATGGTTTTTGCCATTCCGAAGCAAATTCCCGATAAAGCCGCGGCTGCAGCAAAACTTGCCCGCTTGCTTGATATGTCCGTAAGCGATTTGCAGGCAAGAATAAGCGGTCCCAGTTATGTGGCGTTAAAAAAGCAATTGACCGATGATGTTTCGGCCAAGATCAAGGCCCTCAAAATTCCCGGCATTTATTTGGAAGCCCAGAATATCCGGTTTTATCCGGAAGATAATCTGGCCAGCCAGGTTTTGGGATTTTTGGGCTTCAAAGGAGACCAGCGGGTCGGCCAATACGGAATTGAGGGAAAGTTTGAAAAAAATTTGGCCGGTGACAAGGGTTCGCTGGGCACGGATACTGACCAGACCGGCAGCTGGATCTCTCTATCGGGGCGCAATCTGGTGCCGGCTACCGACGGAGACGACATTTATCTGACGATCGATCCGACCATCCAGTATAAGGCTCAGCAGGTTTTAGCCGACACTGTGAAGGCGCATCAAGCCGATGGCGGCAGTGTGGTCATCTTAAATCCCAAAACCGGCGCGGTACTGGCAATGACTTCGTTCCCTGATTTTGATCCTAATAACTACGGCAACGTGACAGACCCTTCGGCCTTCAGCAATCAAGTACTGACAGAGCCGTATGAACCGGGATCGGTGTTCAAGGGAATCACCATGGCTGCGGCGATCGACACGGGCAAAGTAACCCCTGATACGACATTTGAAAACACCGGTTCCGTCCAGGTGGACGATAAATTGATCAAAAATTCCGATCCTACGCTTTTTTTGGGCACGCAGAATATGATCACGGTTTTGGACGAATCGCTGAACACGGGCGCGTATTTCGCGGAGCAGCAGATCGGCAACGATGTTTTTAAAAATTATGTTGAAAAAATGGGTTTCGGCAAACCGACGGGTTTTGAGCTGCCGGAAGTGGCCGGCAATCTGAAAAATCTTGAGCAAAAAGGCAATGTGTTCTTTGCCACGGCATCATTCGGCCAGGGTATTACAGTTACCCCTCTGGAACTGGCCCAGGCTTATTCCGCACTTGCCAATGGCGGCAAAATGGCCAAACCATACATTGTGGCAAAGATCGTGCATCCCGACGGGTCCCAGGATGTGACCAAACCCGCTGATCCGGTTGAGGTCATCAGCCCCAAGACCGCCTCTACGGTTTCAGCCATGCTCGTGGATGTGGTGGAGAACGGCCATGGGAAAAAAGCCGCAGTCAAAGGCTATTACATCGCAGGCAAGACAGGAACCGCGCAAGTCCCGCTGGTCGGCAAGTCAGGATATGATCCCAATAAAAATATCGGGTCCTTCATCGGATTTGGCCCGGTGGACAACCCGCAATTCGTAATGCTGGTGCGCATTGATAATCCGAAAGACGTAAAATTCGCCGAAACCACAGCTGCGCCGGCATTTGGCGAGATAGCCAGTTTTATCCTAAACTACCTGCAGATTCCTCCCTCTAGACAATGAAGAAGCTAATTCAGAAAATTCTATACGGTTTGGCAAAACTAACCCTGGCCCGCTATCGGCCCAGGGTTATTGCTGTCACCGGAAGCGTGGGGAAAACTTCCACGACAGGAGCTATCGTTAAAGTTTTGGAGACCAAGTTTTCGGTCAGGGGCAGTGCGGGCAATTATAATAATGAATTCGGAGTGCCTCTGACTATTATCAATGAAAAATCCGGGGGGAGAAATCTGCTGCTTTGGATATTGATTATCATTAAAGCCGTGCTTAAGTTAATCTACGCCGATTACCCGCAAGTGCTGGTCTTGGAATTGGGCGCTGACCGCCCGGGCGATATCGGATACTTAGCCGGTATGCTGGGCAGGATCGAGATCGGGGTTTTAACTGACATCGGCATAAGCCATCTGGAGTTTTTTTCCAGTCAAAGCGAACTGGCTAAGGAGAAATGGACTTTGATAAAAAAACTGGATCGCAGCGCCCTGGCTATCCTTAATTTTGACAACCCGAAGATCTTTGAATACAGAACCCAGGCTAAAGCGGATGTTTGGGGTTATGGATTCAATCCTTCTGCCCAGATAATGATCTCTGATTTTCAGATCATCCGGGTGAATGACAAGTGGGGAGTGAATTTCAAGATCCATCATAACGGCAATGTCGTGCCTTACTTTTTGCCGGACGCTTTGGGCAAACCGCCGGTGTATGCGGCGGCGGCCGCAGTAGGATGTGCTGTCAGATTTGGCATTGATCTGGCCACAGCTTCCGAAATATTAAAATCATTTTCACCGCCTCCCGGGCGGCTGCGGATGCTGTCCGGCATCAAGAATACGCTGATCATTGATGATACTTATAATGCGGCTCCTGATTCGACCTTTGCAGCGCTGGAAGCCTTGAGCCAAATTTCATCCGGGCGCAAGGTTATAGCGTTTGGCGGCATGACAGAGTTGGGAAACAAGACGGAATCAGGACACAGGGAAGTGGCGGGGAAAATTATGGAAAATAATATCGACCTTGTTTTTCTGGTTGGCGAAAATGCCAGGATAGTTGAGCATGAATTGCGTAAACGCAAGTTTGGCGGCCAAGTAAAGTGGTTTGAAACCGCAGACCAGGCACGCATCCCGATCCAAGATGAATTACGGGAACAAGATACGATCTTGGTGAAGGGCTCGCAGGCCGGCCGTATGGAAAAGATCGTAAAAGAGATAATGGATGAGCCTCTTCGGGCAGAAGAATTGCTAGTCCGGCAATCCCAAAAATGGCTGGCCACGCCATAATTATGGGTTTTAGTTTTAGCCAAAAGTGAGTATAATAGTGTAGTTCCCGAAAAATTTGAGTCGCAACCGCCGAAGGCGGTGAGAACAAATTTTTCGAGAGGAGCAGCAAGTAAACCGTAGCGCTTTTGACGAAGTCAAAACGCGAAGTGTTTACCGGACTGCGACGAAGGCCCTATCGTCTAGTGGTTAGGACAGGTGGTTCTCATCCACCAAACCCGGGTTCGACTCCCGGTAGGGTCACCAAATATCATTTATTAAAATTAAAAATCCAAATGATCCTAAATCAACTTCATGATTTCCTCCTGGCCAGCGTCGGCGCCTCAGCTTCTTTTATCGGTTTGCTGTTTGTGGCTTTAACTTTGGTCATGGAGCGCGGAGACGTCAACAGCACAGTTTCGGCAAGGGACCGCGTTTTGGCCGAGAGCGCGTATACGGCGCTGTTGACCATATTTTTTATCTCACTTGTGGGCCTTATTCCGAATGCGGATATCAGCTGGGTCCTCATCGTCTTTGGCTTATTGGGTCTTACGCAGTCCTTGCGCATGTTCATCGGCGGAAAAAAACATCACGTTTACATAGGCAATAAATTGATCCTTGTTGCCCTGATAATTGTTTATCTGGTTATTGTGATATATGGCGCATATCTGCTCTCAAACACTGAAGCCATGCTCAATCTTGACATATTCTTCACTATAATTTTTATCCTGTACAGCATAGCACTGGGACGGTCCTGGGCTCTCATTGGCCTAAGAAACAACTCTTCCAATAATAAAAAAGAGCTTTAATAATTATTGCTCATGCCAGAATATCAGATAGTCTGGCCGGAGGGGTTCGACCCCGGCAAATACCCGGTTCATAGTTACAACCAGCTGTTTATTCCGGCCTCAGCGGAAGATATTTGGCGAGTCCTGACAGATGCCGCTGCCTGGCCTTTGTGGTATCCGAACGCTAAAGATGTCAAAATCCTAGAGGGACAGCAAACTTTAAATCAGAATACGAAGTTTACCTGGCGGACTTTTGGCCTGCATGTCATTTCCGAAGTTCTCATATTTCAACCCTTTACGGACTTAGGATGGAATGCCCGCGGATTCGCATCCAGGGGATTCCATGGATGGAAGATCATTCCGCAGGCACAGGGATGCATGCTGGTCACAGAAGAGGTGCAGGGCGGACTCGGCCCTTCTTTGCTTTCTAGATTAGTGGAAAAGAATTTGGTTAAGCAGCATCAGAAATGGTTAGAGGGTATCATCACCCGGGTCAGGCCCGGTCTTTGACCCATACATTAACCTGTGATATGATCATTTTCTAGAACCATATCAAAAGCCAAATCAACAACTTGCAGTTGTTTATTTTTTTATCAGCAGTATCTTATTATGATTCATAAAATTTTTATCGCTGCGGTATTGTTTGTTTTTATTGCCTCGCCGGCAACTGCGGCCGGAGGCGGTTTAGCTTCGTTAAAATTGGTTCCTGACAGCAATAAAATAAATATTGTCGCTGATAGCGGCGATCAGCCTATCAATGCGGTCGCAGCCATCATCAACTACGATCCGGCTAAAGTTAACATCCGCGGCTTGGATTTCACGCAATCATTTTGCCAATTGTTCATCGAAAAAAATATCGATACGCAAAAAGGCCAAATTCGGATTTTGTGCGGCAAGTCCAATCCCGGGCTTTTGGGATCCGGAATTGTCGGAAGTATCAGGCTGGCAAAAGCTTATCCCAACGCTCAATTTAAGTTTGATGCTAAAACGCAAGTTTTGGCCAACGACGGGTTGGGGACAAACGTCTTAGGTACAACTCAAGGAATTGATCTTTCCAAGATAAAATAATAATAATTGATGGTTTAATAAAACACCCAACGAAGAATAGGGTGTTTTTAATTATTAATTAACGGTTATCTGAACTGGAAAAATAGGGTTTGAAATCCGTCACGATAAAAACGTAAGATTCTCGTGCTTCCTTGTGCTGGCGGGGTGTAGCCTTGGATATCGCGGCTGACATGCGACCAGCGGCGGCGAACGTAGCCCGGACCCACAGAACTCGCAGAAGAGGCGCCTGAGCGCGTTACGGTAAAACTGCCCCCGTCCGCTCCTAAAGCCGAAGGCGAGGCCAGGTTCTCCCTGCCTGCATTGACCATGGTCATCATTTGAGCATTGGCACCCGTGATCGTAGTCGGCTGGCCGTTCTGTATCGTTGAACTGTTGGTGAATTGGACTGTGCCGAAATTATCGAGCGGAATAAAGCCGAAGTTGCTGGCCGGCATTTCTTCTATCCATTCTGCGGACGACAGAGAGGAATTATAATTCACAGATGTCTGATAATTTTGTCCCGTGGTGTTGTCATTAAAAGAAATGTTCCAAACTCCTGCAGATCGCTGATCGAGCAAGACGGTGATCGAATCGCCTGCTTTTACCGGCAGGGAAATCGGCGAGATCGCCTGCGGTAAAGTTTCAAACCAGGCTTGGGACTGGCCGGAAGAATTCATGGTGCCGGCCTGGATCAGGTCTGTGCTTCCAACTCCGCCGATCCCGACCCATGTGGCATCCGCTGACAGGCTGTTGCCAGAAGTTACTTGCGGGATTATCCAAGTGCCGGTGATCGAAGTATAACTGCCGTTTGCGGCCACATACCCGGCCCAGTTATAAGAACTGGTGTTTGAGACGGAGGAAATAGGGGATTGGGGTTGGGTTTGGGCCCAAACAGGAGTTGATGTAAACAACAAAGATCCGCCAAGCAGTGTTGTCGCCGCTAAAAAATTCAACTTTTTAGTCATCGTCATAATATATTATACGAATCAGTCAGGGTTTTGTTTCACTGATCAATGCTTGACACACAGCAAGCTTGGGGTCCATACTGGTTATAGGCAGAGTTTGCCGAAAACACATGATTCCCTAGTGTTCTATGGTCAATAGAACGGGGGAAGAACAATTCCAATAGGATACTATAAACGAGTCTATGTTTTAGAGTCGTTTTTTTGTCAAAATTTTGGATTTTTATGAAAAAAGACCGCCGGAAACAAACAACTAAAATAGCAGAAAGCTACCGTTCGCTGATAGAAAACATAAAAGACTATGCTATTTTCATGATGGATAAAAAAGGCATTGTAACGAGCTGGGATCAGGGAGGCGTAAAATTGTTCGGATACAAAAGAAATGAAATTATCGGCAAGAAATTTTCGGTTTTGTTCACTAAAGAAGATCTAAAAAAAGCGGTACCTGACTCAGATATGATAACTGCCGTGAAAGACGACAGGCATTTGGATGAGCGGCAATATATCCGGAAAAACAGAACTAAGTTTTGGAGCAGCGGCGTGCTGACTTCCACGAAAGATAAGAAAGGCGTGCATCAGGGTTTTTCCAAGATCATGAGAGATGTTACCCGGCAAAACGACCTGCACAAAACCGCCGTCCATAGTTCAACGCATGATTTTTTGACGGGGCTGCCTAACCGGAATTTTTTTGAAGAAAATTTGATCGAATCCGTTTCAAGAACGAAAAAAGGAAATATGTTCGCAGTTCTTTATATGGACTTTGACAATTTTAAGCGGACCAATGACGAGCATGGCCACAGATTTGGAGATCTGGTATTGATAGAGATTGCACGTCGCTTATGCGATAGTATAAGAATTTCTGATATAGCAGCAAGGTTCGGCGGCGATGAGTTTGTGATTTTAGCAAATGATCTGCAAAATAAGGATGCAGCCGGTTTCGCAACGAAAATTCTAAATGCGTTCCGGACCCCGATAATTATGGAAAAAAAAATAATACAGACCTCGGTCAGCATCGGTGTTGCGCTTTATCCGGTCAACAGCAGAAAGCCCGGTGAGTTGCTTATTTTTTCCGACAAAGCTTTATATCTGGCCAAAAAATCAGGCGGCAACCAATGCGTGATGTACAGCGCAGCAATTAATGGCCTGAAAGAAGCTGCAGCTGATTATAGCGCACAACTATATCTGAAACTTTAATTTTATTTTTTTCCCGCTTAAATAGCTGTTCACAGTCTGATACAGCCAAAACTTTGCCGTCAGGCAGCTGTTGGCAGGTTCCGTTCCCGAATTCCGTATCGCTTGTCGCGGTGTATTTTTTATCCTTGCTGACGATGAATTTGATGGAACCTGTGATGATATTGCGCTGAGTTGCAACCGGATCCGCCGTATTGAACAGATCTTGGCCTAGGGCGGTCTTGGGTGCCGGCATTCCCAAAAGGTTGGCCAAAGTAGGGTATAGATCAAGATGGCTTGCGGGATCTGAATTTATTCCGTTGAGCGGAAGGCCCGGGGCCAGCAATATCATGGGCACCTGATTGGCCGCGGAATCAGCGGTATCAATGAAGGCATTATGGTCTCCGTAAATAACAATGACCGAATTATCGTAAAGCCCATCCGCTTTCAGTCCGTCGATGAATTTTCCTATCGCCGAATCGGCATAATGCACGCTCTCTAAATAATCTGTGCGCGTTGCGTCCAAATCTAAGCTGCCGTCATCGCTGGTGCTGCCTGATACCGCCGTACTTCCCGCAGGAATGTCCAGGGTCTGCAGATCTTCGGGAATGTTAAACGGCGTGTGCGAGCTTAAAGTGATAGCGGTTGCCATAAAAGGCTGCTTGAGGCTCTGAAGTTTCGGCAGGCTTTGTTCAAAAAAATCTTCGTCGCCCAGTCCGTCAAAGCCGATCGGCCGGCTTTGTTTGTAATCGGCCTGAGTGAATACTTTTTGATAACCGATAGAAGGATAAATGTTGGAACGGTTCCAGAATGTCGCGACATCGCCGTGCATCACAGCCGTGGTGTAACCGTTATTTTTTAGTAAGTAAGGTAATGCCGCCAGCTGATTTTGCGCATGCGTAATGAAGACCACGGAATCGGGCAGGGGATAAAGCGAATCCATGGTGGAAAACTCCGCGTCCGCCGTATTACCTTCAGCGATCTGCGAATAGTAATTATTAAAATACATTCCGGTTGCGGCAATCTTGTTCAAGTTAGGAGTAATTTCTTGCCCTCCGACCGTACCGTTGATCGGCCAGTTTTCCAGGGATTCAACCTGGATAACTATCAGATTACGCCCTTTGGCAATGCCGAAGTTTTTTGGCTGCTGTGCTGGCTGCGGCCTGTTTGCAACCCAGTTTTCGACAAAATCCTGGCCTGCGGCAGAAACCTGATGCATTTGTAAAGCAAACTTTGCGGCGTCCTCAATATAAAAATTCACTATGCCTATTTTTCCGACAAGGGTGCCCAGGTCATATATTTTGCTGTAAAGCCTCGTAGTATCGCCCCAGTCATGCTTTTCCAAAGCGAGTAATGTGCCGTAGCCTCCGGCGAATACAAAGAAAATAAGAGCCGCGGCTGCCAATTTTTCTTTTTTTGAAAGCGCATAATTGTCTTTGCCTGACCAAAAACTTAGGGCGACAAAGATAATAGGCGCAATAAATAATAATAATTTTGCAGTTATTAAATTTTTTATCGTAGCTGTAAGATCGGATGCTTGGCCGGCATAAAATAGGGCCGAAAACTGCAGAAACCCGCCGGAATATTTATAATAAATAAATTGGGAAAGAAAAATCAGCGTCAAAAGCGCCGAAGTTAAAAGCAGGTAGAGATGCCGGCGGCCCCGTTTATTAAAAAAAACTGCCGGGCCAAATACCAGAGCGCCCAACCCCACGGCTGAAGCCGTACGCCGGACAAAATATAGCTGAGGGATTATATTCAGCCAGCGGTTAAAAAAATAAGTTTCCAATACCAATAGAATGACCAACAGCAAAAGCAGCCAGGCAATTTTAAGATATTTTCTTAACTTTTCTCCCAGTTCCGGAAAATTCATCAAGTAATATTGTTATCTCAGAAATGTGTATTTTATACATAACATACGAGTTTCAAATGTTCCTTGGTTCATAATTTCACTCCCGGATTCTTTTGTTGTAAGCTAATAGTATTCAGGGAAGGGGGTGAATATTATAATGCATGTTAATTGGTTAGCGATTTTGGTTTCGGCTGTGGCCAGTATGATCATAGGCAGCATCTGGTTCGGCCCGCTATTTGGTAAAATGTACATGTCAGCCGTGGGTATGGATAAATGGAGCCCGGAAAAACAGGCGGCCATGAAAAAGTCCATGATGATGACATACGTCTGGCAATTTATAGCCTCAGTGGTAATGTTCTATGTGTTTGCGAGGTTTGTGGTCGGTTTGAATCAACTGACTGTAAGTGGCTCAGTGATGACGGCTTTCTGGGTCTGGATCGGCTTTATCGTGCCGCAGAAACTCGGTGATTCCCTCTGGGGCGGAAAAATGACCCTGTTCTGGCTCGGTATCGGCGGCAGCGCAGTAACCCTGCTCGCCACAGGTTTGGTCATCGGCGCAATGCACTAGTTTATATAGTCTTGAAGGTTAAAAATCCGACCTGTTAGGGTCGGGTTTTTCGTTCAGCTTTCCTCTTTCCCATTTCACCGCTTCTTGTTATGATACACTTCCTTACTTAATCTGAAAGGAAAATATATATGATCATGGTCTATGATACTTTTGTTTGCAAACCGGGCAATGCCAGCAAATTGGCTAAATTGTTCAAAGAGTCAATGGTTGGCAATAAAGAACTGGTCAACATCATGACCGACATGACGGGCAAATATAACCGCGTGGTCATGGTCTCAAAATTTGACAGCTTAGCCGCATATGAAGAGAGCTGGAAAGCTTATATGAATCCTACGCCGGAAATGAAAAAAGCCATGGCGAAAATGGAAGGCTATCACGAGATGTATATGACCGGAAAAAGGGAGATCTTCAGGGTCTGGTAAAAATCGTGTAACGTGTAATGTATATCTTGTAAAGTAATTTTTGCTCATGACTATGCTCAGTACTAAAGTCATGAGCAAAAAAGATAAACGAAACCCCGAACTTGTTTCGGGGTCTTTTAATAGATGCTGAAATAAATTCAGCATTATAAGATCTTGACTCTAACGGAAATTTAGTGTAAGCTGTTTAACTCTGCAGGGTTTTGCTTTGCCGAGCAGGAGGCTGGAAATGGAGTGGGAAGAGATCAAATGCAACAGTCATTTTAGAATGTATCGGGCAAAGGTCCATGGCGGATGGATGGTGTTCGTCTCCAGGCTTGGCGATGAGACGGCCGCATTCTTCTATCCTGACCTCAACCACAAGTGGGATGGAAAAACGCTTTCATAATATCAGGAGGTCAGACAGCATCGGGATTTTTTGTGGCAGAGCCGCGGGTTCTGCCTTTTTTATTTGCCCAAAGCATCAATGTCCTGCTGGTACTTTGCGGCTGTAGCCACGACATTGTCGCCGTAGAACCGGTATTTAACATTTGTCCCGCCGGAAAAGTACCGCATGGCAGCGGCCCATTCGCCGTCCTGGGTTCCTGCGCCGCCGGCTTTGAGCTTGATGGCCGCTGCTACGAACGCATCGCGGATATCCCATGGATTGGCCATTTTGCCGCTTAGGGCCGTGACCTGGTTTTTGTAGCCCATCCAGGTGGAGGGAATGAACTGCGCCGGGCCCATCGCCCCGCCCCAGCCATTCTGGCTGCCGTTCTTATTTTTCAAAGGGCAGGAGACAGGTGTAGTTTTCGGGTCCATGCCCAGATCCGCAGTTATCTGCAGGAACGGCGGAATGTCCCGGTCAGGCTTCATAATCACCTGGTAGCCTTTTTCCGGCGGGTCGCCCGGCCTGTTGCAGGTGCCTACGTTTTTTCCGAGGTTTGATTCCTGCGTCAGGATGGCCAGAAGAAACGCGGTTCGCACTCCGGTCAGGCCTTGCGCGTATTGGGCGATCTCCACGGCCTGGCCAAAGCTGATCTGGTTGTTGACATCCAAAAGCGGATATAGGCGCGAGCGGATCGCGGCGGCTTGTTTCTGAGAGTCCGAGAGCACTGCCTGGTAATTGCTTTCCTGGCCTTTTGTTTGGGTCAGCAGAGTTGCCTGCTCGCTGGTGGAAGCGACTAGCTGCTGTTTCTGCAGGCTTTGGATGGAGAGTAAATTATCGTTTTCATCTTTTTGTTGGGACAGGGTATCTTGCCGTTGTTGGAGCTGATTGTTGTTATCTTCAATTTCATTTAAAATTTTATTTAAGCTTTGCGAGATCTGCGAGGAATTTTCCAGTTCGTTCAAGACGTCGGATAAATTATCCTGAGACAAAAGAATATAGAGCAGAGAGTCGTTGTCCTGCTCGTGCAGCAGGCGGATGTAGCCGCTTAGCTGGTCCTTCAGCTTTCCGCTTTGGGCAACGTTGGCGTCAATTGTGGCTTGAGTGGAAACCATCGAGCTGTTGATCGCATCCAACTGCAGGTTGGTGGCCTGGATCTGAAGATTCAGGGAAGCCTGCTGTTTTTTCAGCTGATTGATCTTGTTCTGCAGAGTATTTTTTTGACCCGCGATCTGCTTCAGTTCCTGCTGGTATTGCATGATCTGGCTTTCGATCTGGTCAAGCTGCTGCTGAAGCTGGGCTTTTTCCTCGGGAGTCGGAGGCGTCGGGGCGGTTTGCGCAAATGCGCTGGAAAAAGCCAGGGCCAGCAGCAGACAAACAGCCGCAATTATTTGGTTCTTTCGGATAAAACGCATGATATTTATTATATCATTATTATTGATCGCAGGCAGGAATTGTACGTTTCAATAAAAAAAGAGTCTTTGAGCATCAAGACTCTATGATTGTTCTGCGATTTCTCGGATAGTAATGCCGGGACGAATGACCGCAGGTTTTTGATTTGGCATTACGGCTAGCAAGCGATATGGCCCGGTGCCGATCTTTGAGCCCAAGCCGTTGATGTCAGCAAGGACGAAACTGTCGTCCAGCGAAGCCTCAGGCAGGCCGAAATGCTGGCTTACGATCTGCCTCACTCGGCATCGTTTTATATCGCACTCTTTTTGCCAGGCCTGCTTCCGAAGAACCGAATCCAAACCCTCTTCGGCCAGCCCGATGTTAGTTCCGAAAAGCACGGCCAGACCGGCGGTTCTTGGAGGCACGATCACGGTAATTCTTTCCCAAAGATACTGGCCCGCAGGACAGGTGATGATTCCCGGTTCAACGGGATTGTATTTGGAAAAGTCAACCAGGGTTTGTTCTTTGGTAAGGTTGGCTTTGCGTTTTCCGCGTCTTCTGATGTAACCGGCTTGCGGTTTTTCTACAATCCGCGGGGTACGGCGCAGGTAAGCCCGTTCTTCAGGAGTTTCGCCTTTTTGCAAATCCTTGTTGAGGAGTTGATATCGGTCCAGGGCCAAGACAAGACATACGCGTGACCCGTCGATATTAAGGAATACGGCCATCTTGATCCTCCTTCTGCAGATTGGTAAAAAAAAATCGAGTCCTAGGACTCGATTTCGAGCTTGATTGGTTTGATATCAGTTTGCGGATTTTTTTTCCACATCTCGGCTAATATTAAACCCAAGCCGGAAATCTGTCAAGCGTTTTTAGCAAAAATATTTCAAAAAAGGTATAATTAGTTTGATATGGAATCTTCCAAAACCGAAACAAAATTGAATTTTCCCCCGGGTTTTCTGCTGGGCGCAGCCTCTTCAGCCCACCAGTCAGAAGGCAATAACATGAACTCGGATTGGTGGCGGGCAGAACAGGCCGGGCTGGTGCCAAAATCAGGAGAAGCCGCTGACCATTATAACCGATACGAAGAGGATTTTAAAATAGCTCAGGAGATCGGACTGAATGCCATGAGGATTTCCATCGAGTGGGCCAGGATCGAGCCTGTGGAAGGCCGGTGGGACGCGGTGGCTATAGAACACTATAAAAAAGTTTTGAAGGCCATGAAAGAGCGGGGATTGACCCGAATGGTGACATTATGGCATTGGACACTGCCGCAGTGGCTGGCGGAAAAGAAAGGTTTTGAAAAAAAAGAAGGCGTGGAAGCGTTCGCGCGGTTCACATGGTTTGTCGCCCAGAACCTGGGAGCGGAGATTGATCTGTGGGTCACATTGAATGAGCCGGAAGTCTATTGCCAACAGGCATATTTGTCGGGCGTTTTTCCGCCTTTTAAAAAAAGCAGATTAGTTTATTGGCAGGTGCTTGGCAATTTGGCCCAGGCCCATAATAAAGCTTATGATGCAATTAAGTCTTATGATCCGAAGGCAAAAGTAGGCATCGCAAAAAACAGCAGCTATTACAGGGCTTTCCGGAAAAATAATTTTTTTGACCGCACAGTGGTTTTTTTCGCCGACAGGATCGGCAATCATTATTTGCTGAAAAAACTGATCAGCCGCCTGGATTTTATCGGAGTCAATTATTATTTTTACAATATCGTGAAATTTGACCCAAGGCACATTTACCAGGAAATGAACAATAATTTCGCTAGAGGCCAATTATCCCTCAATGATCAGCAGGACCGTTCGGATATGGGCTGGGTTTTGTATCCGGAAGGCATTTATCATTTACTGCAGGATCTGAAAAAATACCGCTTGCCGATCTATGTTACGGAAAACGGCGTGGCCGATATCCTGGACAGCCGCAGGCCTAAGTTCATCCGCGAAACTTTGGAATGGGTGATAAGTGCGATCAAAGAAGGGGCTGACGTCCGCGGGTATTTCTATTGGGCTTTGACGGATAACTACGAATGGACAAACGGTTTCGGTCCGCGCTTTGGCCTGATAGAAATTGATTATGCCACGCAGAAAAGAACAGTCAGGGAAAAAAGCGCAGGCGTATTTAAGGAGGTATCCATTGATAGCTAGCTGGATATTTATTGCGCTGAGCGGTTATTTTTTATTGGCATTCACGGGAATTGCGGATAAGTTTTTGGTGTCAAAAGTTGTCAGGGAACCGATCGCTTACGCGTTCTATACTGCCATAACCGGACCGTTTTCTCTGGTCTTGGTTCCGTTTGGCGCCAAATTATTGAGTCTCCACGATTTTGCGGTCGCCTTGGCGGCGGGGGTCTTCTTTATCTTTGGGATCTATTATTCTTATTCTGCAATAGCCAAAAGCAGCGTTTCCCGCGTGGTGCCGATACAGGGCGGAATGATCCCTCTGTTTTCACTGCTGTTCGCTTACATAATTTTGGGCGAGCGCTTAAGCTCCACGCAGACCGTCGGGTTTTTGTTTTTGGTCGCAGGGGCAGTGCTGATCTCGGTGAGAAAAGAGGTTGAGGGTTGGACTGCCCAAACCTTTCTTTTGGCCGGCCTGTCCGCGGTTTTCTTTGCCATAGCGTCGGTTCTGACGAAATATATTTTCAATCACAGCAATTTTATTTCCGGCATGGTCTGGACGCGCATGGGGTTTTTCCTCGTGGCTCTGCCGATCCTTTTATTCAAAAAGAACAGAGATGTGATCTTTAACGCCCCGAAACAGGCCGGAGTAAAAAACGTGGCCTTGTATTATTCTTCCAGAGCCTCGGGAACGATCGGCGGATTTCTGCAGAATTATGCGGTGAGTTTGGGAAGCGTTTCTGTGGTCAATGCCCTGCAGGGCACCCAATTCGCATTTCTTCTGGGACTGACCAGTTTTTTGTCCGTTTATTTCCCGAAAGTGCTGAAAGAAAAGATCAGCTATGGCACCATAACGCTGAAACTTGGGGCCATCGCCCTGATCTCCTTCGGATTATTCCTGATAACAAAATGAAAAAGTTTTTAAAAATTTTAGCAATAATTATCGCACTCCTGATCCTTGTTTGCGCCTATTTCTATTTCCGTTATAAGCCCCAAGCCGCGCCGGAATGGGGACTGACCTATTCGTATCAGGAAGCGATCGGATTGGGTTTTGACCCCAAGTTCATGTTTTTGGATATCCTTGCAGACCTGAAGCCAAAAAAACTGCGCCTGATGACGTATTGGAAAGATGCCGAAAAAACCGCGGGTCAATATGATTTTTCTCAGGTAGACTGGGAGCTGGTGCAGGCGCAAAAGGATAATGTTGATGTTTTGCTTGTCCTGGGCCGCAAGCAGCCCAGATGGCCGGAATGTTCGGAGCCTGATTGGGTCAAAAAACTTTCTCCTGCAGACCAGGATGGGGCATTATTGGATTTTTTGAAACAAAGCGTTGAACATTTTAAAACTTTTTCTGCGGTCAAGGATTGGCAGGTTGAAAATGAACCGTTCTTTAACTTCGGACCTGATTGTCCTGAAAGTTCAAAGGAACTTTTTACCAAAGAAGTCAGTTTGGTCAGGCAACTTGATAGCCGTCCGATCGTAGTTACGGACAGCGGGGAGCGCGGTCCATGGATTACCACGGCTCACTCCGGCGGTGACGTTTTGGGAGCGACAGTCTACCGGGTTTCTTATGATGCTAAATTTGGCGGTTATTATAAATATCCCATCCCCGCGATCTTTTACCGCATCAAAGCCGGATTTTTGGAAACATTTACCCACATTAGCGATGTTTGGGATGTTGAGCTTCAAATGGAGCCATGGTTCACGCAGGGCGCTTTCAATATGCCGATAGATCAGCAAAAAAGTCTGATGAATGCCAAAGTTTTTGCCGACAATCTGCAATATGCCCGGCAAACCGACCTATCGCGGCATTATCTGTGGGGTGTGGAATGGTGGTATTGGATGGCCGAGAAGCAGAATGACTGGGGGATGTGGACAGCTGCGAAAAATTTATTTAATAAGTAGAATAATCAGCAATTTGACTGAAACCTTCTATGCACGTTATCGTATAAATAATAGAAGTAACTAGTCTTAAAATTAATCAGGAAATAAGAATAAACATATGTCAATAAAAAATGTCCTGGTTGTTTACGAAATAGCATATAAAGCATCACAAGTTAAAAGTAAAAGGGCATATAAGCATTTTGAAATATGGGTCAAGGATATTGTCAGGACCTACCACGATGCCGCTATTGAGCGAGTGGCTAATATGCACTTGTTCCGGCTTCGAAGCCAATTTGCCCTGTAAAAATTGAGTTTTAAAAACCTCCAGATCTTGGAGGTTTTTTTAGCCTTATCCACCGCCTGCCGAAATAATTGGATCAAAAGTACAAGGTTAAAGCGTATACTCCTGTAGATAAACATGAAAATAAAATAGGTTTGCACAATGGATTTGGGGTAAAAATACGATTTTTTTGTGCAAAAAGTACAAAAAATGCAGAAAAAGAGAAAAAAAGCCTTGTTTTTTTCGTGCTTTGTTGTATAGTTTATACATAAACCTAATTATTATTCTAAGAGGTATTT